>JAICTU010000322.1 GCA_025936205.1 Polyangiaceae bacterium | reverse complement strand
GAGCGGTCTCCCGCCCGCGTGGTTTTTGAGCGGTCTCCCGCCCGCGTGGTTTTTGAGCGGTCTCCCGCCCGCGTGGTTTTTGAGCGGTCTCCCGCCCGCGTGGTTTTTGAGCGCCGTCAGGGGCAGGCGAGGTAGCCGCACATCCTGCCACGACCAGCGGAATCGACGTCGCTGTAGGTCTCGCTCCAGACGCAATCCTTCGCGGCGGAGGCACAGGCAGGCGAGCTGGCGCTGGGGCTGCCGTTCTCGAAACAGCAGTAGGTTCCGCGCTCTGCCACATCCTCCGCGGTCAGATGGTTGGCGCCCGCGAGATCATCTCCGGAATCGGAGTTGCCGCAAGCGGCGAGCAGGAACCCGAGCACGAGCCAGAAGCGCCTCTGCATATTGGCGAAAAACGGCAGCATTTGGCCTGCGCTTGAGCGCAAGCAGCACCGCCTTCGCGGAAAGACGGCGCAGCGCGCAAAAAAACCGTCACAAACTGGGCTGGGCGCGTGCCAACGTGCTTAGTGCCGGAGGGTCATGATCGTGACCTTGATGGGCCAGAAGGGCGGCGTCGGTAAGAGCACCACCGCGATCTGCTTGGCGATGGTGGCGTTCGAGCGAGGCCAGAGCACGCTCCTCGTGGATGCGGATCCACAGGGAACCATTCGCACTTGGGGCGAGGTGGCTGCGGAACAGCAGCGCCCTGCACCGACTGTCGTGGCGATGGGTGCGGCGATGCACCGTCCAGGCCAGCTCGAGTCGGTGGCCAGAAACTACGAGTGGACCTTCATCGACTGCCCACCCCGGCATGGCGAAGTGCAACGCTCGGCGCTGATGGCCGCGGATCTGGCGATCCTGCCGTGTGGACCCTCCGCTTCCGACGTTTGGGCGCTGAGCACCAGCCTGGAGCTGGTGCGCTCCGCGCGCGAGGTCCGCGAGTCGCTGCAAGCGTGCATCGTGATCACTCGCAAGCAGCCGCGCACCCAGCTGGGCAAGGAAGCGCGCCGCGTGCTCGAGCAGTCCGGCGTACCCGTGCTCGGCAGCGAGCTGTTTTATCGAGTCGCCTATCAGGAAGCGCTCGCCGGCGGCGCCGGCGTCACCGGTCAGCGGCAGCGTGACCCCGCCGCCTGCGAAATGCGGGCATTGTTCCAAGAAGTGGAGAGACTCGTTTATGGCGAAAAGAAGAGCGACTGTTTCCCTGCGCAAGCCATCGCCAGCGCCTGAAGTCGAAGCGCCCGTGACGCCCCCGCCGGCGGTCGACGAGACGCCGGTCAGCGCCGTGGCCGTTGCCATGGTCAGCAACCCGCCGGAGCCCGTGACACCGGCGCCCAGCGCGCCCCCGGCGCCTGCCGCACCCGAGGTCATGAGCATCGAGGCCTTCGTCAGCGGCGCGGCGGCGGCGCTGGAGCGAGCGGTGGGTGAGGTCCCGGAAGCCAAGCTGCTGGAGTTGCTCGAGCGCGGCCCCGAAGGTTATCGCGAACTCACCGTCTATTTGCCCGAGCAGCTGGCGCGAGATCTCTCGCTGCACTGCATGGATCGCAACCTCGACATGAATCGCCTGGTCGCCTCAGCGCTCGCGCGGCACCTGGACGCCCTACCGGCGAAGCTGGACAAGCGCCGCATCGCCGCGATCGCGCGTGCGCTGCTCGTACATCTCGCGCAGCGGGCCCGCGGCCTCTTGCTTTCGCGGCGCGGGTGGAAGACCGCTGCGGTGGCTCCGGCTGCCGCCGTCGGCTGAGCCCCGTTTCCGCCTACGAGCTCGACGCCGCGCGGTGGCTGCGGCGGCAGAGCTGGGCGCAGAGCTCGCCACTCGGACGCAGCGTGCGCCGCTGCGTCCGAGGCTCCAGCGCGAACAGACCGAAGCGCGCAGACCAGCCCTCGGGAGCCACGCCTCGCCAGCATGAGATGAAAGTCGCCGTTCCCCCACAGGGAAGCCGGCGGGAAGGCGCTCTGCCGACGCTCCTGCTCGCTCCACTGCCACGAACGGAAGCTAACAGATTCGGACAGCGCGGGTGCCGCAACGCGATCACTCGCCTGCCACCCTGAAGCTGGCACTGAGGGCGCGATGGTCGCTGAGCGGCTGCTCCACCACGTGCACTTCACTGACGTCGACGGCGCGCAGGAGCAGGTAATCGATGCGTCGCCAGGGCCAATCGCTGGAGAAGGTGAAGCCGAAGCCGTGACCTCGCAGCTGCCAGGCATCCGCCAACTGCTGGCGCAGCAACGACAGGGCGCCGCTGTTCGACGTTGCATTGAAGTCGCCGCACACCAGCACGGGCCCGTTCAGGTGCGCCACGTGCTCGAGCAGCCGTTGCGCCTGCGCACGCCGGGCGCGGGCCGCTCTCGAGAGCGAACCCGGCAACTTCCCATAATAGTGGGTATACACCAGGTGCGCGCTGATCACGTGCAGCGGAGTGCCTGCGGGAGACTGCAGCGTCACATCGAGCAACGGTCGCGTGTCGGGGCCCTCCGGCAGAGGCACCAGCTGCTCAGCGAGCACGGGCCAGCGCGTCCCGATCGCGATCTCACCGTGGCGCAACAGCTGATAGCCGGACAGCGCGCCGCGGAATGCACTCCATTCGGGATCGCCCGGGATATCGTCGTAGCTCACCGCCTCCTGCAGGCAAAAGACATCGGGCGCGAGCTCCGAGAACACTCGCCCCACCACCGCCCCGTCGTGCGACCACTGCTCGACGTTGCAGGTGAGCACGCGGTACGGCGCGGGTTGCGAGGCGCGACTCGGCAGGTTCCAGCCTCCCAGCGGCATTGCTGCGATCGCCACCGCTCCCAGCGCGGCGCCGCCTGCAAACCAGGAGCGCGACACCGCGGCGGCGAGCACCGCCAGCAGGGCGAGCGCGGCAAACACGAGCGGTGGCAGCTCGGCTGCCCATATCGAGAGCAGTCCGTCGCTACCGAACGCGCACAGCGCCCACGACCCGGCGAGGACCGCGAGCAAGAGTGGCGGCAGGAAGACAGCGATGCTGCGAGTCCGCGAGGTCGACTCGGCCGGCATCAGGGGCCCTGATGCTCGAACGCCCGTAACGTCACGGAGATCCGCCGGCCTTCATGGCGAGCGAAGTGCGGCACCTCGTGCGTGAAGACCTGATTCGTCTCGAAGGGCATCACGAACACGGTGCCGTGCAGCGCGGGAAAGTCCACGACGCCCGTGGCCTTCCAGGGGCGAACCCGAAAGACTCGCTCCTCGCCCAGCGAGATCGTGACGATCGGCGCGCCGGCGATCAACCCCTTGGTCTTGTCCCGATGCGGCCCGATGTAGTGCTCGCGGGCAGCGTCGTACCAGTTCAAGACCAGCCCATTCAACCGCGGGTCGAGCTGCTCCTGGCTCCACGCGAGCAATGGCTCGAGCACCGCCGGCACGGGCAGCGCGCGATTGATGCGGCCACTGAAGCGGTAGTCCCTGCCGTATGCCTGTTGCCAGCGTGGAATCTTCACCATGCGCCCGTGCATCGTGATCTCGTGGAACTCCTCTGGATGCAGGTCCCAGATCTCCCGCACGACCTGGCTGGGTGCCAACGCCGCAGGCAGACTCGTCGAGTACAGGCAGTGCGTCGCATCGAGAGGGTGCCGCGTCAGCCAGGTTGGGATGGGGGGAGGCTGCGGGCCATTCACAGAGGCGCCGGCAAGCATGGAACGAGCTGCGGACCGGAGCCAAGGAATTTCAAGACTTCTCGCTCGGTTCTTGCTGGCGGGGAGAGCCCATGCGTCACGCGGCACGATCGCTTCGCGATCACGGCCAAGGGCCACGGCGCGTTGCACGAGCTCACCCTGGAGCAAGCGTTGTCGGCGCACCCCTGAAGCGCACCAGCCGTGTGGTCGCGATTTGTCATACAGGTACGATTCTGTTCCAGATGAATCGAGTGCACTCGCGATGTTCTGAGAAGTGTCCACAAATGGCGGTAAACACGCAGGATTTTGTATTTGCGCGCCGGTGCGCGGCGCGCCAAAGTCATGGCATGTCTCACGATGCAATACACGGTCGTGTCGATGCTCCGGCTCGCGGCCTGTTCACTGGCGGCGAAGCCGCCATGTGGCGTGCGGATCTGCTGCCGGCGATCCTGCGTTGGATCGATCAAGTCCCGGAGTGTGACTGGCGGTTGTTCGTGGGCTTTGGCGCCACGTCACGAGGCGGCTTTGAAGCAAACTTCCTGGTGCCCGATAGGTCCGGTACCCTCAGGGACGTCACCATCCGTTTTGACCGGCACATGTACCAGTGTCTGAACGACGCCTGCGGACTGGAACTCCCGAGGATCCTGGACTTCCACTCCAGCCATTTGTACGGCACCGCAAATCTGGCGGTCAGCGCGACCGGCTAACCTCCGATCGAAAACCCGCCACCACAGCGCCGGCGCGCAGCCGTCGGGAGGTCGGCTGCGCCAGTCCCGCAGGCATGGAACGAGCTTCGGGCAAGAGCGAAGGGCCTTTCAGCGTGCGTCTGACGCGTGCGCCCGGGCGGCGTGTCCGTGGCACACCGAAAGCCCGAGAATTGACCCGCGCGCGCGCACAAAAGCTGGAATGGAAACTGCACCACAGAGGCCGTATGAGCATACGGACACAGCAGCGGATGTTTCGATACGGCGCGCTGGCAAAGATGGCATTCTTCGGCGCGGCGCTGCCATGTGCAGCTCTCTTCGCTTGCAACGGCGACAAGGGCGACGGCTGCAAGACGCCGTCGCAGTGCGCGGCCTCGCTCGAGCCGACGGACAGAGCGGGAACGCCATGGCGCTCCTACAGCGACGATTTGGAGGCCGCCCGCGCGCAGGATTGCCCGGGCTCCGCGGTGACCATCGGTGTCTGCAGCGATGGCAAGCGCTTCATCTCGCGCAGTGGTGGATTTGCGGGCAGCTACCACTACTTCAAAGGCGACCGCCTGGTCGGCGTCAGCTACTGGAGCGACGTCGACTCGTGTGAGTGCGAGGATGGTGAAGCCCAGGGGGATGTGTCTTGCGGACGCGACGACGATCTCGGGACCGACGCCTGTCCGAGCCGGTGACACGGACCTGACTGGTCGTGGCTTTTGCCGAGTCACGGTGCGGGGGCTCCGCCCCCGCGAAACCCTCCACAGCTGCCTCGCAACTACTGCACGGCCCCGTTGGCTCTGAGAGCTGCCAACGGGACCTTGCGAACTACTTGCGACCCCAACGAGACTTGAACTCGTGTTACCGGCGTGAGAGGCCGATGTCCTAACCGCTAGACGATGGGGCCGGTTTCCCTGAGGGATTTCTGACGATGCCGCGGATCTGGTTTCCGCGAGCGAATGAAGTTTGGTTGGGCGACTAGGATTCGAACCTAGATAACAGGAACCAGAACCCTGTGTCCTACCATTAGACGATCACCCAATAACCTTGCACCTACCCGAAACTGGCAGCCTTCGGAGCTGCCCTATCGGCTGGGAGGGAACGCCTCCGCTCAGCCTATCTTCCGTTCACCATACACTCGGAGCCCCTTCCCTTCAAGTCGGGGGCCGATTGCGGCGCAGGCAGATACCCATATCTCCTCCGGAAAGCAAGCATCCGTCGAAGAGAATCGATGTTTGAGGGTGGGGGAGGGGGGTAGGAGAGGTGCTGGGAGCAGCGCGGCCGCCCGGAGCGGCTTTTTCGGTGGGATTCGGCGAGTTGGGGGGTTGACCCCGCGCGAGGAGGTCATAACTTCCGCACCAAATTTTCCCTGACCGCTGGCCGAGCTGTGCTCGGTCGATGAACCCACAGGAGTCGTTCGGATGAGCAAGCAGATCGCGTACCACAGCAAGGCCCGGAAAGAGATGAAGCTCGGGCTCGATGCGCTCGCCAACGCGGTGAAGGTGACGCTCGGCCCAGGCGGCCGCTGCGTTGCATATGAGAAAAGCTGGGGCGCTCCGGGTGTCACCAAGGACGGGGTCACGGTCGCCAAGGAGATCGAGCTCGCTGGCAAGTTCCAGAACATGGGCTGCGAGATGGTGCGCCAGGTCGCGTCGCGAACGAACGATGACACCGGGGACGGGACTACGACCGCCACCGTGCTGGCGCAGGCGATCTACGGCGAAGGCCTGAAGCTGATCGAAGCGGGTTTCAATCCGATGGACCTGAAGCGCGGCATCGATCTGGCCTGCGCGGCCGTGGTCGAGCACCTGAAGGGCCAGGCCAAGAAGATCAGCGGCAAGGAAGACATTCAGCGCATTGGTACCGTGAGCGCCAACGGCGACGAGCCGGTGGGCAAGCTGCTCGCGGACGCGCTGGAGAAGGTCTCTGCCGATGGTGTGGTGACGATCGAGGAGGCCAAGGGGCTGGAGACCGAGATCGACATCGTGGAAGGCATGCAGTGGGATCGCGGCTATCTGTCGCCCTACTTCATCACCGATCAGCAGCGGCTGGTCTGCGAGCTGGAGAACGCGCTGGTGTTGGTGCATGAGAAGAAGATCTCGTCGCTGAAGGAGCTGTTGCCCGCGCTGGAGCTGGCGAACCAGCGGCAGACGGCGCTCTTGATCGTGGCCGAGGACGTGGACGGTGAGGCGCTCGCGGCCCTGACCTTGAATAAGCTGCGCGGCGTGCTCAAGGTCGCTGCCGTCAAGGCGCCGGGCTTCGGCGATCGGCGCAAGGAGATGCTCAAGGACATCGCCATCCTGACCGGCGCCACGGCGTTCATGGACGGGCTGGGGCGCAAGCTCGAATCGGTGGACGTGCGGGATCTGGGCCAGGTGCGGCGCGCGGTGCTCGACAAGGAGACCTGCACGCTGGTGGGCGGCCAGGGTGAGAAGCCGGCGATCGCGGGCCGCATCGAGCAGATCAAGCGCGAGGTCAAGGACACCAACAGCGATTACGACAAGGAGAAGCTCAACGAGCGTCTCGCCAAGCTGGCGGGCGGCGTCGCGGTCATCCGCGTCGGCGCAGCCACGGAGGTCGAGATGCGCGAGCGCAAGGCGCGCTTCGACGACGCTCTGAACGCGACCCGCGCGGCCATCGCCGAGGGCGTGGTCCCGGGCGGCGGCGTGGCTCTGCTGCGCGCGGCCGGCGCCTTGAAGCAGCTGATCGAGAGCAAGCAGGCCCAGGGCGGAGCTGCCGAGGGCACCGAGGGGCCGTCGCACGCTGCGACCAACTACACCGACGACGTGCGCGCGGGCATCGAGCTGGTCGGCAGGGCGCTCCTGGCGCCGATCACCCAGATCATCTCGAACACCGGCAGCGACCCGTCCGTGATCGTGAACGAGGTCAAGAACGGCAAGGACGCGTTCGGCTACGACGCCGCCAAGCGTCAGTTCGGCGATCTGCTCAGTGCTGGCATCATCGATCCGGTGAAGGTCGTGCGCACCACCATCACCAACGCGGCCAGCATCGCGGGCATGATGCTCACGACCGAAGCGGCCATCGCGGACAAGCCCAAGCCGAAGGCCGCCGGCGGCCACCACGGCCACAGCCACGGCGGCGGCATGGGTGGAATGGGCGGCATGGGTGGGATGGGCGGCATGGGCGGCATGGGCGGAATGGGCGGAATGGGTATGGGCGGCATGGGCGGCATGGGCGGCGACGATTTCGATATGGGCTGAGCCCGCCCCTTCATTTCGATCCCAACGAGGAAGCCCCGCCGGCGCACTCCTTCTCGGAGTTGCGCGGCGGGGCTGAACGTTTTGTCTCGCCACCAGCGCTAAGATGAGCACTCGCGCGCCCGGCGCTTCTTTGTTCGCCCGCTGCGCGGTACAGTAGGCGTGTACTTCTGTAAGCGAAAGGGGCCAGAGACGCATGCCGAGCCGGCGGTGGAGCGAGCGCACCAGTTCCGAGTCCTTTGCCGAGTGTTCAGCGCCGGATGGCGCGCGCAATGCCGCGTGGCTGTTCGCGTTGGCTCTCGGCATGGCGGCGTGCAGCGGTGAGGATCGCACGGCGATCTTGCCCCCGCTGGGCACGAGCGGCGCGGCGGGCAGTAGCGCCGAGACGCCGGATGCTGGCAACGCCGCTGGTGCGGGTGGCAGCGCGGGTGCGCCGGTCAACGGTGCGCGCACTGCGCAGAAGCTGTTGCTGCTGCACACCAACGACATCCACTCGCACCTGATGGGTTTTGGACCCGAGCGCGACTACACGCCGGCCACGACAGGTGATGATGCGACCCACGGTGGCTTTGCACGGCTCGCCACGGCGATCGGTCGGGCGCGCACGGGCGCCGCAGGCGCGGGCAGGGCCGTGCTTCAGCTGGACGCCGGGGACTTCATGATGGGCACGCTGTTCGAGCTGCTGGGCACGCTCGAGGTCCCCGAGCTGCGGATGATGCAAGCGCTCGGTTACGACGCGACGACCATCGGCAACCACGAGCTCGACTGGACGCCGGCGGGGCTGGCCGCGATCCTACAGGCTGCCGCGGCCAAGCAGATCAGCCTGCCGATCCTGTCGAGCAACATGCAATTCAGCAGCAGCGATCCCGGCGATGATGCGCTGGCCGCACTGGTGCAGGGCACGGGCGCGTTGCGGACCAAGCTGGTGAAGAACGTCGGTGGGCTGAAGGTGGGCATGTTTGGCTTGCTTGGCGCCAACGCCGTGCAGGTGACACCACAGGCGCGGCCGCTCACGTTCGAGCCGATCGCGGAGGCCGCCGCGCGCATGGTCCGGGAGCTGCGCGAGGTGGACCACGTGGATCTGGTGGTTGCGCTTTCGCATTCCGGGATCGATGCCCAGGGGCATGGGGAAGACGCGGAGCTGGCTGCCGCCGTGCCGGGCATCGACGTGATCGTGAGTGGCCATACACATGACGTCCTGCCTCAGCCCACAAAGGTCGGTGAGACCCTGATCGTGACCGCCGGCTCGTACAGCGGCTATCTTGGGGAGCTTTCGCTGACGGTCACGCCCGCGGCGACCGCAGGCGGACGCGCCAGCGTGGAGCTCGACGACTACATGCTGCTCGACATCGACGATACCGTACCCGGCGACGCTGCGACGCAGTCGGGGCTGGAGCAGTTTGTCCAGGGCCTCGACGCCGCCTTGGGCGTCCGCCACCTGGGCTATCGCCAGGTCATCGCCAGGACTTCGGCAGACGTGCCATTTCCGTTCTATGAGGAGGCGCCGATCGGCAACCTGGTCACCGATGCCTATCGCAGCGTGGTGAGCGCGCTCGAGCCCATGCAACCACCAGTACTGGCTTTCGATGCCGACGGGCAGATCCGAGCGCCGATCGTCCACGGCAAAACCGGCGAAATCTGGTTTACCGATCTGTTTCAGGTGCTGCCGATCGGCATCGGGCCCGATCAGGTACCGGGCTTTCCGCTGGTGAGTTTCTACCTGACCCCCAAGGACATCCGCTCCGGTCTAGAGCTGAATGGCGTGCCGCAGCTGGTGGGCAGTGATCTGTTTCTGCAGCTCTCGGGCATGAAGGTGGAGCTCGACAGCAGCAAGCCGCCGTTCCAACGTGTCTCGCGGCTTGCGCTGGTCACGAGCGGCGGTGAGCAAGAGCTGGACGTGTCGGACACGACCACGTGCTATCGCGTACTCACCACGAACTACGTGGCTGGCTTGCTGAGCCTGGTGAGCAGCGTCACGGGCGGCGCGCTATCGGTGGTCGCCAAGGATGCAGACTGCGCGACACCGGTCGACCCGACGACGCGCTATGTGGACGTCGATCCCGTGTCGCCGGGAGTCCAGGAGTTGAAGCACTGGCAAGCGCTGCTCGAATACGTCTCGAAGCTTCCCGATACGGACGCCGATGGCGTTCCGGACGTGCCCGGCAGCTACGCGACCGCCCAGGGGCGCATCGTTCAGCACTGATTCGCCGCGCGAAGGCGGGCTTTTTTGGCTCTTTTCGTTGGCGGACCTGGCCCAGCGGCTCCAGCCGCAGCCTGATTCGGTTCGACCCTAAAAGTTAACATAATGTATCTTATGCGCAGTGATTGGAGAAGTCGTGTTGACCGAGGCGGTGTGAGTCCGTCCTGGGTAACTGCTAGCCACAGGCCCAGTATCGAGCCTTGCGGACGTGCGGGTAACCAGCGTCCGAGAGCAGTAGGCAACGAAAGAGTGCGAGGAGCAAAGGTAACGGATGAAGCCGACCTTGAAGGGATTGAGCCCCGAAAGCTGTGTTGGGTTGGCCGATGCGATGCATAACGACGCAGGCCACATCTCGTAGGGCGTCATGGCGAGCACTACGAGGCGCCCCGGGGTCCGAGACCGCTTCGAGCACGACATAGCGGTGAGCACGGAACCAATGAGACCCGCGTCGTGGCGCCAACCGCAAACGCTTCCAGCCCGTGCTGGTGCGGCCTGGCGCAGCCGAAGTCCAAGATTAATCACCGAGGACGAGGTCATCACGTCGCGGGAGTCGGAGCCACTCATAGTAGCGACGAAATCCGGTAATGCGGATGGAGCCAAGGGGTGGCAGCTCAGCATAACGAGCCAGGGAAACATGTGCCAGACGCAGAGCTGGAGTCACGCATGACCACGAATCTGGCTCGTTTCACGCAGACGGCGAAGCAGAATCCGAAGCTGAGGTTCAACGCTCTCATGGGGCTGTTGACCGGCGCGGATGGGCTGCGCGCCAGCTTCGACAGACAACCCAGCGGGAAAGCTGTCGGAGTGGACGGAGTGAAGAAGGAAGACTACCAAGCAGGCCTCGACGAGCGAATCGAGGCACTCTCGGGCAGCCTTCGACGCCTGGGATATCGGCCCAAGCCCGCAAGGCGGGTCTACATCCCCAAGGCGAACGGTGGCCGACGCCCGCTCG
>JAICTU010000655.1 GCA_025936205.1 Polyangiaceae bacterium | reverse complement strand
TCGATGCTGATCGCGAGCGGGCTGCCGTTGCGATCGTAGACGCTGCCGCGATTGGGCGAGAGCCGTAGCCGGCGCTGCCGCTGCTTCTCGGCCATCTCCCGCCACTCGTTGCCGTCCCGCACCATCACGGAGTAACCGGCGGACACCACCAGGCCGGACGCGAGCGCGAGCAGGCCGCAGATGATGCCCATGCGGGCGCGCACCCAGCGCCCTTCAAAGGTGCGCAGGCGATTCATGGTTGGTTCGCTCCCTCACTGCGCTTCGCCACGAGCGGTCCGCTGCGACGCCCGGCTTCGCGCTCGGCGTCCAGGACCTTGGGCAACGCCGCTGCGTGCAACATGCGATCGACGCCGGGCGGCGCCATGCCCAGCAGGGTGCGCGCCACCAGATCGACACGCTCGGGCGTCTGATAGCTGGCGACCTCCAGCTCCAGCACCCGCCGCACTTCCCGCAGGCGGCCGAGCTGGGCGTGGATGCGGCCCATTTCGTAGCCGAGCTCGATCGCGCGCACGCGCAAGGTGAGGTGTACGCAGAAGGCTGCGGTGGCGGCGGCCACCGCGAGCGTCCAGCACAGGACAAAGGCTCTGTTCGATTCGCGCATGCCGGCTCAGGCTGCGCTCGGGTCCGTATCCTGTCCACTTTCCGACCACGATGGTGGCAACAGCCGCGCTGCGCGCAGCTTGGCGCTGCGGCTGCGCGGGTTCTCGTCCAGCTCCTGGCTGCTCGCGACGATCGGCTTCTTGCTCAGGCGCTCGAAGCGGCTCCCATCCAGGAAGGCTTGCTTGATCTTGCGATCCTCGAGCGAGTGGAAGCTGATGAACGCCGCCACCCCACCGGGCGCCACGATCGCGGGCAGCGCGTCGATCAGGGCATCCAGTTGATCCAGCTCGCCGTTGACGGCGATGCGCAAGGCCTGGAAGGTTTTCGTTGCGGGGTCGATCCCTCCCACACGGTGGGGGCCGACGGCGCGCACCACCGCCTTGCGCAGCTCCAGCGTGCTGCCCAGCTTGTCCTCTTCGAGCGCTTGCTTGAGGCAGCGCGCCACTCGGCGCGAGCGCCGCTCGCCCCCGTACAGGTAGATCAGATCCGCCAGCTCATCCTGCGAAGCGCGCTCGATCAGCTCGCGCGCCGTCTCGCCGCGCGTCAGGTCCATGCGCATGTCGATCGGCCCCTCGAGCCGGAAGCTCATGCCACGGTTGGCCTCGCTCAGCTGGGGTGAGGAGATACCAAGGTCCGCGATCAAGCCCGAGGCCGCGGGGACCCGGTGCTCGCGCAGCCACTCCTCGATGCGAGCAAACTCCAGATGCACCACCTCGGCGCGCGATCCGAAGCGCGCCAGCCGTTCGCGCGTGCGCCCCACTGCCAGCGGATCGCGGTCGAAGGCGATGACCTTCACCTCGTTGGCCGCCTCCAGCAGCGCCTCGGAGTGGCCTCCCGCGCCGGCGGTGGCGTCGAGGAAGATGTCGCCGCGGCGCGGTTGAAGCGCTGCCACGACCTCGCGCCACATCACCGAAACGTGCGAGGAGGTTGCTGTTTCGATCTCTGTCAGGCGGAGCGCGGCTTCGGTCATATGCGGATCAACTCCCTTACGTCGGCGAGGATTTGAGGCGCCTCTCTTGCGCTTTCTTCCAGTTCTCTTTCCCAAAGTGCCTTGGACCAAATCTCGATTATCTTGCCCATGCCGGCGAACACGACGTCCTTCTCCACCCGGATGCGATCACGAAACTCCGGTGGCAGACGCACGCGCCCGACCTTGTCGAGCTCGCCCTCTTGCGCGACGGACACGTAGAGCCGGCGGAAGCGCACGATGCGCTGGTCGTGGGTGGGCAACTCGGAGACCTTGCGCTCGTAGTCCTCCCAGGCCCGGTACGGGTAGAGGTGCAAGCAGGGGGAACCCGGGTCGGGCGTGAGCACGAAGCGGCTGTCGCCGTCCGCGGCGAGCACGTCCCGAAAGCGCGACGGCAGGCTGACCCTGCCCTTGTCGTCGACGCTGTGGGTGAACTGACCGCGAAACACGCCATTGCCCTGTATTGGGAAAGTTCGACACTACTTTCCATAGTGATCCACTTTCTCCCACTCGTGCCCAGAGGATACGGGCCCGGACAAAACCTGTCAACCGACCTCAAGAGAACAAAAAAATCTTGCTACGACGCGCACTTACATGCCGCCACAGGCACTCCATGGGCTCGCGGCAGCCCGCCCGCGAGCTTGGCCGAGTCTGGTCCGGTTCCCACCGGTTCCCACCCTGAGCGGGGTTTTGGAGGTCGGTGCTTCCCACGCCCTCCCACCGGGTTCAGCGCGGCAGCCGTCCGCCGCTCGCCGCGGAGACGAGGACGGAACGAACGGAGCAGCCCGGAGGAAGTAAGGAGCGGACGGGGGGGTCAGGCACCCGTGGACAGCGGCCGCGGCAGCACGTTGGCCTCCACCCAGCCAACGATCTCGTCCAGGGGTGTACCGGGGAAGAAGACCTTGCTGACCCCTTGCTGCTCGAGCGCCGCCACGTCCTCGGCCGGGATGATCCCTCCGCCGAACACGCGAACATCCGCCGCTCCCACCGCAGCGAGAGCGCGTACCACTGCGGGAAACAACGTCAGGTGCGCCCCGCTCATGATCGAGAGCCCGACCGCATCCACGTCTTCTTGCAGGGCGGCGCGCGCGATCATTTCCGGGGTCTGGTGCAGGCCCGTGTAGATCACCTCGAACCCCGCATCGCGCAGCGCGCGCGCGACGATCTTTGCGCCGCGGTCATGCCCATCGAGCCCGGGCTTGGCGACCAGAATTCGCACGCGCGATCGATCCGACATCCGCCTCTATCCTATACCGCGCAGGGCCCCAAACGCCACGAGGGCGCCGAGCGCCGCGATGCCGGCGAGCTCGGTGCGCAGTATGGTGCGCCCCAGCGAAGCAGGCCGAAAACCAGCTGCCTCGGCGCGGGACACTTCCGTTGCGCTGAGCCCGCCCTCGGGCCCCACGAGCAGCGCCACCCCCTGGCCCACTCGCCACTCCGCGAGCTCTGCGAGCAGGGGCGAGCCGTGCGGCGACAGCTGCAGGCGCCAGGCCTCGTTTGCCTGCGCCAGCATGTCCGGCAGCGGCAGGGGGCCCTGGATCGCCGGCACGTTGCCGCGACCACACTGGCGCGCGGCCTCCACCGCGATGCGCTGCCAGCGCACCCGTCTCGCAGCAGCGCGCTCCGGCTCCATACGCACCACGACGCGCTCGCTCTCCAGGAACACGATGCGTTCCACGCCGAGCGCCGTGGCCTCGGCGATCGTCGAGTCCGGTTTCGCACCCTTGGCAAGCGCCTGTAGCAAGCAGATCGGCGCTGCGCGATAGCCACTCGGGCGCACCTGGTCGATCTCGCACGTCACGCTAACAGCGGAGGCCGCCACGATCTCGGCCTCTGCCTCCAAGCCGAGCAGCGGATCGAACAACAGCAGCCGGTCTCCCGTCCCCTGGCGGTGCACACGCTGGATGTAGCGAGCAGCCGCTCCCGTCAGCTCCCGTTCCCCCACCGCCAGCGCCTCGACAGGCACCCGCAGCGCACGCCCGCGCCGGGCGGAAGCGGGTTCGATGGCTCGGGACACGGCGCGGCAGGCTACACGCCTGTCGGTTGCTTGTCGCACGAAAGCGCCGCCGGAGTGCGAGCCGCTCCGACCTCTGACCGGCGCTGTCAGCGCTGATGGTTTTTCGGAAACGGGCGTTTCTAGCCAGGTAGAGTGACCTCCAAGGCTGAAAGTCGCATTCACGTGGCGCTGCTGCTGGCGCTCGGCGCCGCCAATCTCGCGATCTTCGTGCGCGGACCGTTCGAAGGCCCGCTGCCGGCAGCCGAGGCGGCGCGCGCTGCGATCGGCGAGCCGCTCGTAGAAGCCAGCCGCCCCGAGATCGATGCGGGCATTGCGCAGCTGAAGTCCTGGCTGACGGAGGCTCGTGAAGGCGCTGCGGGCGTGCCCGAGCAAGTCCTCGCCTTGCAAGGGCTGGGGCCCGTAGCCGATGATCGCGCTCACCCCGAACGCTGGCTCGCGCGCTTGCTCGGCCGAGAGACTGCGACCGCCTGGCTGTCCCCCGCGCCCGAGAGCCCAGCTCATGGCCCAGAGGATCAGCGACTGTTTGCGGCCGCGCTGGTCATTCTGCTCGAGTCCGGCACCCCGCTCGAGCAGCCGATCGAGGGCGTGCCCGGCGACCCGGCGGAGGG
>JAICTU010000775.1 GCA_025936205.1 Polyangiaceae bacterium | reverse complement strand
CTGGGATCTGTTCGCGGTGTTCTTCGTGCTGGTGGTGGCCGTGGCCGTGGCCAAGCTGGATCGCTGGGCATGGGGCGCGCTCGCGTTGCTGGCACTGTTCGTCGCGCACGGCGAGCCGAGCGCGCCGCGGCTGACCTGGGTGGCGATCCTGCTCTGCATCGCGCTGTTGCAGGGGCTGCCGGCAGGGCGGTTCCGGCAGCTGGTGCGCGCCGTGACGGTCGTCAGCAGTCTGGTGTTGCTGGGCACGGTGGTGAGCTTCGGTGTGTCACAGATCCGGGCGGCGTTGTATCCGCAGGTTCAGGACGAAGGTGGCATGTTCGAGCTGCCGGGGACGCGCAGCTACGAGCCGGCGGCAGCGCCGGCGCCCGAGCCAGCCAAGGAGCTGGAGGATTCCAAGGCGGAGCCGGCGCCCGAGGGCGGCATGGGCCTGTCCAGCGCGTTCGGAACGGGGTCACTCGGCGCAGGCCTGGCCAAAGGCAACGCGTACGGCCGCCGCGGCAAAGATGGCGCTGGCGCGCTGCTGGAGCAGGACCCGAATGCCCAGATCCAGACGGGGCCCGGAGTGCCGAGCTGGAGCTGGCGCTCCTGGCGTCTCAACTGGTCGGGGCCGGTGGAACACACGCACACGCTGCAGCTGTACCTGCTGTCGCCGGCGCTGACGGCCGTGCTGTCCCTGCTGCGCATCCTGCTGGTCGGGCTGCTCACGTTCTGGGCCCTGCGCCGCATCTGGATGCGCTGGCGCCCGGAGCCGGGTCTTCCGCTCCGTGCCGCAGCACCGGGCGCCGCGCTGGCCCTGGTACTGACGAGCTTGCTGCACGCGGCTCCGGCGCGCGCCGATCTGCCGACCCCCGAGCTGCTGCAACAGCTGAAGGAGCGCGTCGAGACGCCGCGCGCCTGCGAGGGCGCGGACTGTGTCCAGGTGCCCAAGCTGTCCATCGTGGCCAGCGACAGCGAGCTGCGCCTGAACGCCGAGCTCCACTCCGCCGAGCGCGCCGAGTATCGGCTGCCGGGGCCCGTGTCGAGCTGGACGCCCGCAACCATCGAGCTCGACGGCCGCGCCGTCAGCGCGCTCCTGCTCGGCGAAGACGGCTACCTGCATGTGCGACTCGACCCCGGGCTGCATCGCCTGCAGGCACGCGGCCCGATCGCGGGGCGGCAGCTGACGCTCGACCCCGGCACGCCGCCGCGCTGGGTCACGCTCGATGCGCCCGGCTGGGAAGTGAGCGGCGTGTCCGAGAGCGGACAGATCGACGGCTCGCTCGCCTTCGTGAGGCCGCTGGCGGCCGAGGGCATGCGCGGCGCCGAAGCCGAGGACGCGGCGGCCACGCTGCCCAGCTGGTCGCAGCTGATCCGCACGTTCTCGTTCGGCGTCACCTGGACCGTCAGCACGGAGCTGCGGCGCTACAGCCCCAAGGGCTCGCTGATCACCGCGCGCGTGCCGCTCTTGCCCGGCGAGCGCGTGACCAGCGCGGCGGTACCGGTCGAGGGCGGCGTCGCCACGCTGCGGCTCGCCGGCGATGACGAGAGCGTGAGCTTCGAGAGCGTGCTGGAGGCGCGCCCCGAGCTGACGCTGACCGCGGCGCAGAGCGCCGCCTACAGCGAGCGCTGGGTCGTGCGCTGCAGTCCGATCTTTCGCTGCGAGGCGCGTGACCTCGCGCCCATCCAGCACGTCCGAAACGGCAACTGGGAGCCCGTGTTCGCGCCCTGGCCCGGAGAAAAGCTCACGCTCGCGCTGGCGCGCCCCGCGGCTGCCAAGGGCCAGACGGCCACCATCGACAGCGCGCGGCTCGAGCTCTTCCCCGGCGTGCGCCTGCTCCGCGCGCGGCTCTCGGCGCACCTGCGCGCGAGCACCCAGACCAGCTACGAGCTCGCGCTCCCCGAGGGCAGTGAGGTCGACCAGCTGAGTATCAACGGCAGACCGGAGCCGATCCGCCAGCAGGGCTCGAAGCTCTCGCTCTTGTTCGCGCCGGGGCAGCACGAGCTGCAGGTGGGCTGGCAACAGCCCGGCGGCCTCGCTGCCCTGTTTCACACTCCGCGCGTCCAGCTCGGCGCCGAGCTGATCAACGCCGAGCTCAGCGTGCAGCTGCCGGACGATCGCTGGCTGCTCGCCGCCGGCGGCCCCGGCTGGGGTCCGGCGATCCTGTTCTGGGGTCATCTGGTGCTGATCCTGCTGCTCGCGCCGGTGCTCGCGCGCGTGCCGCGCAGCCCGCTCGGGACCTGGCAGTGGGCGCTGCTCGCCCTCGGGCTCACGCAAGTGCCCTTGCCCGTCGCCGGGCTCATCTTCGCCTGGTTCTTTCTGATGGCGTTCCAGGACGTGGAGCGCCCGCAGCGGCGCCTCTGGTTCAACGCGCGCCAGTTGCTGCTGCTGGTGCTGACGCTGGCGTTCCTCGGCTGCCTTTTCGGCGCCGTCTACGACAGCTTGCTGGAGACGCCCGACATGCGCGTGGCCGGCGGCGGCAGCTCCGAACGGCTGCTGCGCTGGTACGTGGATCGTACGGCGGGCGCGCTGCCCGAGGCCTGGGCGCTCTCGCTCTCGCTCTGGGTCTGGCGCGGCGTCATGCTCGCCTGGGCGCTCTGGCTCGCCAACAGCCTCGTCGGCTGGCTCAAGTGGGCCTGGCAGGAGTTCAGCGCGGTGGGGGTGTGGAAGGCGTGATACAACCCGGCCCGCGATGAATGCTTTGCTGTGGGTCCTCCAGATCGTGCTCG
>JAICTU010000461.1 GCA_025936205.1 Polyangiaceae bacterium | reverse complement strand
CCATGCCTGCGTTCACCCTAAAGGGCACCTTCACCGCCCTCGTCACCCCGTTCAGCGAAGCTGACGGGAGCATCGATTTCCCGGCATACGAGCGCCTGCTCGAGGCGCAGATCGCGGGCAAGATCGACGGCCTCGTGCCCTGCGGCACGACCGGCGAGAGCCCGACCCTGAGCGAGCAAGAGAAGTTCGAGCTGATCCGGCGCACGGCGGCTGTGGCTGCGAAGCGCGCGTTCGTGATGGCGGGCATCGGGGCGAGCGATACGCACAAGGCCGTGACGCAGGCCCAGGCCGCGGTCGAAGCCGGTGCAGACGCCGTGATGCTGGTGATGCCGGCGTACAGCCGCCCCTCTCAGTCCGGGCTCTCGGACTACATCGAGCAGGTGGCGAACGCGGCCCAGGTGCCGCTGGTGGTCTACAACATTCCGGGGCGCACGGCGGTGTCGCTCGAGGTCGACACGCTGATCGAAGCGGCGGCGCGCTGTCCCAACGTCGTCGGCTTGAAGGACGCTTCGGGCAACGTGACCTATTGCCAAAGCTTGCTGGCCCGCATCGGCAATCGGCTGAGCGTGCTCAGCGGCGACGATTCGCTGACCCTGCCGATGATGTCCGTGGGCGCGCGCGGCGTGGTCAGCGTCACCTCCAACGTCTTGCCGGCGGCCGTGAGCAGCGTGGTGCAAGCCGCGCTCGCGGGTCGCTTCGACGTCGCGCGCGCCGAGCACCTGCGCCTGCTGCAGGTGCACGACGCGATGTTCTGCGCGCCGAGCCCCGGCCCTGTGAAGGCGGCGCTCGCGCATCGCGGCGCGATCGCCGCGCGCCTGCGTCCTCCCATGGATCTGCCGACGCCGGGCCAGCGCGCCCGGGTGGTGGCCGCTCTCCAGCTGTTTTCCGCGGGGGCACCCCACGCCCCGGACGAGCAGTGAGATGGCCGAGCGCTTGAAGATCAGCGTGTGTGGCGCGACGGGCCGCATGGGCCGCGCCGTGATCCGCCTGTGCGGGCAAAACCCCGAGCTGGAGCTGGTGGGCGCCTGCGCGGCTTCCGGTGATACCGGGCTCGGCGAAGACGCGGGCACGCTCGCGGGCGGCCTGCGCAGCGGCGTGGCCATCACCGACGACATGGCCTCGGCGCTGCTCGGCGCGCAGGTGGTGATCGATTTCTCGCAGCCGGCCGCGCTGGAGCAGCTGGCGCGCCTCTGCGCCCGTCAGGGCGTCGCGCTGGTGAGCGGCACCACGGGGCTGAAGGATCCGGCGCTGCTCGAACCCGCGGCCGCGCGCATCCCCGTACTCTGGGCCGCCAACATGAGCCTCGGCGTCCAGGTCCTGGCGGAGCTGGCGGCGGAGGCCGTTCGGCGGCTGGGACCGGAGTTCGACGTCGAGATCAGCGAGATGCACCACCGCGCCAAGGTGGACGCGCCGAGCGGCACCGGCTTGCGCCTGGCGGAGGCCGTGCGCGAGGTGCGCGAGCTACGCCCCGTCACCGGGCGCAGCGGCATCGTGGGCGCGCGCACGCGCGACGAGATCGGCGTGCTCGCCTTCCGCGGCGGCGACGTGATCGGCGACCACACGGTGCACCTGCTGGGCCCCGGCGAGCGGCTGGAGCTCACGCACCGCGCGACCAACCGCGACCTGTTCGCGCAGGGCGCGCTGCGGGCCGCGCGCTGGCTCGTGAAGCAGCAGCCCGGGCGCTACACGCTCAGGGACGTTCTCGACGCTGCTGGCTGAAGCCGCGGGGACAGCCTGGCGTTTCCGCGCAGCGGTGAGTCAGCGACGACCTGCTGCGGCCACGCCTTGTCAGCCAATCCGTCACTGTCCCAGCGTAGGGGCGGCTGATATGGATCGGGCACACAGGAGGGTCGTGTCCATGAAATCAGCCATCTGCTCGAGCTTTGTCGTGTGTGCCGCGCTGGGAGGAATCGTGATGTGGCTGGCGCACGCCGGCCCCGCGTCTGCCAGTCCGCCCGCGGAAGATTGCGATGATCCGGTGTTGCAACGAGTGGCGAGCTTCGATCCCGCCCTCGGACAACTGCCGGAGTCGATGACGGCGGACGGCCACGGCAATCTGTTCGTCTCGACGGTGGGCGGCGCGGTATTCCAGATCGCGCCCGACCACAGCGTCACTCAGGTGGCCACGGTGGTCATGCCCACCGGCGGGCAACTCACCGGCATCAAGGTCGGCCCCGACGGGCTGCTCTACATCAGCAGCGGCAGCTTCAGCGCAGATCCTCCCGCCGCCATCGTCTGGCGCGTGAACCCGCGCACGGGCCAGTTCTCGCAATTCGCCGCGCTCGACCCGAACGGCTTCCCCAACGATCTGGTGTTCGATGCCGACGGGAATCTGCTGGTCAGCGATCCCTTTCTGGCGCAGATCTGGCAACTCGACGGGCAGGGCAATGCCAGCGTGTGGCTGAGCGACCCCCTGCTCGCTGGCGATCCGGCATCGCCCGCCATCGCACTGCACGAGTTTGGTGTGGACGGGCTCGCCTTCGACGCTCAAAAGCGGGACCTCTACATCGGCAACCTCGACTTCGGGCGCGTGCTCATTTCTTCGCCGCGAGCTGAGAATCAGGCTCGCCGCCTCTCGGTGCTGGTCGAGGATCCAGCCCTGAAGGGCATGGACGGCATCGCGCTCGATCGCAGCGGCACCCTCTATGCAGCGGTCAACACACAAGACCGGCTAGCCACGGTGGACCGCCGCGGGCGCGTGCAGGTCGTAACGGAAGGCGCTCCGCTCGACAGTCCCTCCAGCTTTGCCTTCGGCACGGCTCAGGGCGATCTGCACACGCTCTACGTCGCCAACTTCGCGATCCTGCGCTTTCTCGCGGGAGAGCCCGCGAACCCCGGCGTGCTCTCGCTGCGCGTGCAGGTGCCGGGCGCGCCGCTCTGACGTCGGCGAGTCGTTCAGCGGGCATTTCTGTAGCGTGACAGTGCCCGCTGAGCGCCGAGCCCCATCACCCCTGAGTGCGCTTCAGCGCCCGGCTGCGTCGGAGTGATGCGTTCGGATCTCGTACGCGCGAGTTCTCGCAGCGCACCGTTTCGGCGTCGTGGTGTTTCACACGCGTAACGCCTGGCCGTCGGCACGGCGAATTCCACGCTACAGCTGAAAATCAGCTGCGATCGCGCGCTTCGTTCCTTCAGTCGCTCGCTCCCCTACCGTTGTGCTGGTCTCCTCGAGCGGCAGCGCGCCGGCGTTCCGTCGAGGTTCAGTGGTGCGCTGGTGCCCCAGGGTACCGGCACCGGACGGGAGAAATGACCTTGAAGCGTGTGGTGATTGTCGGGGGCGGATTCGGGGGAATCAACTGCGCCAAGGCGCTCGCAGGCCGTCGCGATGTCAGCGTGTGCTTGATCGATCGCCGGAACTATCATCTCTTCCAGCCGCTGCTCTACCAGGTGGCGATGGCCGGCTTGAGCGAAGCGGACATCGCCTCGCCGATCCGCAGTTTGTTCTCCAGCTACGAGAACGTGAGCGTGGTGCAAGCCGAGGTCACCTGCGTCGATGTGAACGCGCGCCAGGTGAAGACCGCGGTCGGCACCTTTGAATACGACTACGTGGTGCTGGCCACCGGCGCGCAGCACGCCTACTTCGGCAACGAGCAGTGGGAAGACCACGCTCCCGGGCTGAAGAACCTGGAGCAAGCCACCGAGATCCGGCGGCGCGTGCTCACGGCCTTCGAGCGCGCCGAGTGCGAGCCCGATCCGAGCCGCCGGCGCGCCCTGCTGACCTTCGCGGTGATCGGCGGCGGCCCGACCGGAGTGGAGCTGGCCGGCGCCATCGGCGAGATGACGCGCTTCACACTGGCGCGCGACTTTCGCAACATCGATCCCAAGCTGACGCGCATCGTCCTGATCGAGGCAGGGCCGCGCATCTTGCCGAGCTTCGACCCCGAGCTGGCGAGCCGCGCGGCGCGCGAGCTGGAGCAGCTGGGCGTGCAGGTCTGGGTGAACAGCCGCGTCACCGACGTGACCGCGAACGGCGTGCGCGTCGGCGAGGAGCACCTCGCCTGCAACACGGTGATCTGGGGCGCCGGCGTGCAGGCCTCGCCGCTGGGCAAGAGCTTGCCCGCGAAGACCGACGCGCAGGGCCGCGTGGTGGTGGGAGAAGATCTGGCCCTCGCCGACCAGAAGAACGTGTTCGTGATCGGCGACCAGGCGCACTTCCGCCCGGCGGACGCGGAGCGCGCGCTGCCCGGCGTGGCCTCGGTCGCGATCCAGCAGGGCCAGCACGTGGCCCAGCTGATCCTGGCGGAGCTGCGCGGGCAGCCGCGCGCGGCCTTCCGCTTCAACGACAAGGGCCAGATGGCCACGATCGGCCGGCGCCGCGCGGTGTTGCAGCGCGGTCGCTTCCGCTCGGCGGGTACGTTTGCCTGGAGCATGTGGCTGCTCGTGCACATCTACTTTCTGAGCGGCTTCCGCAACCGCGTGTTCGTGCTGCTGCACTGGTGCTGGTCGTACCTGACGTTCTCGCGCGGCTCGCGCCTGATCGTCGAGAAGCACTGGCACTCGTATACGGCTCCGGCGGAGCCCGTCACGGCGACGCTGACGCGCAGTATCGAGGCGGTGCAGCCCAGCCTGCCCGCACCGGCACCGGGCGTGCCCGCGCCGGCGTTGCTGGCGCCCATTTCGATGCCGCCCAGCGCGCGGCTCGAGCTGCTCGCGCCGGAGTCGGCGCCCCCGGAGGGCTGGGAAGAGCCCACCCGCTGGCTCAGCGAGGAACCGCCCTCGCTGCCCAGCCCCGCATTGCAGCCGAGCCTCGCGGCCCAGCTGGAAGCGGCGCTCACCGGCTCCGCTCTGCGCCGCAGCGCCTGACAGCGGCGGCCGAGGTCGCCGCCGGAGTTGCACACCCCACGGGCGTGTTTCATAGTCTGTCGCATGCGCTGGGCGTTCACGGGACTCTGCGTCGGGCTCGCCGCGCTGCTGGCGGGCAGGGAGGCGCACGGCTCGTGCATCGGGCCGTCGGGGCTCGTTCTCTGGACGTACCCTGCGGACGGAGCGGTCGACGTGCCCACGAACGCGCGGCTGCATGTCTCGAGTGATGGCGCGGGCTCGCCCAGCTTGGACGGCCAGCAACTCCCCTACAGCGCGGACGGCGTCTTCGATCTCGGACAGCTCGCGCCGAACACGACCTATCAGGTCACGTGGGCCTCTGGGCTCCAGGCAGAGGGAGAGGGAGAGGGCCAGTCGATTTCGTTCACCACAGGAGCCGGGCCAGCGCTCGCTCCGGCGCCCAGTGTGCCCGAGCCGCTCGCCGTCACGCGTGATCGGAGTGCGCTCCCCTGCAGGCTCGTGGCGCCGCAAGGTTGTTTCGATACCGGCCAGCGCACGGGTGTGACGTTCGAGCCGAGCACGACGCCAGTGGCCTGGCTGGTGGAGAGCCTGTACTGCAATGGCTCCATTCATCGCATGGTCTGGCCCGGCGAATGCGGAACGCCGCTGGTCGAGAGCGAAGACGCCCGAGTCTGCGCACGGCTGCGTGCCACGGACGGCGTGCACGTCAGCGAGGCCACACAGGTCATCTGCTCCTTTCCGCAGCTGCCGCGCAACATCTCCTTGGCCACTCGCAGCGACTGCGTCGGGGCCGAATTCCCTCTGCGCGATGCGCTCACGCTCACGAGCGACGAGGGTGTCACTTGCTCGAGCGATGACCCTGCTCACTGCGGCGCCGCGAGCGCCCCGCCCGCCGGTCCCGCGCCATTGCCCACCGGCGCTGAGGCCTCGCCCACCGATATCGTGACCCCAGCCCACTCTTCGGGAGGGTGCGCCTTCGCGCCTCAGCCCCGGGCAGACGCGCACGGCGCTCTCGTCGGGCTGGCGATAGCGGCGTGGTTGGCCCAGCTGCGGCGCGCTCACAGGCGCCCATTGGGCGCCAGATAGCTGCTGACACGGCAGGAGAATTGCGCGCGCAGTGCGCGCGCGACATACTCCGCAACATGACGCTCCAGAGTGAGTCGCTGGCCGAGGATCTCGCCTTCGCGCGGCGGCTGGCGGCCGTCGCCGACGAGCTGGCGCTCGAGTTCTTTCGGCGCGGCGTCGTCACGCAGCGCAAGCCCGACGGCTCGCCGGTGAGCGAAGCGGACGTGGCGGTGGAGAAGCGCCTGCGCGAATTGATCGGCGAGCAGCGTCCCGGCGACGGCGTGCAGGGCGAGGAGCTGGGAGAAACGGGCTCGCGCGAGCGGCGCTGGGTGCTCGATCCGATCGACGGCACGAGTCACTTCGTGGCGCGGCGTCCGCTCTGGGGTACCCACATCGCGCTGGAGGTCGAGGGCGAGATCGTGGTCGGAGTGATCACCCGGCCCGTGATCGGCGCGAGCTGGTGGGCGAGCCGTGGCGGGGGGGCCTTTCGCGGCGCAGCCGGCACCGAGCGCCGGCTGCGCGTGTCCGGCGTGAGCCAGCTGGCGGAGAGCCGTGTGACGCTGTGGACGCACACGGAGGACCCCAGCATCGAACGCTTGACCCAGAGCTGCCGCTGGATGCAGCCCACGCTCGACTCGCTGCTGGCCGTGGCCGAGGGCGAAATGGATGCGCTCGTCGATCGCAGCGGGGCGCCCTGGGATATCGCGCCCGCCGTCGTGATCGTGGAGGAAGCGGGCGGGCGCTTCAGCGACCGCGATGGCGGCCGCCGTCTCGACCTGCGCGATTCCTGCTTCAGCAATGGCCTGATCCACGGCGATCTGGCGCGGCTGCTGCGCGCACCCTGAGCGGCCCTCGCTACGAGTCGGGAACACCCGCCTGTAAAACTTCAATCCGGCCGCTGCCCCGGGGCATCCTTCGAGAGCTTGCGCGTCTCGAGTAGCGCTCGGGGAGGCGCCGATTGCCACTCACGGAGGGCTCCACTACCCTCCCGGTTCTTATCGCGTCCGCCCACCGAGGAGAGAGTGAGTCATGCAAGTTCGAGCCGCCGTCGCACACGAAGCAGGGAAGCCGCTCAGCGTCGAGATGATCGACCTGGAAGGCCCGAAGGCGGGCGAAGTGCTCGTCGAGCTCAAGGCCACGGGCATCTGCCACACGGACGAGTACACGCTCTCCGGCAAGGACCCGGAAGGCATCTTCCCCTCGATCCTCGGGCATGAGGGCGCGGGCGTGGTGGTGGAAGTGGGCGCGGGCGTCAGCTCGCTCGCGGTGGGCGATCACGTGATCCCGCTGTACGTGCCGGAGTGCCGGCAGTGCGAATACTGCCTGAACCCGAAGACCAACCTGTGCCAGGCGATCCGCGGCACTCAGGGCAAGGGGCTCATGCCGGATGGTTCGACGCGTTTCTCGCAGCGCTCGAAGAAGCTCTACCACTACATGGGCACCTCCACGTT
>JAICTU010000066.1 GCA_025936205.1 Polyangiaceae bacterium | reverse complement strand
CGCGATGCCCCAGGGAGGAACGCTGACGCTGGAGACGCAGGCGCTGGCGCTGGATCCCGACGAGCCGGGGAAACGTGAGCGGCAATACGCCGTGCTGGGCGTGACCGACACGGGCTCCGGAATGGGCCCCGAGATCCGCGCGCGCTTGTTCGAGCCGTTCTTCACCACCAAGCCGCAGGGCGTGGGCACCGGGCTCGGGCTCGCCATGTGCCAGGGCATCATCGAGCAGGCGGGCGGCAGCATCTCCGTGCACAGCAAGCCCGGGCACGGCAGTACGTTTCGCATCCTCTTGCCGCGCGCGGAGCTGCCCCGGGCGCGCCATGTGACCGAGCCGGCGCCCGCCAACGGCAGGGGAGGCAGCGAGACACTGCTGATCGTGGAGGATGAGCCGATGATCCTGAGCCTGGCCCGCGCTGCGCTGGAGAAGCGAGGCTACCGGGTGCTGTGCGCCAGCGATGGGGCCGAGGCGCTGGCCGCAGCGGCTCAGGCCGGAGTGCACATCGACCTCGTGGTCACGGATCTGGTGATGCCGAAGCTGGGCGGCAAGGAGCTGTCGTCACGGCTGCGCGAGCGGAACCCCGGCACCAAGGTGCTCTACACGTCGGGCTACGCGGAGAGCGCGATCGCGCGTCAGGGCGTGTTGATCGAAGGCGTACATTTTCTGGAGAAGCCCTACACGCTCGCGGCGCTGGCACGGCGTGTGCGCGAGCTCCTGGATCTGCCCGCTTAAAAAGTTCTGCGGGGATCCCGCCCGAGCTCAGGCCGTTTGCCGCTCACGGCGACTCGACGATCCCCACCGCGACTTTTGCCCGCGCCGGACATCTATCGGCGCAATGCTCGAAGACGCACTATCGGTTGGCCGGGAGGAAGGACAAACCAGCGCACCTCCTCGCTCTCGACTCGACGCGCCCGGGGTCGCTATGGGTGCGGGCAGCCGCCTTGCCGAGGTCCACCCTCCCGCGGCCCTCTCCTTCAAGGATATGAGCATGCGCATCTTCAAGACCCTGGTCGCCACCGTCATCGTCTCCAGCGCTCTCTCGCTCCCAGCGCTGGCACAGATACCGAACCAGTACGGCGCCCCCATCGGCGTCGAAGCCGCCCGAAAGACCGCGCAGGCGGCGCTGGCCGAGGGCCGAAAGAATGGCTGGACCGTGGCCGCGGCGGTCGTCGATGCCGGCGGCGCGCTGGTCTACTTCGAGCGCATCGACGGTACGCAGAGCGGCAGTTCGGAGGTCGCACAGGCCAAGGCGCGCTCGGCAGCGCTGTTCAAGCGCCCCACCAAGGCCTTTGAAGAGGCGCTCGCCAGCGGAAAACAGGGCATCCTGAGCCTGCAGGGCGCGGTCCCGCTGGACGGGGGCATCCCGCTGGTCGTGGGCGACAAGATCGTGGGCGCGATCGGCGTGAGCGGCGCCACCTCCGCGCAAGATGGCCAGTGCGCCACGGTGGGCGTCGCTGCGCTCGAGGGCAAGCCCGCGGCGAAGCCGGTCGTCAAGAAGTGAAGCGGCCCTGGCCGCTGGGGCTGGCGGCGCTCGCGTGCCTGGCAGCGATCTTTCCACTGCTCGCGCTGCCAATGCTGTTCCTGACGCTGCTCGGCGTGCTGGCGCTGCCAGCGCGGGCGCAGCCGGGGTCGGGCAAGAGCCGCGCGCTCGTGGCGCTGGCGGTGATCGGCAGCGGCGTGGGGCTGGTGCGCTTCGTGGTCGAGGTCGCGATGCCGGGCATCGTGCGCGGTGGTCGCGATGCCGGCGAGCAGCGCGCGGTCTCCTGGCTCCGGGATGTGCTGTTCGCGGAGGACGCCATGCGCAGGTCGGGCTGGATCGATCCGGACCACGATGGCATCGGCTCCGCCGCCCTGCTCAGCGAGCTCTGCGGCGGTCCCCCGCTGCGTGGTCAGCCCGAGCAGGACAACCCCGTCCTGACCTGCGGCGAGCTGGTTCCCACTCCGCTCGGGCTCGCGGCGCGGCGCGGCGGCTTTCTGTTTGTCATCTGCCTGCCTCAGCGCGACGGGCAGTGGTCTGGCGAGCCCGGTGCCGGCCTGGACGAGGAGGCCGCCGAGCGGCAGTACGTGGCCTATGCCTGGCCGGACGTCGGCGCTCGCTTCGATCACGCCTTTTTCCTGGACCAGAGCGAGAACATCCAGACCGCGCTGCTTCCACCCGGCAGGGCGCTGGAGTGCGGCTCGGCTCGCGGTCTGGGAGCGCACCTCGAGTGGGCCCCCTGGCGAGGCAAACGGCCACGTCCGGGGCCGCTTCCCGGCGATTTCGCGCCGCCGGCTCCCTGAACGCGTTCCAGATCGGATTGCCCCAACGGAGACCGGGGGCTAAACCCCAGTCCTTGAAGAAAGCGTGGCAAGAGGCGCTGGAGGATCGGGTCCAGGGCGTCAAACAGCGGGTCGAAGAGGCCAAGCAGCGCATGGAAGCCGCCGCGCAGCGGCTCTCCGAGCGGCGGGGCATCGAAATCACCGGCGAAGCTCCGACGGCGCTGCGCGCACAGGAGAAGGATCCACTTGCGGAGGCGCCCGATTTGCCGGTGGTGGCGCGCCTGATCGTCGAGATCCGTTCGGATGGTTCTCGCACGCAGGCGCGCGGCGCTCTGGAAGACGCGGTCACCGGCGAGCGCGTTCAGATCGATGCCAATGGCGGCAGCCCGGCGCAGCTCGCCGCGTCGCTCGCGGGCAGCCTGTTGACCACGCCGTTTGCGCTGGGGCGCTATGCGCGGGCCATGGTACGTCAGCGGCTGCGCCGCGGCGACGGCGAGCGCTGAACCGATCTGAAACTGATTTTGCGGGGACCCCCCGCACCCCGCGACGTTTTGCGGGGACCCCCCGCACCCCCGCCTTTTTCGCGAGCCTATGTCGGACGCCGTTTCGCTTCCTCTGCAGGACAGCCCTGCCCAGCCTCCGGCTTCGGCCCTGCGTTTGCCGGAGCAGCCCGCTGAGGCTGCGCTGGAGCCTCCGGCACGGCCGGGCGAGTTCGCGCCGCTGTTCATCGGCCCGCTCCGGGTCTGGCCGCCGGTGGTGCTCGCGCCCATGGCGGGGGTCACCAACTACCCGTTCCGCCGCATGTGCCGTTCGTTTGGCGCTGGCCTGTACGTGAGCGAGATGATCGCGGCGCGCGCTCTGGTCGAGCAGAACGCGAAGACGCTGCATCTCAGCGATTTCGGCCCGGACGAGTCGCCGCGCAGCCTGCAGCTGTACGGCTCGGACCCCCAGTACGTCGGCGAGGCGGTGCGGCGGCTGGTGGGGGAAGGGCGCGTCGACCACATCGACATGAACTTCGGCTGCCCTGTGCGCAAGGTCACGCGCAAGGGCGGGGGCGCTGCCATCCCAGCGCGCCCCAAGCTGCTCGCCCGCATCGTGCGCGCCGCCGTGCAGGGGGCGGGGAACGTGCCCGTGACCATCAAATTCCGCATGGGAATCAACGACGGGCTGCGCACCGATCTGAGCTCGGGGCGAGTGGCGCAGGAAGAGGGCTGCCGCGCCGTCGGCTTGCATGCCCGTACCGCCGCCCAGCTCTACGACGGCCAGGCGCGCTGGGAGGCGATCGCGGAGCTCAAGCAGCGGCTGCGCATCCCGGTGCTGGGCAACGGCGACATCTGGGAAGCCGGCGACGCGCTGAAGATGATGCGCCAGACGGGCTGCGACGGGGTGATCGTGGGCCGCGGCTGCCTGGGCCGGCCCTGGTTGTTTCGCGAGCTTTTCGACGTGTTTCAGGGCGAACCGGCCCGGCCGCCGCCGGCGCTGGGCGAGGTGGTCGAGGTGATGCTGCAGCACGCCCGCTGGACCGCGGAATGGTTCGGAGAAGCGCCGGCGCTGCGCGCCTTCCGGCGCATGGCGGCCTGGTACACCAAGGGCTTCCGCGGCAGCGCGCGGCTGCGCCAGAGCTTCACCCAGGTCGAAACTTTGGCGGATCTGCAGGCGGCGGTGAGTTCGCTTGACCCGTTCGAACCGTTTCCACGCTCGGCGCTCCGTGTTTCACGCGGCAAGCACTCCGGCACGCAAGTGGTCAGCCTGCCCGAGGGCTTCCTCGATCACCTGGATGACGATTCCGTACCGGAAGACGCCGACGATGATCTCGGCGGCGGCGACGGCGGTTAAAGCGCCGTTCTCCCGCTGGGCCTCGCGCGTTTCCGGCGACTTCCTGAATTGACGCCGGCAGGGCGACTGGGCAATTCTCGCGGCCCTCTAATCCCAAGGAGTCTGCATGGCCGCCAAAGAAACCATCGTTTCCAACTTCAAACTGATGGGTCGCGAGATTCTGTCTTCGTACGCGAACTTCACGCTCGAAGGGGAAATCACGGCCAAGGTGACGCGCGGGAAAGAGACCTGGACCATCACCGAGCGCAACGGCATCCCCAAGGGCACGTCCGACGGTGAGAACGAGGCCATCTACATCGCGAACGACAAGGCCATCAAGTCGATCGAGAAGAACATCGCGCCGCTGCTGCCGAAGAAGGTCACGATCAAGAGCCCGCAGGACATCCTGGACGCGGCCGCTGCCTTCGACCTCGCGATGGTGAAGAAGGCGGGTCCGAACAAGAAGGTGTGGGGCGGCAACGCCTGTCTCGCGGCGTCCACCGCGTTCTTCCAGACGCTGCTCAAGGCGAGCTGCTACGAGGCGTGGGAGGTGTTCACCGACAAGAGCACCAAGACCTTCTACTTCCCCAACATCGCCTTCAACATGGTGTGCGGCGGCGAGCACGTGCCCGGCACCAAGCAGGACATCCAGGAGATGTTCTTCTTCTCGATGAAGGCCAAGAGCCTGAAGGAGGTGTTCGAGACGGGCACCAAGTTCTTCCGCCAGTTCGAGAAGAACCTGGTGCGCGACGGGCTGCCCACCGGCACCGCCAAGGAGCGCGGCTTCGTGTTCCCGGTGAAGGACAACTTCGAAGGCCTCACGCGCATCAAGGAGTGTGCGGATCAGCTCGGGCTCGGCCCAACCGACTACGCGATCGGCACGGACAACGCCTTCAGCGAGATCCAGAAGGGCGAGGATCTGGTCGAGCAGGGCATGTACGACATGCGCTTCTCGGGCTCGGGCCGCAAGACGCGCGAAGAGATCGTGGAGTTCGACGGCACGGTGGTGAAGAGCGCCGACAACTTCGTGACCATGGAGGACCCGGGCTCCGAGCACGACCTCGAGGGCCACAAGCTGATGAACGCGCGCTACGGCGATCGCGTGCAGATCGTGCTCGACGACATCGCCGTGACGCAGATGCGCTTCATCATCCCGTTCCTGTGCGGCAAGAAGCGCGAAGATCGCGCCGGCAACAGCGTGCTGATCAAGCTCAACCAGGCGGGCACCTTCACCGAGACGCGGCTCGCGATCGAGATCGTGCTGGGCCTGGCCGACACCAAGCAGGTGGAGACATTCCTGAAGGCGCGCGGCGATCTGGAGGGCATCCTCGCCGAGTGTGAGAAGGTGGGCGTGGACAGCCTGGAAGACGCGCTCGCGAACATCAAGAAGGGCGGCTTCTCTGCCTTCGTGTCTCACCGTTCCACCGAGGGATCGAGCGAGTTCCTGCCCTACATGCCGCTGATGTACGGTCCGCTGAGCCGTCGCCTGTGGTTCAAAGCGGGCGCGCCGAACGGCGAGCGCAACCTGCAGAACTACAATCCGATGCTGCGCGCGGAAGAGCAGATCCGTGCCCGCGGTATCAAGACCGCGATCGCCGGCTTCCAGGGCCTGCCCGCAGGCGTGAAGATTCCGGCGCTTGCGAAGCGTCCGGCTGCCGCCGCCGCTTCCGAAGCGCCGGTTGCTGCCGAGGAGTGAACCGGGAGGCGGTTAAAACGCCTCCAAACTCAGCGCTTGGCTCCGTTCCGTGATCAGAGGCCTCGGCCTCTCTGTCACGGAGCGGGCCACCGATGAGACTCGACACCACAACCGCGCTGCTCGCGCTCCTGGTCCCACTCGGGGCCCTGAGCTGTTCGGATCCGGCGCGCAGCGACTCGTCGTTGATCGACCAGCTGGAGCGAGTCTGGGCGCCCTCGGGACAGACGGAGCTGGCGCCTCCGGAGCTCACGCCACCGCCCAGCAACTGTCGCAGCGTGGCCTCGCAGCGCAGCGTACGCGTGGGGGGCACCAGCGGGGAGTCGCGCTGCCAATTCGACGCGGCGAGCTCGGAGCTGTCGTGCCGCACGGCGCTCGGCCAGGGCGGCGAGCTCACGACCGCCGAGTTCGCGAGCGCTTCCGACTTCGTGGAGGCCGCACGCTCGCTCGGCAAGGTGACGAGCCTGCGCGAGCTGCGGCGGGAAGGCGACGGCACCTGGGTGATCCGCCACGACTTCGACGAGCTGGGGCGCCTGGTGGGCAGCCGTGAGCAGCGCGCGGAAGGCGACGTGGTCTACACGTATCGCGACTTCGATGCCGCAGGGCGGCCGCGCCAGGCGACGCCGACCCGCGAGACGCTCACCACCTGGGGCTGCGAGGTGGCGCCGTTCAGCGTCGAATACGACGATGCGGCGCGCAGCGTGAGCTACCGCTACGCCGCTTCGGCGCGCTGCGACCGCGCCGGCTACAGCGTGATCGAGCGCTACGACGTGCTCGGCAATCGAGTATCGATCGAGCGCACCGGCGTGGACGGCAGCGAGACGACCTTCGAAGCGGGTTCGCCCGCCAGCACGCAGACCGTCTGCGACTGACGGCGGCTGCGGCGGGAGCCCGGGCCGCCGCATCTGCGCCAAATCAAGCACTTGCTTCGCTGTTTCACACGCGCCCCTCAGGGCCTTGCCGAAATGGGCGGAGCGCTGTCGGCGTTGGCACCGGAGCTGTCTTGCCCCGTCTGGGTCAGGTAGATGGTGCCGTCCTCGGCAATGGTGACGGGGTCGTGGGTGACGACCTTGGCAATGTGCGGGGGTTCTTCCGAGTCAGGGCAGCGGGCTCCGGTGCACGCCGGAGCCGCGCACCGCGCTGTCGATCGATTCCAGCAGCGCCACGGGCGGCAACTCTGCCTGCAGCCGTATCAGGTCCTCCAGCACGGCGCTCGCCGGTACGCCGCAGCGCTCGCAGATGGCGGGGAACTCCGCGGGCGTATGCGCCACGGCGCGCGAGCGCGCCAGCCAGTGAAACGCCGTGACGATGCCACGCGTCACGGTGCTGGTAGTAAACACGTGGGTGATCGATCCCAGGTGATCGCGAGCGAACGCCGCGGCCAGTGCGCGGCGCTGGCCTGGATCGGGGCCGCCCCCGTCCGTGACCGCGAACACGTTGATCGTGGTCGTCGTGTGGGCGATGCGGGCCGCGAGGGCGTCCACGTATTGGCTCCAGAGCTCGGCGTCGGGCGCGTCCTCCGTGTGCAACAGCACGAAGTACGAATGCCGCGCGTCGGTGCTGGAGCGGAACGCAAACGTGGTCATGAGGGCGAGCCGGCTGCTACCGGCTATAGGCTAGCCGTTCTGCGCGCCTTCGGGCAGCGTTAGAGGGCAGCGCTCCCGCTTGCCTGGCCGGTCGCGCGTCCGCAAGCAGCGGGCTCCGCGCCTCTTCACGAGGAATCGTGCTGGACGTGCCTGCATCTGCTCCCGTGCGGGTACCTGCTCACCACTGTTGCGCTCGTGAAGCACGCGCGAGCCTGAATTTTTCCAGGAGTCCAATCAGCATCATGATCTCCCCACGTCACTTCTTCGTCGCAGCCTGCGGCTCGCGCGCAGCCTGCGGCAGCTTGCTGGGTCTGGTCCTGGCAGTGGCAGGTTGCGGTGGAACCGAAGGCTCGGACGCCGACGAGCCCGAGCGCCCCGCGGCCAGCACGGCTCCGGACGTGCCCGCCGGCACGGTATCGAGTGCGCCACCGAGCGATGCCACTGTCTCGAGCGCCGCCGCAACGAGCGGCGCCGGTGCAGCGGCACCAAGCGCGCCGGCGCAGGCGGCCGCGCCGCCGCCCAGGGCCGCTGCCAGCGCGCCAGCAGCCTCCCCGAACCCCGCTTCCGAGACTGCTGCTCCGGGCATGCCGCCAGCAGTGACCACGGCGAGCACGCAGCTCACATTTGCGAAGGACATCTGGCCCATCTTCAATTCGAAGTGCGGGCCGTGCCACGTCACCCAGCGTCAGGGGGGGCACAACGTGGGTAGCGAAGATCTGGGCATCGCGCTCGAAGCAGCGATCGACCGTCAGGACGATATCCTGCGCGAACTGCGCAGCAAGGCGATGCCGCCGGGCTGCTCGCGCGTGGGAGCGTCCACGGACAGCTGTGTCAGCAACGCGCAGATCGACGAGATCGATTCCTGGTACGCAGAGGGCAGCCCTCCCTGAGGCCGCGCTCCCCTGCGGGCGCATGGGAGTCAGAATCAGGGCGAGCGGGCGCGGTGGCGCGCCGCACGGCGCGAAGCCCGCCGTGCGTTGGTCTCATCCTGGGGTCGTCGGGCGCCCGCATGGCGCCGAGCCCGATCGCCGAAGCTGTCGTTCGGCGATCGGCTGGTGGGCGCTCAGGCGCTCGCGGCGGCGGCTCGTCCGCCGCGCCCGCTGCGCGACCAGTTCGAGCGGGGACGGCGACCGCGCGGACGCGCATCCCCTCGCGCGCTTCCGGAGTTGGCATCGCGCCCCGCCGTCTGCGGAGCGCGGCCAGGGCCCGGCGCCGGAGCGCGTCGAGGCGCATTCGGGCGACGCTGCTGCTGGCCGCCGTCGCGTCGCGGCTGCTGCTGATCACTGGCGCCGCTGGCGCTCTGCGCGGGAGCCCGCCCCAGGTAGGGATGGTCAGCGACCACGGTCAGGCGCTTGCCGGTGAGGCGCTCGATATCGCGCAGGTAGGCGCGCTCTTCCGAGTCGCAGAGCGAGATGGCGGCGCCGCCCTTGCCGGCGCGGCCGGTGCGGCCGATGCGGTGCACGTAGGTCTCCGGCACGTTGGGGAGCTCGAAGTTGATCACGTGCGAGATGTCGTCGACGTCGATGCCGCGCGCGGCGATGTCCGTCGCCACCAGCACCTGGATGTCGCCGCTCTTGAAGCCTTCGAGCGCGCGCACGCGGGCGTTCTGTGCCTTGTTGCCGTGGATCGCCGCGACGCGCTTGCCGGCCTTGTCCAGGTGGCGCGCCACGCGGTCCGAGCCGTGCTTGGTGCGAGTGAACACCACCACCCGTTGGTAGTCCTCGTTCTCGAGCAGGTGCAGGAGCAGGTGCCGCTTCTGGTCCTTCTCGGCGAAGTAGACGCTCTGCGAGACCACATCGACCGCGGACGAGACCGGATCGACCGCGACGAACTTGGCGTTCTTCACCAGCCCGTTCGCCAGCTCGCGGATCGGCCCGGGCATGGTCGCGGAGAAGAACAGCGTCTGACGCTGCGCGGGCAACGCCTTCGTGATCTTCTTCACGTCGTTGATGAAGCCCATGTCGAGCATGCGGTCTGCCTCGTCCAGCACGAAGAACTTCACGCTGTCGAGCCGAACCTTCCCGCGTTGCATCAGATCGAGCAGGCGGCCCGGGGTCGCGACCAGGATGTCGACGCCGCGCTCGAGCTCGGCGATTTGCGGCTTCTCGTTCACGCCGCCGAAGATCACCGTGTGCCACAGATCGAGGTGCTTGCCGTACGTGGCGAGGCTATCGTTGATCTGCGCGGCGAGCTCACGCGTGGGCGTGAGGATCAACGTGTGAAGTGAAGCCTGCTCGCCGGAGGAGGCATGTGCGCGCTGCAGCGCGGGCAGGCAGAAGGCTGCCGTTTTTCCGGTGCCCGTCTGGGCACATCCGATCACGTCCTGGCCTTGCAGCGCAACCGGGATGGTCGCGGCCTGGATCGGAGTGGGCTGAGTGTAGCCGGTATCGGCAAGGGCCCGAAGTAGCTCGGGCTTCAGCCCTAATTCATTGAAGTTCATGCTTGGTTTCGTTTCTCATTCCGGCCACGGCGGCGCTCCGTCTAAGGGCAGGGCGCCATTTCGCTCAGTTTGTTTTGTAGAGGGCGTTTTGAAGCCCCGAGGAGGCGGGAGAGCCAGAGCAGGCGGACTGGGTAGCGGGTGCGGGGGTAGATCCCCGCAGAACGTGATCCCCAGGGCAGCTCGAAGGCTTTCTGCCGTAGCCGCGGAAGGGGTAGCACGGATTTCCGGCAAGCACCAAGGCCCCTGGGGCCGGGCAGCGTGTCTTTTTGGCCCGAGGCCCGCGGAAAGACGCCGAAACTGGACGCGTGCGCCCTTCGCCCACGAGAATCCTGGCCGATGAATCCTGCGAGTGAGTACGCCGCGCTGTCGGGGCGCCGACCCCTCACCTTTGCGCATCGCGGAGGCGCCGGGCTCTGGCCCGAAAATACGCTGGAGGCATTCCGGGGCGCGATCGAGCTCGGCTGTTCCCATCTGGAGACGGACCTGCGGCTCTCGCGCGACGGGAAGATCGTGCTGTTTCACGATCCAACCCTGGAGCGCACGACCGACGGTATCGGAGACGTCTCGTCTCATACCCTGGAAGGGCTCCAGCGCCTGGATGCGGGCTATCGCTTTTCGCCCCAGGGGCGCGGTTTTCCCCGGCGCGGGCAGGGCCTGCGGATCCCCACCTTCGCCGAGCTCGTCGCGGCCGCACCTGGGGTGTCTTTCAACGTCGAGATCAAGGAACGCGGCCACCCGGACCTGCCCGAGGCGCTCTGGGAGTTCATACAGCAACACGAGATCGCCGACCGGATCGTGGTCGCGGCCGAGCACCATGACCTGCTGGAGAGCTTTCGCGAGCTCAGTGAAGGCCGCATCGCAACATCGGCAACCAAGCGAGAATGTTTACAATTCTGGCTGGCCAGTGGGCTGGGACTCAGTTCCGGACTGGCCATTGGCTATCAGGCGCTGCAGATACCAGTTAGCGTCAGCGGCTGGCGCTTTCTCACGCCGCGTCTGCTCGAAGCGGCACACCGGCTGGGAATTGCAGTTCACGTTTGGACAATCGATGAGCCCGCGGAGATGACGCGGCTGCTGGATCTCGGGGTGGACGGTATCATGTCAGACTACCCGGACCGGTTGCTCGAAGTCGTGCGGACGCGTAACTCGGGAACGAGGTGATGTGTTGACCAAGCTAGAGAAGGACAGCACGAAGAACTCGAACATTGCCCAGCAGATCTTCGAAGATCTGCAGCGGCACATCCTCAGCGGTCAGCTGAGCGCGGGTGAGCGCCTGCTCGGCGAGCGCGAGCTCGCTGCCAAGTACGGCACCAACCGCAACACCCTGCGCGAGGCCGTGCGCAAGCTGGAGCAGGCCCGCCTGGTATCGGTGCGGCACGGCCGCGGTGTCACGGTCGCGGACTTCCGCCGCACGGGCACTCCGGAGCTGCTCGCTCCCTACTTGCGCGCGGGGCCGGACATGAGCGAGGTCGCCGACATCATCGGTGACGTGCTCGAGCCACGCATCCTGCTGCTCGAGTACGCCGCACGGTTGGCGGTGCGCCGTGCCGAGCCTACCGACATCGAGCGCCTGAGCGACATCGGCGATCTGCTGATCAAGGCCTTCGAGGCCGGTGACGCCGCGGTCGTGGCACGCGGCTTCCAGCGCTGGCTGGATGTGCTGGTGGAAGCGGGCCATTCCGTCTCGGTGCGCTGGATCGCGAATTCGCTGTTCGATGCATTGCGCGACACCCTGGAGCGCTTCCCCAATCTGTGGGTACTCGAGCCGACGTTCCCCGAGTACCTCACGGGTCTGGTGCAGGCGCTGCGCACTGGGGACGAGGCAGGGGCCGTCACGACGACGCGCGCTTACTACGAGCGCGTCGATCAGAAGCTGATGGCGCTCTTGCACGCGCTCGCCGGGGTCACCCCCAGCCAGCGCCCCGGGGCAACCGAGGGCTCCGAGCCGCCGCCCTCCGAGGTCGACCACGAGATCCCAGAGGCGTCCGGCGAGGAGCAGCACCAGGTCAGCCTGCCGCACTAGTCAGCGCTGGCTCGATGAAAAGGGGGGAACCGTCGGCTCCGCAGGTGCCGGCACGCGAGCGGCGCTCAGACGCGCCGCCCGCCCCCGCCATCGCGGTACGCTCAGCGAATGCCAGAATTCACCCAGACCCGGCCCGATGCAGGGCGTACCCGCACCCCCGGGCTGGATGACGCCCGCTGGAAGCACTGCTTTGCCGATGTCAACGGCGTGCGCTTGCACTACGTGGAAGCGGGCGCGGGACCGCTGGTGGTGTTGCTGCACGGCTTTCCGGAGTTCTGGTACGCCTGGCGGCAGCAAATTCTGCAGCTCGCGGCCGCGGGATTTCGCGTGTTCGCGCCGGATCTGCGCGGCTTCAATCTCTCCGCCAAGCCGCGCGGCGTCGGCGCCTATGGCATTCGAGCGGTCGTGGACGATGTACGCGCGCTGATCCAGAGCGCCGGTGTCGAACGAGCGAGCCTGGTCGGTCATGACATCGGCGCCGGCGTGGCGTGGGTCCTGGCGATGCGCCATCCCGAGGCGGTGGAGCGGATCGTGATCGTCAACGGTCCTCACCCCCAACGCATGTTGCGGGGCATGCTCAACCCGCGGCAGCTGCTCCGGAGCTGGTATATCTTCTTTCTGCAGCTGCCCTGGCTGCCCGAGGCCGTAGCGAGCGCGCGCGATCATGCCCTGCTGCTCCAGCCCTTCGAGCGCATGCCTGCGGAAGCCCGGTGGTCGCCCGACGAGTGCGAGGCGTACCGTCGCGCCTTCGAGCAACCGGGTGCCCTGCATGCGATGATCAACTATTACCGGGCCATGTTGCGGCCGGCGGCTGCGCTACGATTGCGGCGCATCGACGCGCCGGTGCTGGTGCTCTGGGGAGACCGGGACCCTTATCTGGGGCGGGCGCTCGCTCAACCCAGCCGGCGGTGGGTGCCACGCGCGCACGTGGAGTATCTGGCGGGGGTGGGCCACTTCGTGCAGCACGAGCAGCCGGAGCTGCTGAACCGGCGCATCGTCGACTTTTTGCGTGTCAGCGAGTAAGGGCGCCGGCCGTCTCGGCGCAGGCGCGCAAAAAGCCGGTGACGATCGGGTGCGGCGCACGCGCCCGCGACGAGAGCTGCGGCTGGAACAGAGTCGCCAGGAAGAACCGGGACGCGGGCAGCGAGAACGCGCGCAGCTCGCCCTGTTCACCCAGCCCGGTGACGCACAGCCCCGCCGCTTGCCAGCGCCGTACATAGTCGGCGTTCGTCTCGAGGCTGCAGTAGTACTCGGCGCTCAGCGGCTCGCCGCCGCACAGTTGCGCGAGCAGCGTGTCCGCGACGGGCAACACGACGTCCGTGCCGGACAGCAGCGGCGCTCCCGCGCGCACGACCGGCTTCGGTCGTTGCACGGGAGTGATCACGATGTGGCGAGAGCCGGAGCCATTCTCTGCAGTGTCGGCATCCGCGAGACCGAGCACGTTGCGCGTGAACTCGATCAGCGCGTACTGGAAGCCACCGCACGTGCCCAGGTAGGGAACTCGGCGCTCGCGCGCGAAGCGAATGCCGGCGAGCATCCCGTCGCTGCTCGCATACGGTGAGCCCGATGAGCCCCAGATGGCATCGCGCGCGCCGAGGCAGTGCTCGGCGCCCTCCCGTGCCACGCGCTCGGTGCCGACCCAATCGAGCTCGAGCCGTGTTTCGGCGAGCTGCGCGGCGTGAAGCAGGGCCGCTGCACGGCCCCGGACGACGCCAGGATGAGCCTATTTCGAGAACACGGTCGGAGTCGCCCGGCGACCTTTCGATATCGGCCGAAGTGAGGGCGAGCAGTGGGCATCTGCTAGCCTGGCAGGGAGACGCAAAACCCCGGTGCGGGCTGGACAGGGCCTGGAGAGACCTCCCGAGTTGCGCGCGCAACGAGGCATCAGCGCGTCGGGTGCATCGACTCGCAGGTGAGGTTTCCATGGAAACCTCGAATCGACGCCGCGAAAGGCACCCTTCCCGGTGCGCCAGCTGCAACCTGTATCAGTCCACGACGGACCCGGAGACCAAGCTGCCACTCAGAGCTCGAAGGCTGATTCCGGTCCGGCGCCTCGCTCGTATTCGAACACGAACTCGACGCGACGGTTCTTGGCGCGGCCCGCCTCCGTGTCGTTGCCGGCGATCGGCCGGCGGTCGGCGTAGCCGGCGACGTGCACGATCTCCGGAGCGATGCCGGCGGAGAGCAGGTAGCGTAGCACGCTGGCCGAGCGCGCGCCCGACAGCTCCCAGTTGGAAGGGAAGAGCGCGTTCTGGATCGGGCGGTCATCGGTGTGGCCTTCGACCGCGAGCTGTCCGTGGAAGCGGCGAGCCAGGTCGACGATGGCGGAGAGCACGGGCAGCCCTTCGTCCTTCAAGCGCGCGTCCGCGGAGTCGAACAGGATCTGGTCGCGGGTGCGCAGCACGATGCCGCGCTCGCTCGCAGTGACCTCGACCTGTGCGCGCAGGCCGCGCGCCGCCAGGAACTGTTCGAGCTCCGCGACCACGTGCTCATCCGCTGTACGGCGCTCGCCCGTGCCCGGGCTCGAGCTGTGCTCCGCGGCGGAGGGAGCCAGGGGCGACCCCGCGGAAACGGCGGCGCGCACCCCCAGGGCCTGGCGCACCGAGCCCAGCGCCGAGTGAAAGGTCTGCGCGTCGGTGCGCGCGAACGAGAGCAACAGCACGAAGAAGCACAGGAACAGCATCAACATGTCGCTGAAGCTGGTGAGCCACGGCGGCGAGCTCTCTTCGGGATGGGAGTCGTTTTCGTCTTCCATCATCAGGCGGCGCGCTCGGTCGGGCGATCCTTGGGCGCGAGGCGCGCTTGCAGCTTGTCCTGGATCACCTCGGTGTGGTGGCCTCGCACGATCGCGTCGACGCCTTCGATCACCACCGTCATGTTCGCGCTCTCCTCCGCGGAGCGGCGCTCCAGCTTGGCGGCGATCGGGTTGCAGACCAGAAATGCCGTCACGGCACCATACAGGGTGGTGAGCAGCGCCACCGCCATGGCCGGCCCAATGCGGGTCGGGTCGTTCAGGGTCTGCAGCATCTGCACCAGGCCGATCAGCGTGCCGATCATGCCCATGGCCGGCGCCGTGCTGCCCATGAACTTGAACATACGCTGGCCGCGCAGATGGCGCTGCTTCATGCTCACGAGCTCGGCGTTCAGGGTCTCGCGGATCTCGTCGCGGTCCAGGCCGCTCACGGCCAGGCGCAAGCCCTTGGCCAGAAAGGGGTCTTCCACCTCGACGTCGGCCAGCGCCAGCACACCCTTGTGGCGCGCCGTGTGCGAGAGCTCGACGATGCGCTGGATGGTCGGCACGCAGTCGCTGCCGCGGTGAAACAGCGTCTGGCGAGCGACCCGCAGAGCCCCCAGCACGTTGCTCAGGCTCTCCATCACCAGCGTCGTGGCCAGTGTGCCGCCGACCACGATCAGCAGGCTCGGCAGATCGATGAAGGCAGAGAGCCTGCCGCTGAGCGCGGTCGCGCCCAGGATCAGCCCGAAGCCGAGCACGCTGCCGATCAACGTTGCGACGTCCATGCCTTTGGGTTTTTCAGTTTCGCGAGAGATCAAATTCAGCCTGCCTTGTCGCCGAGCTGTCCGAGGCGCAGCGCCGACATCAGGAGTTCCACTCGACTGATCTCGTCGGTGAACGAGTGAGCATGGGCGCCGGGCGGGATCACCATGTTGCCGTGAGCGTCGACGCTGGTCGCCGGCGCGCTCGCCACGGCAGGGGTCGAGCCGATGGCGCCGGGCTCATTCGCGCCGATCTCGTCGAAGCCGGCCGCCAGCGCGCGCTGCGCTAGCCCGGCCACGCTCTTGGCGTAGGAGGCTTCATCGCCGGTGAAGTACCCGCGCGCCTTGAGTGCCTGGACGAAGCCCACGGGGTCGCCGCGCTCGGCGGCTTGTAGCGCTTCGGGGTAGCGGCGCTGGAGGAGCGAGAGGTAGTCGCTCGCCCCGGCCTCGGCGTTGTCGTAGGCGCGAAAACGATCGCGAATCTGAACTTCGCTCGCGCCCGAGCCTTCGTGCGTGGCATAGACGGTGCTGCCGCCGCTCGGGCCCGTGCCCTTGATCCCGCCGAAGTTGTAGTTGAGCATGGCGGAGCCGCGGCCCGTCTCGTGCGCCCATTGCCCGACCAGGACCGAGAGTGTGTTCTGACTCGGCGCGCGGCCCATGGCGCCCTGCCAGGCCGCTTGCAGTGCGTCCGCCGCCTGGCTGCCGGTGAGCGGGGTGTGCGCAGGTGCGACGTGGTGCTCGAGCGCCGCGCTGAACGCCTTGGCGTCGGTGGCACGCGGAGCCTTCGCGTCCTCGCGCGCTGCGCTGCCGGGATTCGGCCTAAAAGCAAGCGAGCTGTCGAGACTCAGCGCCACGTCTGTGTGGCGCGGAGCAAGTCCCAGGCCAGCGCCTCCTGCGCGTCATGCGCCCGGCGGTTGCGAGGGGCGTTCGGCTTGTTGTTCCTGGAGGTCGGCGCGGCAGGTGGTGAGATCTTCCAGCAACCCGAGCAGCTCCGTCTCCAGTCCGAGGTTGCCGATCGAGTTGAGCGCCTTCTCCAGCAGCTCGGGCGTGACCGCTTGCTTGGCGCCGATGCGGCGCACGCAGCGCGCGGCGAGCACCGGGATGTCGAGGATCAGGGTGTGGATCTGCCGGGTGCTGACGTAGGCGTTGTTGAGCGCCGTGAGCAACGAGCGCACGGCGTCCAGGCACTGCAGATCCGCGGGCGTGACCTCCCAGGGCGGAGCGCGTCGCGTCGCGGAGCTGGGTTTTGGCGCGGGTCGGCGCGGGCGATTCATGGCGCTCTCCGCGCGCGCTGCCAGGCGCTTGACGCAACATCGTCAGCCGGACGACGTCGCTTCCGACTCCCTGGCCGTTGGCCTCTGGCCAGACCTTCGCGGGCCATTTTCCAGCCTCTGATGTGGGGAGTCACCAGTCCATCGAACGGCAAGCGCCGCTCCGGCTGGAGCGCGGCGCTGCACCGGCGGCAAGCCAACTGGAGTGTTCGCCTCGATTCGGCTTACAAGGTGGGTCGTGGCAGTCCTTTCCGTGGTCGGTGCCGGCATGATGGGTAGCGCGCTGTGTGTGCCGCTCAGCGATCGGGGCCATACCGTGCGCCTGATCGGTACGCCCCTGGACGGCGCGCTGGTGAGCGCAGTGGCCAGTGAGCGGCCGCATCCCACGCTGGGGGTTCGGCTGCCGCCGCTCTCGAGCTGCCATCCCGTGAGCGAGCTCACGGCGGCCTGTGCGGACGCCGACGCGATCGTGCTCGGCGTGAGCTCCGCCGGCATCGCCTGGGCCGCGAGCGCGCTCGCCCCCGTGCTGGCGCGCCGACAGCGGCCGATCTTGATGTTGAGCAAGGGGCTGGAGCAGGACGGCGCTGCGCTGCGCGTGTTGACCGAGGCGTTGCGGCTCGCGTTACCGGCCGAACTCGCGGCATCGACGCGGCCGGTGGCGGTGTGCGGGCCGTGCATCGCCGGCGAGCTGGTGCGGCGCACTCCGACCATGGTCGTGTTCACGGGCCAGGACCTGAGCGTGGCGCGCCGCTTCGCCGATTGGCTGCAGACGGACTATTATCGCGTCGTGCTGCAGGAGGACGTGGTCGGCGCACAGGTCTGCGCGGCGCTCAAGAATGCCTATGCCATGGGCATCGCCTTCGGCGCGGGGCTGCATCAGCGCGCCAACGGCGAGCGCGGCAGCGTCGCCATGCACAACTACGAGGCGGCCGTGTTCGCGCAGTCGCTGGTGGAGATGCAGGAGCTGGTCCTGTCGCAAGGCGGCGGCGTCGCGACCGCTCTCGGCCTGGCGGGCTCGGGCGATCTCACGGTCACCTGCAACGGCGGCCGCACCGGGCGCTTCGGCACGTTGCTGGGCATGGGTCACGCGACGCGCGAGGCGATCCGGCTGATGCAGGGAGCTACGCTCGAGTGTCTGGAAGTGCTGGGCGTGCTCGACCGCTTCCTCACTGCATCACTGCGGGGGCAGCCCGCACCCCGAGCGGGTGCGGGGCGCCCGGATCGGCGGCGCCTGCCGCTGCTCTCGCACCTGATCGACGTGGGCTTGCACGGAGCGCCGGTGAACGTGCCGTTTCAGGAATTCTTTCGCGCGTGAGCGGGGCACCCAGGATCGGCGCGCCGCGGCTCTGCGCCCTCGGGCTCTGCGCCCTGTGGCTGGTGCTGGGTTGCGAGTGCGGCTCGGAGCGGCACTCCTCGTCCAGCTTCAGCGCGCCCGTGCCCGCCGCCATCAGCGCCGAGGGGCCCTCTGCCAGCCGCGAGTTGACCGAACGCGCGCGCGCCGCGGCGCTCGCGGCCGCGGCGGTTACTGCCGACGCCGGCGCGCCAGCGAAGCACCACTCGTACGAGCTGCCGCCCGAGCGCGAGCCAGTGGTGGTGGCCGCCAGCAGCGGCGGCCGCGATGCGACGTCGGAGGCGGGCAGCGTGGCGGGGGGCCTGGTCCTCGACTCGCTGGTGGAGATTGCGCCGGCCGGCCCCGCCACGGCCACCGAGCGCGGCGTGGCGATGGTCAACCGCGAGAACGAGCTGTGGCTGGCGCACCTGGAGCGCACGGGGAAGGGCGGGGCCAAGCCGCGCGTCACGCCGCTGCAAGTGCTGCCGGACCGCGCGGCGCCGTTTCCGCTCGCCAAGGGCCCGGCAGTACGCGGCGGCTCTGCCTACTGGGTCTCCCATGGCCGGCTGTTGCGGCACGCGCTCGGCAGCGCGGGGCCGGGAGCCGTCCCGGAGGTGCTGCGCGACGATGCGCGCGTGGGCACGCGCGTGGCCATCCCTGTCGGAGACCCGAAGCTCCTCCAGGACGTGCCGCCGCTCGCCGCCTACGTCGCTCGCCCCTCGGGGCCCGACGAGCCGCTCCGGGCGAAGCTCTGGGTCGAGGGGCAGCCGGAAGCGCTCGTCCTCACCGAGGACCTGAACTCCGCTCACAGCGTGCAGCTGCTCGGCACTCCGCAGGGCGTGGTCGCGATCTATCTGGAGGCGCGCACAGGCATGTCCTCGCTGCACCTGCGCCAGCTGGAGATCACGCCTCAGCGCCTGGTCAGCCTCGGCGACGATCGCATCGTGTGGGTGGGGGGACCGAGCCGCTCCACGACGGAGTTTCTGGCGCAGAGCGCCGACACGAGCTCGGTGCTGGGCCTGATGGCGCTGGAGCGCGACATCACGCATTTTGGCTTGCTCACGCTGCGCGTACCGCTGTCGGGCTCGTCCGCGCAGACAGAGCCGGATTGGCTGCTGTATGAGAACGGCATCGAGCCGGCGCCCTTCGCGGGCATGGAGCTGTGCGGGCGGCGCTACGTGGTGCTGGCGCGGCCCACCACGGCCGAGCCCCACGCGCCGCAGGAGCTGGTGCTGATCGAGCAGCAGCGACAGGCAGCGCCAGCGATCGTGCTGGCGCGCGCGGCAGCTTTCTTCGACGTCTCGCTGTGGTCGGGGGGCGACGCCGCGCTGCTCGCGTACGTCGGCAATCAGCGCACCTGGGGCCGCTCGCTGCGCTGCGGCGCCAATTGACTGCTGCGCCTGCGGCGGAAGGTGTCCTTGACCAGATCGACGAGCCGATCGAGGCGGCCCTTGGACAGCACCGCGTCGGCCTTGGCGACCGCGCCGAGCTCCTCCAGCTCGGCTTCGTTCCCGCCTGTGACCAGGATCACACCCAGGGTCGCGAAGCGCGGGTTGCCTTTGAACAAGGCTGCCAGACGGTCTCCGCGGATGCTGGGCATCTGCACGTCGATCACCACGACATCGATGGCTTGATCGACGATCACGCGCGTCGCCCCGATCGGAGAGGCCAGGTTCGAGACCTTGAGGCCTGCCCGACCGAGGCGGTGTGTCATCTCGGCACGCGCGATTTCACAATCATCGATGACGAGCACGTTGGGGGCGAGTGCTGCTTCCGGCATACCTTCCGAGGGAGACTCTGGTGGTTCGTTAAGTCTGACTCAGAGCGCCGTCGGCGGCACTCCCCGTTCTTCACGCGAACAGTCGGTATCCAGAATCTCCTGGTACGTTGCCGTCGATCGCGACGACGCGCACCTCGGGGCGTACCTGGTCCGCTCTCACATAGGCGACAGAGTGCTCCAGCTTGCTCACCACGCGCTGCAACAGCTCCACCGAACCCACCGCCTTGGGGGCGCCGCTCTCACCGCGGATCTTGCGGTCGATCCAGTAGCGGGAGACCTCTTCCGACGACATGCCCAGCACCCGCTGCTCGAAGGCCACCCGGTCCGGGGAGTTCGGCGCCTGGTTGAAGGCGATGATGCGCTCGCCCGACGGGTCGTTGATGTTCGCGCCGAGATACAGCTTCTTGAGCTCGTACTGGGAGAGCTGCTGGATCGGGCTGTTCTTGGCCACCACCAACGCCAACACCTGCGCTTGTGCTTCCGCGCTCGGGATCCCGAGCGGCAGGCCCAGCGTGAAGGCCGCGCCTGTGGACAATCTCAGAAATTCACGTCGGCTCGTCATTAGAAACTCCATGAAGCCTGAAGATCGATGGCTTTCAGACCGTTGGCCCCGTGCAATTTGAATTCGTCCGGCTCGAGCCAAAAGCTCTGCGTGTACTGCGCCTTGAGCACGACGCGCGGGATGGGACGCACGTTGAGGCCGCCCCAGACGGCGTTGGCGTTGCTGAAGCCGCTTTGATTGGGGCGCCAGGCCTCACCGCCGAAGAAGGGCATGATATTGAACCACGGCAAGCGGTAGGCGCCCATCAAGTACCAGCCGGTGGTGCGGGTATCCGCTATGAATCCTGGCGGGTGAGTCGCCGAAGGAAACGCGCTGGGACGCAGCTCTTCACGCGGGTAGACGACGTCGTGCTGCATGAATTCCCCTTGCACGGTCAGGTCGTTCCAGATCCAGCGCAGGTCCGCCGCCAGCGTCAGCTCGTCGTAGACCGAGCTGGCGACGTACGTGGTCATGTAGCCTCCGTCGGCAGCTACGGCATAGCCCTGCGCTCGATCGGTATAGCGCCCGCGGTAGAGCGTGCCGCCGAGCGTGATGTTGCCGATGGGCGAATCGTTCGACACCGAAAGGCGCGCCGTGACGGCCTTGTTCTTGTCCAGATCTCCGTAGGTATCGACCGGTCCGCGGCCATTGCTGACGCCCAGGTGGTAACCGATCTCCGTGCTGCCTGCGAGGTATGAGCCGTAGGCCTGGACGCCTGTCTGCCGTTCGGGCATGAGCAGTGAGTTCACCACGAACGGGCGCCGCACGCCGATGATCACGGGCGAGCCGTGGTCGACGTTCCAGATGCCATACGGCGTCAGCCACTGACCGCCCTGGATCGTGAGCAGCGGGTGCACCGTGTACTCGAGCCAGGCGCGTTCGATCTGGATGCCGCCCCATTTCACTGTCGGCTGGCCCAGGTTTGCCGGGTCGTTCACCGTCGTATCCGTACGGGTACCGCCCCCCTGGGGGACGTTGCCGTTCGGCAGGTACGTGAACCGGACCTCCGTGAGCGTGCGCCAGCCGGAGCCGAGCTCCGCGCCGACGTACAAGTTGAGATTGCCGACCATGAAGGTCGGGTACGGCGCAGCGAGCGTGAAGTCGTTGAGGCGCTGGGTGTAGAGGAAGTCAGCGAAGCCGTAGATGTTGAGCTTGAACTCCTCCACGTCCGCCACGGCGGCGCTCGTGGTATCGCTGCTCGAGCTCAACGCTGCGGCCAGCGCTTCGGCTTCCGCATCGGAGGGGGCAGCGGCGACGCTCGCCGCAGGAGCTGCCGGAGCAGCGCTGGCTGCGCCGGGAGCCGCGCTGGCTGGTGCAGGAGCGGATTCCGGCGGAAGCGGCGCGATGGCGTCCTGCGCGAATGCAGAGCCGGCCAGGGTGAGCAGCGTCGCGCTGCCGACGAAGAGCGAAGATGAAACGCGAGTTTTCATAGTAGAGTACACAACCCCGCTGCGAGGCACAGGTTCGGCAAGGTTTCAAAACCGGGAGTCGTGCTGAAGGGGCAGCACTCGTTGCCCGTGGGGCAGTCGTTCGGGGAGGCGCTGCAGTTCGGGATCAGACAGGTGTGGCTGACGAGCAATTCGCAGTAGGTCGCGGCTCCCGTATCCGTGCAGTCAGCGTCGCTCGTGCAGGCCTTGGGCGGCGGAGGCGCATCCGCACTGGCCTCCACGCAACCCTTGGCGGTATAGGTAAAGCCGTCATCGCAGGCGCAGAGCCGGTCTTTGTCCGTGAGATGTTCGTTCGGTCCGCAGCGATCGCTGTCGTCGTAGACACAACCCGCGACGAGCAGTCCGAAGACCGCCCACGGCGCGAGGCGTCGCAAGAGCAGAGCAGGACTGTGCTGATCCAGCTTTGATAGTCTATGCATCGATAACCACCCGGAGACCCTGTGACGTCATTGTCACAGCCTCCAACGGCCAGCTGCACAGACCGGATTAGTTCACTCGGGCTACGGCGCGCTGGTTTAGGAGGCGATCGGACACGAGCTCGAATTCACTCGAGAGCTTCGCCAGCAGCTCCGCGCGGTTATCGGGATTGCGTTCGAGCTCCGCACAAAAGCTGGCCATGCTCGGCACGCCGACGGCGAGGCAGCCGCCCTTCAGCTTGTGAGCCACCTGCTTCAATAGCTGCGGGTCCAGCTTCTCGATGGCACGCTCGAGCTCGAGCAGCTGCTCGGGTACGATGCGCAAGAACACGCTCACCACCGCATCGCTCGGTCCCGGGTCGAAAGCAGGCGGCTTGCTGCTGGCGCGGCGCACGGACTGCGCCGGGGCGTCCGCCTGTGCCTGCTCTTCCTCCTCGGGCCACCAGCGCTGCAGCGCTTCCAGCAGCACGGTCTGCTTGATCGGCTTGGACATGTAGTCGTCCATGCCGGCAGCCAGCACCTTCTCGCGCTCGCCCTCGAAGGCGTGCGCCGTGACCGCGATGATTGGCACGTGCCTCTTGCCCGATTCACGCTGGCGGATCTCGCGCGCTGCCTGATAGCCGTCCAGGACCGGCATCTGGCAATCCATGAAGATCAGCGGGTACGACTTCTCCGCCAGCGCATCCAGCGCCAGCTGCCCGTTGTCGACCACGTGCGCGCGGTAGCCCAGCTGGGCCAGGCTCTCGCGCAGCACTTCCTGGTTCACGGGGTTGTCTTCCACCACCAGCACCGGCCGCGAGTGCATGCGCTGCGGCTGGGGCGTCGCCTGGCGCACGGCCATTGCGTTGGCGCTGCCGGCGAGCACGTTGTTCATCATGCGCACCAGGTCCTGGGCGCGCACCGGCTTCTGCAGGAAGCCGTCGATGGCAGAGCGCGCTTCCGCGTCGAGCGACTCCTCGTCCGACGACGTGAGCAGGATGAAGCGCGGACGCAACTGCTGGTCGCTGGCGCCGGTGTGGGCCGAGGCGATCGCGGTCGCCAGGTTGGCGCCATCGATGTCGGGCATGTTGAAGTCCGAGAGCACGAGCGCGTAGGGCGTTCCGCTGCGCTCTGCCTGATCGACCTCGCACAGGGCGGCCTCGGCCCCTTCCACGCTCTTGTTGGGCACGCCCCAGCGCGTGAGGAGCTCCTCCAGCACCACGCGGTTGGTCTCGTTGTCGTCGACGATCAAGGTACGGAACAGGTATTTGGGCCGATCGAGCGGCTTGGTCGCGCCTTCCACCTCGCGCGCCGGCAGATTGAACCAGAAGGTGCTGCCCTGGCCCTGCTTGGTGATCACGCCCAGCTCGCCGCCCATCAGCGCCACCAGCTGCTTGGAGATGGTCAAGCCCAGACCGGTGCCGCCGTAGCGCCGCGTCATCGAGCCGTCCGCCTGCACGAAGGCGCCGAACAGCTTCGGCAGCACCTCGTCCGAGATACCGATGCCCGTATCCTGCACCTCGAAGCGCACGCGCCGGCCCTCGACCGCGCGTGCGCGCAACACCACCTGGCCGCGCTCGGTGAACTTGATGGCATTTCCGGTCAGATTCGACAGGACCTGGCGCAAGCGGTGCGCATCGAGCTCCAGCATCTCGGCCACGCCCGACTCGATGTGACAGGTGAGTTCCAGCTTCTTCTCGTGGGCGCGCCGCGAGAACAGCTCCGCCACCTCTTCCATCAGATCGCGCACGGGGGTGGCCGCGTAGGTGATCTTGAGCTTGCCCGCCTCGATCTTGGAGAAGTCCAAGATATCATTGAGCACGGTCATCAGACCGTTGGCGCTGTTTTCGAGCGTGCTGACGTAGCGGCGCTGCCGCGGATCGAGCAGGGTGCCGCTCAGCAGCTCGACCATGCCCAGCACGCCGTTCATCGGCGTGCGGATCTCGTGGCTCATGTTGGCCAGAAACTCGCTCTTGATGCGCGTCGCCTCGAGCGCCGCGAGCGTGGTCTTCTCCAGGCGCGCGAAGGCTTGCTGCGTCACGCGGATCAGCGGGCCGATGTACAGGCCCACGAACGCGAAAGCCGCGAGCAGCGCCAGCGCGGAGCCGATTCCGGCGCTGGTCAGGATGTTGTGCTCGAGCTTGGAGCCGGCTTCCAGCCGCGCTCCTGACACCACCACACCCGCGCGCCCCACGGGCGTCCCTTCGATCACCGACCAGGTCCAGGCGCTGAACCAGGCGGGCGGGCCCTTGGGATCCACCGTGGGACCACGCTGCAGCTGCCCCGAAGAGCCTTCAAACAGCTCCTGCGTGGGCAGCGGGCTCTTGCCGAACTCGGCGATCACGTTGCCCTCGGCGTCGGTCACGATCACGGCCAGCACGTCGCTATCGTGGTCGTAGCCGCCCAGCTGCTGCTCGATCTGCGCCCGGTCCTTGATCACGATGCCCAGATCGGCCGAGAGCGCGATCTCGCGGCTGCCGCGCACCGCCTTGTTTTCCAGGTCCGCGCGGATCGAAGGCGTCAGCTGATTGAAGATGCGCGAGATGAACACGAAGGCCAGCGTCGTGAGCACCACCACGACCAGGGCCGTGAAGAGCATGAACGCCACCTGGATGCGCAAGCCCGACATCAGCTTGCGATCGACCGGGTCGACCGGCAGTGCTTGCAGACCCAGCTCGAGCTGGCCTTCCGAATTCGCGTCAGGGGCGGACATCCAGGACTACAACGGCCCTCGGCCGGCAGGCTTAAAGATCTCCGTGGTTGTGGGAGGCCGCTCCGGCCACTAAAACGGCGGGCGCCGCCCGGCGTGTACGCCGGCCCCACACTTCTATCCGCGGGGACACCCCGCACCCCGCCCACCTCATGACCGACCCCCGGCGCTCGCGCACCCGTACCCCAGCCAAGAAGAAGCCAGCACTGACCGCCGCCACCGCGGACAAGCACGACCTCTATCAGAGAGCCGTGCAAGACCCGGAGATCGAGATCGCGTTCGTGCACCGCGTCTACAAGAAGACCTTCGGGCGAGCTCCGCTG
>JAICTU010000525.1 GCA_025936205.1 Polyangiaceae bacterium | reverse complement strand
GCTCGCGCGTGGAGGTGACCGTCTCGTTGCCGTGGACGATGCGGATCTGCGCGTCGAGATCGAGCGCCGATTCCGGGCGCTCGCGGCGCTGCACTTGCTCCAGGCAAGCGAGCCCCTCGGCCACGGCTTGCTCCGGAGTGCGGCTCACGCGCTGGAGCAACGCCTCGATGCCGAGCGGAGAGCCCGTGAGTCGCTGCAGGGTCTCGTCGAAGGTGGCCGCGTTGCCCGGGGCCCAGTAGTCGCGGCCCAGCTCGGGGCCGATGCGTGGGTTGTCGGTGAGGTAGCCGTCGCGCTCCAGGAAGTGGCGGCGGGTCTGGTGCACCGCGAGCTCCGCCAGCACGTAGCCGTGATAATAGGCGCTCGACTCGCCGCTCAGCAGGTGCGGCACGGCCAGCACCGGGCGCACGCCGCGGCTCAGGCCCTGCAAGCGCTGCTCGGCGGCGCGGAACACTTCGAGCACGCGCTCCGGGCGCAGCTCGTCGTCGCTCAGCTCGTACAGCGCGCGCTCGGCGAACGGTACCGTGACCAGGGCGCGTACGTCCCAGGCAGGGAAAAGCTGGTCCTCGCGCAGCGTCTCGGCGAGCAGCTCCGCAGAAGGCGGCGCGCCGTGCTCATCGCGCGCGTAGCGCCAGAGCCAGTCGGGGTCGCTCACCAGCGAGTCCATGAACATCGACTGGGTCTCGGCGTAGGCGACCGAGGTCGGCGCGAACTCCTGGGCGAAGCAGGGCGCGAGGCTGAGGATATTGCTGAAGTGGGCGGCGTGGCCGCCTTCGTGAAACAGCGTCTGCGTGGCGGTGATGCCGGCGCCGAGCTGGCCCACCACCGCGTTGGCGGTGAAGTTGATGGTCGCCGGGCGCCAGCTGCCGCGCTCGAAGAAGGCCACGCCCGGGCCGTGCATGAAGCCGTTTTCGTACTTGCCCTTGCGATCGATCAGATCGAGCGTGAGCGTGGCGCCGCGGAAGCGCACGCCCAGGCCCTGGAAGGTGCGCATCCAGCGCTCCAGCGCGGGGGCGAGCCGCACGTAGGGGTCGAGCCGGGCCACGCGCTTGCCGCCCTTGTAGTAGCGGAAGTTCCAGGGCTGGAGCGCCTCCGGGCCGAGCGCCGCCGAGCAGCGCGCGAGCTCCGCTTCGGCGGGCTTCTGCGTGCGCTCGACCAGCTCGTCGAGCAGCGTGAACAGGCGCCGCTTGCTCATGCGCTCCACGACCTGCACGCGGAAATCGTAGTAGTCCTCATAACCGAGCAGGCGCGCCAGGCGGTTGCGCTTCTGCACGATCTCGAGGAAGCCGTGGTCGAGCACGTAGCCCTCGATCGAGGCCAGGCCCTCGAAGGCGGCCTTGCGCAACGCTTCATCGGGCTCGCTCGACAGCATCAACGACAGCCGCACGCTGGAGGCCGGCACGTGCTGTCCTCTCTGGGGACCCGGGCGCGGATCGATGTAGCCGAGCGGCATGGCCCGGCGCTGGCGCGCCAGCTCGCCCTCCAGCTCCACGATCTCGCTCGACAGCGCGCGCCCCTCCGCGCTCTCCACCACGTGCGCCCCGAACATCGCGATCCAGCCGCGCAGCACGCGCTGATCTTCGGCCGGAGCCGCGGCGGCGCCGCGCTCGAGCTCGCGCAGCTCCGCCAGCCGCGACGGATCCTGCATGAAGTCGTTGTACGCCTGCTCCGCTTGCTGCGCGGCTTGGCCGGCGGCCTTCACGTCCTCGGCCAGGCCCATCTTGGTGACCCAGAAAGAGTCCTCTTTCGCACGGTGTAGGCGGACGTAGCGCTGCGCCAGATCGTCGAGGGCGGGGCCGAGATCGCTCATCGGACGAGGATAACCGCCGCCGCGGGCGCCAGGGCCATTTTCAACGGCGCGCGCCTGGCTATATTGAAGGGCGTGAGCAACGCCATTCTGAGCCGGCGGCCGCTCGGCGCGCCGCCCTGGGTCACGATCGATCCGTTCCTGTTTTGCGTCCACCACCTGGACGCCTACCCCGCCGGCAACGCCGCGCTGGGGCCCGATGCACCGCTCGCCGGCCGGCAGCTGGGCATGGACTTCGAGGGCAAAGACGGCTGGCGCATGTATCACGGCGAGCAGATCCCGGGCTTCCCGCAGCATCCGCACCGCGGCTTCGAGACGGTGACCATCCTGCGCCGCGGCATCATCGATCACTCCGACTCGCTGGGCGCCGCCGCGCGCTTCGGCAAGGGCGACGTGCAGTGGATGACCGCGGGGCGCGGCGTGGTGCACTCGGAGATGTTCCCACTCTTGAGCCCGACGCAGCCGAACCCGCTGGAGCTGTTCCAGATCTGGATCAACCTGCCCAAGGAGTCGAAGTTCGTCGAGCCGCATTTCAGCATGTTCTGGGAGCGCGACATCCCGACGCTCAGATACGGTGCAGCGGGCGCACAGACGGAGGTGACGGTGATCGCCGGCGAGCTCGATGGGCGGAAGCCGCCCGCGCCGCCGCCGCACTCCTGGGCAGCGCGCCCGGATTCGGGCGCTGCCATCTGGACCATCCGCATGGAGCCCCGCGCGGTCTGGGAGCTGCCGCCTGCCGCGCTGCCGAGCGTGATGCGCTCGCTCTACTTCTTCTCCGGCAGCACCCTGAAGATCGACGGGGAAGAGCTGAAGCCACGCATCGCCGCGGTGCTGGACCCGGAGCGCGCCCTGAAGCTCGAGGCGGGGGACGCGCCCGTCGACTGTCTGCTGCTCCAGGCGCGGCCGATCGCCGAGCCCGTGGCGCACTACGGGCCGTTCGTGATGAACACGCAAGAAGAGCTCCGCCAGGCGGTCTCCGACTATCAGCGCACGCGCTTCGGCGGCTGGCCCTGGCCGAGCGACGCGCCCGTGCACCCGCGCGAAGAAACGCGCTTCGCGCGCCACGCTGACGGTCGCATCGAGCGCCCGGAGCCGTGAGCGACCGGCACGCAGAATTCCTCGGGCGCGCTTACTTTCCCGCGCTCGACGGTCTGCGTGCGCTCGCGATTCTGGCCGTGCTCTGGCACCACGCCCTGCCCCGCGCCGAGAGCGGCTGGCTCGGGCGCGGGCACGTGGGCGTGCGGCTGTTCTTTGCGCTGAGCGGCTTCTTGATCACGACGCGCCTGCTCGCCGAGCGCCGCGCCACGGGCGAGGTCGCTCTCGGCCGCTTCTGGATGCGGCGCGCGCTGCGCATTTTTCCGCTCTACTACGCCGTGCTGGCACTGTTCGCGCTGTATCTCGGCCTGCGCCCGAGCGACGCGGGCAGCCGGCACTTCTTCGACAACCTGCTGTTCCACGCTTCGTACACGAGCAACTGGTTCGTCGATTACGAGGTGCCCTACCCCGTTTGGTTCGCGTTCGGCTGGTCGCTGGCGACCGAAGAGCAGTTCTACGCCTGGTGGCCCCTGCTGGTGAGCGGCGTGCGGCGCGGCACGGCGTTGCTGGTGCTGCTGGCGGTGCTCGCGCTGCAACAGCTGGCCGTGTACGGGGCATTCGGGCCCTGGTTGCACGCCACGCCCTTGCGCATCTGCGCGAGCCTGGCCCCGGCTCTCAGCCTGGGCGCCCTGCTCGGGCTGGTCCTGGAGGCGCGCCCGGGCTTCGAGCGGCTGTGGGCGTTGTTCGGCAAATTTGCCGCGGTCGCCGCGAACGGGGTCGTGCTCGGGCTGGGCTGGCTCGTCGGCAGCGGCGCCGGCGCGCCCCTGTGGCTGGATCTCGCCTTCGTCGCGCTGGTGGCGAGCCTGGTGCTCGCGCCCGCGACCTGGCTGGCGCGGACATTTTCGTCGCCACCGCTGCGCGAGGTGGGGCGTGTCAGCTATGGCATTTACCTGTTCCACGTGCCGTTGCTCGGTCTGCTGCGGCGGCTCTCACCGTGGCTCGCGGAGCATCCGGGAGCGCTCTTCGTGCTCGGGCTGGGCGCGAGCCTCGGGGCGGCGGAGCTCAGCTACCGTTATCTCGAGTCGCCCCTGCTCCAGCTCGCTCGGCAGCGCTTTTCAGTCAGGTTGGATCGCCCTGCTTCTCGACCTGTGTTAGCGTGGAGCCCTACCGACTCGAGGAGGCTTGGGACATGAAGTTCGGGACGAAGCTCTATGTGTGCGCCGCGCTGCTGGGCGCGTTCGCTTGCGGCGGCAAAGACAAGCCCCCGGAGGCGCCGAGCGCGCCCGGTCCCGTCACGAGCAGCGAGCAGTACGGCGCCCCGCGCGACACCCGCTACACCGCCGACGTCGAGGCCACGCGCGGCCGCGTGCGCGTGATCGTGCGCGAGGAGTCATTGTGCGACGTGATCCCCGTGCAGAGCTTCATCGAGAACGGCAAGAAGAAGACGGTCGCCGGTGACCCGACCAGCAGCGTCCCCTGCAATCAGCGCGTGACGCGCGACGTGACGCTCTCGCTCGAGGTCGGCGGCAACACCTTCCGCCTGGGTGAGCCCAACCGCGACGGCGAGGTCTCGACCAACCTGAGCGATCGGATGCTGCAGGACCTGTACGGTGACGACAAGACCAACACGCCCGTCGCCAAGGTCATGCTGCGCGACCACCAGGGCAAGTCACAGGAGATCGGCACGGTCGCGCTGAGCCAGCTGCAGGCGACCGATCGCCGGCTGGATGAGCTGCTGGCGGAGTTCCGCAAGGTGCTCGATCGGCCGCAACAGCAGCTCGCCGGCGCCGAGCTGGCGCACGCCTACGAGCTGTACGAGGATCTGGCGCGCTTCGACAGCACCGATCCGCGCATCAGCGGCCTGCAGGCGCTGTTCATGGATCGGCTGTATGCGCGCAAGGCACAGGAAGCGAACGAGCGCTTCCGCAACAACCTCGAGGCGCTGAACTCCGCCAAGGATCTGCTCAAGGCGCTGCCCAGCTCCGTGGCAGTGCCCACCTACGTGAGCACGGCCATCACGGGCGGCACGCTCGATGATCAGTCGGTGGAGTGGGCGCGCGGACAGGTGGCGATCGCGATCCGCCGCTACCCGACCCTGTGCGGCCCCAACCCGGACACCGGCTTCACCTGGGCGCGCCTGCAGCTCAGCCCGCCGCCCCCCGAATCCCGCCTCGCCTTCGAGGTGCTGCGCTTCGCGTACGACAACCCGTACGAAAAAGAGATCGCGCAGCTCTGCCGGCGCGTGCTCGGCTGAGTTCCTGGATACCCGCGGTGGCTCGCGGTTGCTTCTGCGGCCTATTCCTCGCAGCAGCTCTGAGTGCTTGCACGACGCCGGTAGCGCCTCCAGCGCTGCGGAACCTGTCCAGCATGCAGGTGGCTCCCGACGTACCGGAGCCACCTGCCGAGTCGCTGGAGCAGATCCGGCGGCGGCTCCTGGAGGAGCAGGACACCGACTGCGATCAGCGCATCACGCGTGACGATCAAGGTAGCCGCCGCTTTCGCTTCCGCTGGCAAGAGCAGCCGTATGAGCTCTCCGGCGGCTACGTGCTCTCGAACCTGCTGGAGGAGCTGACGCTCGACCTCGGGTCGGGACAGAGCCCCGAGCTCGCGCGCGTGATGGAAGATCCGATCGGGCGCCTCTCGCGCGTGCTGTCCAGCTCGGGCTGGGACGCGCTCACGCGGCGCATCGACGAAGCGGGGCTGCCCGACCTGCTGGAGGACCCCAAGATCGCGCGCAACCCGGAGCGCACGCTGTACGTGCCCGCCGACGATCGACGCGCGCTCGCCTACTTCCTGGGCGTCGCCGAGCGTTACAACAGCGCCTACCGTCGCCTGGAGCGGGCCACCGCCAATCTGCCGCTGCTCGGCGCGCTCAGCGACGCCTCCAGCGGCGAGCGCGTCGATGAGCTGGTCGCGTTGCTGCGCACGGCCGAGGGCCGCAGCAACTTCGCCGATCTGCGCGCGCGGCTCGCGCTGAGCACGCGCGAGCTCGCGCACCCCGCGCTCAGCGGGCACATCGCGCGCACGCTCGCGCGGGTGAACGACCTGGCGGGGCGGGCCGAGCTCCCCTGCGTGCAGTCGGCCGCAGCGCGCCTGACTCAGCTCGCGCGCCGGCTCGCGCGCGAGCTCGAGGTGTTTCAGCCCCACTCGCTGCGCGTGCGCCCGCTGCTGTCGAGCGAAGCGGATGCCGGCAAGCCGCCGGCCGTGCCGGGCGCGCTCAGCCTGGCGCT
>JAICTU010000265.1 GCA_025936205.1 Polyangiaceae bacterium | reverse complement strand
GGGGGGGGGGGGGGGGGGGGGGGGGCGGGGGGGGGGGGGGGGGGGGGGGGGGGGGGGGGGGGGGCGCGGGCGCGCCCGGGCCCGGGTGCGCCGCTGAGCTCCGAGCAGTTGCGCGAGCTGCGCGAGCTGGATCGCCGCTTGCGCGTGGCTCGCGCACGCTTGGAAGTGGGGCTGAGCGTTTCGCTCTCGTTGCCGCCGGGCAGAGCCGCGGCGATCGCCGTGGATGGTGGCGCCGCGCGCCGGCAGGCCTCCGACAAGCGACCGCTGATTGCCCGCGCGCGCAGCCAGGTGCGCGTGCAGCTGGACGATGACGTACAGCTGCTGGCAACCGCGGGAGATCCGGAGCTGCGAGCGGAAGTCGACGCGCTCGCTGCGGCCTGGGCAGATCGAGCCGAGCCACTGCTCGCGGCCGCCGGCGTGAATGACATCGATGGGCTCGCGCAGCACGCCGAGCAGGCGCAGCAGCGCCGCCGGGAGGCCGAGGCCGCGACCCGAGAAGCGGTGGAGCTCGAAGCGCGCGCCGCCGAGAAGCACGAGCGAGGCTCGGGGCTCGAGCTCGCCGAGGCGCGGGCCGAAGCGCTGCGCGCGGCCCTCGGCACGGGGGATCCGGAGGCGCTGGCCAAGGAGCTCGAGGCGCTCGGCGCGAGCTGGGAAGGACAGCTCGGCCGGCGCATCGCCGAGGCGGAACGCGAGCAACGGCGCCAGAGGGAGGCGCAGGGCTCTCAGGCGGCGGCGCTGGAGCGCCTCGCGGCACGGGCTGCGGGCGCTGCGCGCGAGCGTGAGCTCGCCGCCGCGGCGTGCGCGGCCGCGCTGGCGGAGCTCGGGCTGGAGCCGAGTGTCGATCCCGCACAGCTCGGCCGAGAGCTCGGCGCGCTGGAGCGAGAGCTCGCCGCTGCCAGCCGAACCATTGCGGAGGAGCAGAGCGCGTTCCGGGCCGAGCTCGGCGCGGCGGAGAAGGCCCGCGAGGCCGCGCTCGCGGCGCTGCAGAGCGCACGCGCCGTGGAGCAGGCGGACCTCGGGCTCAGTCGCGAGGCGCGCGAGCGTGAGCTGAGCCTGGAAGCGCAACTGCAGGAGCGGGAGAAGCATTTCGATCCAGCCTCCTTGCCCGTCGCCGAGGCCGAGGCCACGAAGGCACGCGCCGAGCTGGCTGCCTTGCCGGCGCTGCCCCCGGTCAGCAGCGAGACGCTGGAGCAAACCCGGGCCGAGCTGGAGCGCGAGAGCGCTCAGCTCGAGCGAGTGCTGGCCGAGTTGCGCCGCGCGGAGGGCGCGCTCGGTCAGGTCGGAGGCGACGTGGTCGCGCAGCGCGAGAGCCAGACGCGCGAGGCGCTGGAGCGGGCACGCAATGCCGAGCGCGAGCTGGAACGTGAATACGATGCCTATCAGCTGCTGGCGCAGACGCTGCGCAGCGTGGAGAACGAAGAAGGAGCGCACCTCGGTCGTGCGCTCTCCGAACCCGTCAGCGAGCGCTTTCAGCGCCTGACGCGGGGCCGCTACGGTCGCGTCGGGCTGGACGCTGAGCTCGGCTTCGAGGGCATCCAGATCGCCGGCCAGGCTCGCGCCTACCGCGAGCTCTCCGAGGGCACCCAGGAGCAACTGGCGACCATCTTCCGGTTGTGCGTGGCCGAGCAGCTGGACGCGGCATTGCTGCTCGACGACCATCTGGCGCAGACGCACCGCGAGCGCATCGAGTGGTTCCGCAGCACGCTGCGCGAGGCGGCAGAGCGCATCCAGATCCTGGTGCTCACCGCGCGGCCGGAGGACTACCTGGATGAGGAGGAGATCGAGGCTCCGATCGACCCCGCGTCGCGCACGCGCGCCATCGATCTGGAGCGCGTGATCCAGCGCGCGAGCTACGCGCGCTGACGCGGCCTCAGCCCGGGTTGTCTTCCACTCGCTGCGGCTGAGCCCGCGCCGGGGCCGCTGCCGCGCTGGGCGCAGCCGCGGCATTGTTCTTGGCCTTGGCCAGCTCGACCTGGAGCTTGAACAGCGCGAGCTGGCGGCGCTCGCGTTCCGCCGAGGCGTGCTCGGCCTCGGCGTGTTCGCGGCGCGCGACCTCGACCAGCGCGATCAGCGAGACCACGAAGCAGAACGCCGAGATCAAGCCGATGCGCTCGGCGCTGGGCGCGGGCGAGCCCGTCTTGGCCATGACCAGCGCCAGCGCGGAAATGCAGACCACGGCGCTCAGGATGCGCCGCGCCCAACCGAGCGCAGTGATCGGGGCCGCGCTCACGGCTCGCTGAACTTCCGAACGTCGACGGGGATGGGCCGGACGTTCCAGATCTCGCTGGCGTACTGTCGCACCGTCTCGTCACTGGAGAAGCGAGCAGAGCCGGCGACGTTGAGCAGCGCCTTGCGCGCCCAGCCGCGCCGATCGGTGAAGGCCTGCGCCGCGGCCGCTTCGGCCGCCACGTAGGCGTCGAAGTCGGCGCAGACCATGTACGGATCGTGGTGGCGCAGGCTGTTCACGATCGCCGCGAAGCGGCCCGGCTCGCTGGGGCTGAAGAAGCCCGACTCCAACAACCCGATCACGTCGCGCAGGCGCTGGCTGCGATCGATGTACGTCTGGGGGTTGTAACCGGCGCGCATCAGGGCCTGCACCTCCGGCACCGTGAGCCCGAACAGGAAGAAGTTGTCTTCGCCGACTTCCTCGCGGATCTCGATGTTGGCGCCGTCGAGTGTGCCGATCGTCAACGCGCCGTTCATCGCGAATTTCATGTTGCCGGTGCCGGACGCTTCCTTGCCCGCCTGCGAAATCTGCACCGAGAGATCCGCAGCCGGGATCAGCACCTCCGCGAGCGACACGCCGTAGTTGGGCACGAAGGCCACGTGGATCTTGCCGGCCACGGCCGGGTCTTCATTGATGATCTCGGCGACGTCGTTGATCAGGTGGATGTGCTGTTTGGCGATCTTGTAGCCGGCGGCGGCTTTGCCGGAAAAAATGTAGCTGCGTGGCACGATGCGCAGGTTCGGGTCGCGCTTGATGTCGAGGTAGAGCGAGATCACCTGCATGATCGCGAGCAACTGGCGCTTGTACTCGTGGATGCGCTTGACCTGCATCACGAACATGCTGTCGGGATTCAGGTCGACCGCGAGCCGCTCCTTGACGACGCGGGCGAGCGCGAGCTTGTTGTCGCGCTTGACCCGCCACAGATCGTCGAGCAGGCGGTCGTCATGCACGAAGTCCTTGAGCTGCCGGATCTGATCGAAGTTGCGCATCGTCCACTCGGACCCGATGCGCGTGGTGATCAGCTCGCTCAATCTGTGGTTGGCGCGCAGCAGCCAGCGGCGCGGCGTGACGCCGTTGGTCTTGTTGTTGAAGCGCTCCGGCCAGAGCTCGTAAAAATCCTTGAGCAGGTCTTTCTCGAGCAACTCGGTGTGCAGCTTGGCCACGCCGTTGACGCTGAAGCAACCGATGGTGGCCAGGTGCGCCATGCGGATCTGGCGGTCCGCTCCTTCTTCGATCAGGCTCATGCGCTGAAGACGATCGGTGTCGCCGGGCCAGTGCACGTGCACCGTCTTCAGGAAGCGGCGGTTGATCTCGTAGATGATCTGCAGGTGCCGTGGCAGCAGCTTCTCGAACATGCGCACGGGCCACTTCTCCAGCGCCTCGGGCAGGAGCGTGTGGTTGGTATAGGCCAGCGTCTTCTGCGTGATCTCCCAGGCGACTTCCCAGTCCAGGTTCTCCAGATCGACCAGCACCCGCATCAGCTCGGCGACGGCGATGCTGGGATGTGTGTCGTTCAGCTGGATGGAGACGCCGCGCGGCAAGTCGGAGAAGGCTTTGCGCCCGATCTTGTGGCGCCGCATGATGTCGCCGATCGAGCAGGCGACGAAGAAGTACTGCTGCTGCAGGCGCAGCTGCTTGCCGGCGTCGGTCGAGTCATTCGGGTAGAGCACCTTGGAGATGCTCTCGCTGTCGATTTTCTGCTCCACTGCGCGCCGAAAATCGCCCTCGTTGAACAGCTCCAGGTTGAAGTCGCGGGTGGCGCGCGCCGACCAGAGGCGCAGCGTGCCGACCGTGTCGGTGTGATGCCCGAGCACGTAGAAGTCGTAGGGCAAGCCCAGTACCTGCTGGGTATCCACCCACTGGGTCTTGAAGCGACCGTCGGGGTCCGTGTGCGACTCACAGCGGCCCCCGAAGTTGACCAGCTGCGACAGCTCGTAGCGCGGCATCTCGCGCGCACTGCCGTCTTGCAGCCAGTCGTCGCGTTGTTCCACCTGCTGGCCGTCTTTGATCTGCTGCTTGAAGATGCCGTAGTCGTAGCGAATGCCGTAGCCCATCGCGGGCAGATCGAGCGTCGCCATCGAGTCCATGAAACAGGCCGCCAGACGCCCCAGGCCGCCGTTGCCGAGGCCCGGGTCGTTCTCGCACTCCAGCACGCTGGCGAGCTCGAAGCCGCGGTCACGGAAGATGCGTGCCGCCTTGTCTTCGAGACCGAGGTTGGCGAGCGACAGGCCCAGGCTGCGACCGATCAGAAACTCGCTCGACAGGTAGCAGACCATCTTGACGTTGCCGTCCGCCAGATACGCCTGGCGCGTGGCGAGCCAGCGATGGATCAGACGGTCGCGCACCGCGTGCGACAGAGCGCGGTACAGGTCGAATGGCGTCGCGTCGGAGATCTCCTTGGTGCACGAGTAGCGCAGGTGCTCGATCACGGCACGCCGCAGCGCCTCGGTCGACATGCCGGTGCGCGCGCCGGGCGCGGGGGGCAAGCTCAGGTTCTCGGAGATGGGCGACGGTTGAGTCATGCGTTGCGGGCTCCTGATTCACCTGGAGGTGGGACGGGAAAGTCTGACCGGAAATCTGTATGGTTTTACGGTGCAATCGCGCAGCGCGATAGGACGTTCGAGGTCCAGCCCGGGGTCCGGTGCAGCCCGCGCAGGGCACCCGAATCCAGATTGACTCCGGGGCGCTGCCTCCGACAATGCCGCCATGAACTACGACATCGACTTGCGCACGCTCGAAGGGGAGCCCACCTCGCTCGCGGAATACCAAGGTGAGGCGCTTTTGATCGTGAATGTGGCCTCCAAGTGCGGGCTCACCCCGCAGTATGCGGAGCTCCAGGCGCTGCACGATAAGTACGCGGATCGAGGCTTCTCGGTGCTCGGCTTCCCGTGCAACCAGTTCGGCGCGCAGGAGCCGGGCAGCGCGGAGGAAATCCGGGAGTTCTGCTCGACCAGCTACGGTGTCACCTTTCCGATGTTCGAGAAGCTGAACGTGAACGGCCCCCAGCGTCACCCGCTCTACGCGCAGCTCACTGCGGTCAAGGACGCCAATGGCGAGGCGGGGGATGTCCAGTGGAACTTCGAGAAGTTTCTGGTGACTCCGGATGGCGCGGTGCGGCGCTTTCGGCCCAAGACGAAGCCGAGCGACCCGGCGCTGACACAGGCGATCGAAGCCGCGCTCGCGTGAAACTGGAAACGGTTCCCTTCGGAACCGTTCGGCCACTATAAGGCCTTTCGGAAGGCTGGACGCGCGCCCGAACGTCGGGACGCCGCAGCCTTCCGGAGCCTGTTGCATATGAGTTTTCCGATTGATCTGGGCCGCTACCGGCCCCTGGCGTTGAACCCCGAGCAGCCCCTGAGCGCGGCGGATGCCGAGCAGCTGGCAGCCAACATCCAGCTCGCGCGGGACGCCATCGTGTTCTTCACGGGGCTGGCCCACGCGCGAGGCTTTGGAGGGCACACCGGCGGCGCTTACGACATCGTGCCGGAGCTGCTGATCGCCGACGGTTTCATGCGCGGCAGCCCGCGCGTGCAGCGCGACTACTTCGACGAGGCCGGGCACCGCGTCGCGATCCAGTACCTGATGAGCGTGCTCAACGGCCACCTCCCGGCGGAGTCGTTGCTGCACTATCGCGAGGCTCACTGGAAGCTGCCGGGCCATCCCGAGCGCGGTCTCACGCCGGGCATCACCTTCTCATCTGGGCGGCTCGGGCATCTGTGGCCGTACGTCAACGGGATCGCGGCGCGGCACCCGGAGCGGGTGGTGTTTCTGTTCGGCTCGGATGGCTCGCAGCAGGAAGGCAACAGCGCTGAAGCGGCGCGCTTTGCCGTGGCACGCGGGCTCGACGTGAAGCTGGTCATCGACGAGAACGACGTCACCATCTCGGGCCATCCGAGCGAGTACCTGCGCGGCTACGACCTGGCAAAGACCTTGAGCGGCCACGGCCTGGCAGTACAGCGCGTCGACGGGGAGAACTTGCAGGCCCTGCACGCCGCCATGCGCGAGCTGGTCTCACATCGTGGGCCGGCGGCGCTCTTGTGCCAGCGCCCGATGGCCCCGGGCGGGAAGGGCATCGAAGGCAGTCCCGAGGGCCACGACGCGATCCCGGTGCCGGCCGCGATCGAGTACCTGCGAGCGCGCGGATACGAGCAGGCCGTACGTCAGCTGGAGAGTGCCAAGGGCGGCGCGAAGGCGCCGGCCCTGCGCGGCAGCTCCGCCACCCGCGCCAGCGTGCGCGGCGTGTTCGGCGAGGCGCTGTGCGATGTGCTGGAAAAGCTCGATCCCGCGAGCCGGGCCCGCAATCTGGTGATCGATAGCGACCTGGCGGGCTCGTGCGGGCTCTCGCACGTCGCCAAGCGCTGCCCGGACGTCTACGTGTCGGGTGGGGTGATGGAGCGAGGCAACTACTCTGCGGCCGCGGGCTTCGGCTCCGAACCGGGCTATCAGGGCATCTTCGGCACGTTCTCGGCGTTCCTGGAGATGATCGTCTCCGAGATCAGCATGGCGCGCCTCAACGAGTGCAACGTGCTGGCGCACTTCTCCCACGCGGGAGTGGCGGAGATCCTCGACAACACCTGCCACTTCGGCATCAACAACTTCTTCGCGGACAACGGCCTCGGTCCGGACGATCCGACGCGCCTGTATTTCCCCGCCGACCAGCACCAGATGCGGGCGCTGATCGCGCGTGTGTTCCATGACCCGGGGCTGCGCTTCGTGTTCTCGCCCCGCTCATCGCTCCCCGACATCCTGAACGAGGACGGCCAGCCTCGCTACGCGGGGGCTTATCGCTTCGAACCGGGGCGCGATGACGTGGTGCGCAGCGGGCGCGACGGCTGGATCGTCAGCTATGGCGACGTGCTGAGCGAGGCGCTGGATGCCGTGACGGCTCTGAAGGAGTCCGGGCTCGATGTCGGCCTGGTCAACAAGAGCAGCCTGAACGTGGTGGACGAGGCGGCGCTGGCGCAGGTGGGCAAGGGCGGCTTCGTGCTGGTCGCCGAGAGCCAGAACGTGCAGACCGGCCTCGGCCTGCGCTACGGCACCTGGCTCACGGAGCGTGGCTTCCACCCGCGCTTCGGCCGCGCCGGCACTCACGTGCGCGGCGACGGCGGAGCATTGGAACAGGTGGTGCAACAGGGGCTCGACTCCGCGAGCCTGGTGCGCCAGATCAGGAAGCTCGCGGGCTGACGTCCGCCTGGGTATAGCTGCCGTCGATGCGGCGCCAGATTTTGCCGGGGTTGCCGTCGCGCAACTCCGGCGGCAGACGCGGTTCGCGCACGTTGTCGTAGCTGTGCAGCGCGGTGAAGCGCGTGATGCTTGCCGGCAAGCCGACGCTGGTGAAGCCGGAGTGGCCGGTGGCGGGGTAGGGGCCACCGTGGGCCATCGCGGCCGAGACCGCGACGCCCGTCGGCATCTTGTCGTTCAGGAGCCGGCCGACACGCGAACGCAGACGCACGGCGATGCGATCGTAGAGCACGTCGTCTTCGCCCTGGGCGTGGCTGTAGACGCAGCCGGTGAGGCTGCCCTCCAGCCGCATGGCGATGGCTTCCATCTCCGTGGCGTTTTCCGCGGTGACGAGCAGATGCACGGGGCCGAAGGCCTCGGTCTGCAAGGCCTCCGTGTGCTCCAGAAACTGCTTGCCGCTGACGCTGGCCAGCGTGTTTTCGAAGCCGAAGCCCGGTGCGCCGGCACGCTTGCCGCCTTGCTCGAGGCGGGCGCCATGCTGCGTCCAGAGCGCGAGGCTCGCCTGGATGTGCTCCGCCCCCTGCGCGGCGAGCAGCGTTCCTGGCGCGCCCGCCGCCAGCAACGAGCCGAGCTCGCTGCGAAATGCGTCTGCTTCTGCGCCGGCGAGCAGCACGCTCACGCCCGGCTTGGTGCAGAACTGACCGGCACCCATCGTACACGAGGTGGCCAGCTCGCGAGCAATGGCGCTCGAACGCTCGCGCAGCGCGCCCGGCAGGATGAAGACGGGATTGATCGCAGAGAGCTCGAGGTAGATCGGCCTCCCCGCGCGATCGGCGGCCGCCTTGAGGGCGAGCCCCGCGCGTCGACTCCCGGTGAACGCGCTCGCTCCCAGATCCGGGTGCGCCACCAGCTCCAGTCCCAGCTCGGGGGGCAAAGCGTAGATCAGCTGCACGCTCGCCGCCGGCAGCTCCAGCGCTTGCAGCGCCTCGGAAGCAGCCTGCGCCAGCAGGCGCGTGGTGCTCAGGTGCCCCGGGTGTGCCTTGGCGATCACGGGATTGCCCGCGGCCAGCGCGGCAGCGAAATCACCGCCCATCACCGCGTTGAACGCGAACGGGAAGTTGTTGGGGCCGAACACCGCCACGGGCCCGCCCAGCGGACCGCGCATCGAGCGCAAGTTGAGCTTGGTATCGATCTGCGGGTCACAGAAGCTGCGGCTGCGGGCGGCGGCCGCAGCCTGACGCAGCTGATCGGTCGTGCGCGGCAGCTCCACGTTGCGCAGCCGGGGCTCCTTGGGCAGCCCCGTTTCGGCGTGCGCGCTATCGACCAAGGCGTCGCGCTGCGCCTCCAGGTTGCTGGCGCAGCGCTCCAGAAACAGCGCGATGCGTTCGGGTGCGACCGCACGCAACTCCTCGGCTGCCGCGCGCCCCGCGCGCACCGCGGCGCGCAACGTGGCGTCGCCCGAGATCGGAAAGCGAGCCGGCAGAGCCGCGCCGGTGCGCGGATCGTAGGAGTGAAGCTCGCCCTCGGGCGCCGACTCGGCTTGCCAGCGTCCCGCGATCCAGATCGGTTCCAGCTTGGTCATCGTCCCTGATTCCCGAGTTCCCAATTCCCGAGTCCCTGATTCCCGAGTCCCTGATTCGCGAGTCACTGCGCCACCTCGTTCTCCAGCACTGCGTCCGCCACCTGCACACGCACGAGATCTCCCGCGCGCATGCTGAAGCCGTCCGGGGGCACGATGCCCGTGCCCGTCATCAGAAATGCACCCTGGGGGAAACTCAGCTCTCGCCCCAGATACGAGCACAGATCGCGTAGCGATCGCTTCATCTCGGAGCTGCGGGTCTCCCCCTCGAACACAGTTTGGCCGGCACGGGAGATCGTCAGACGAATGGGCACGTTCGTGAGCGCCGACTCGTGCGTCATGATGATCGAGGGACCGAGGGCGCAGCTGCCGTCGTAGACCTTTGCCTGCGGCAGGTAGAGCGGATTTTCGCCCTCGATGTCGCGCGACGAGACGTCGTTGCCCGCGCAGTAGCCCACGATCTCCATGTCGCGGTTCAAGACCAGCGTCAGCTCCGGCTCCGGCACGTTCCAGCTGCTGTCGCGGCGCACGCGGATGTTCATGCCGTGACCGACCGCGCGCACGCCCGGCGACTTGAAAAATAGTTCCGGGCGCTCCGCGACATAGACCTTCTCGTAGACGTCCTTGACCGTCGACTCGTGGGTGCGCGCCTCGCGGCTGCGCTTGTAGGTCACGCCGCTCGCCCATACTTCCTGGTCATTCTCGATCGGCGCGAGCAGTGGACCCACTGCCGGCTCCTGCCGGGCCACCCCGTCCAGGAACGGACCGATGAAATCGGGCGAGAGCTCGAGCAGCACGCCGAGGCGGAAGCCCTCGGCGAGGAAGAAGCCGTCGCGCGCCCAGCGCGGTCCGGTCGGGGTCGAATGTCGCGTCAGTTGCATCGTTCGTGTCTCACTCGGGGATCAAGCTGGGGGGTCAACAGGGGTCAAAGGGACTGGATCAGAGCCGACATGTCCTGGTCGGAGAAGCCGAGGCGATCGGCTTGCGCCAGGCGATCGCGCACGGCCACGCCCAGCGGCGTCGTGCCGGCGCGCGCGAGCTCGGTCGCCAGCCGGATGTCCTTGAGCATGTTCTTGACCGAAAATTGCGCGGCGAAGTCGCCGGTGCGCAGCTTGGGCTCCTTGGCGGCGTGGAAGCCCGACCAGAGCGCCGTGCCCTGCAGGCTGCGGAAAAAATCCTCGTCGGCCACGCCGAGCTGGCGGGCCAGGTTCAAGCTCTCGCAGATGCCCTCCATGTGGATCGCCACCTGCAAGTTGAAGGCAAGCTTGAGGCCTGCCGCGTTGGGCACGTCGCCCACGTGGCGGATCGAACTGGAAAGAAGCGAGAGCAGAGCGTGCGCGCGCGGCACCAGGGCCTGCTCACCTCCGCTGAGAAACGCAATTTTTTTCTGTTCGGCCGCGGGCCGGCTGCCCATGAAGGGCGCCTCCATGTAGCTGGCGCCGCGCGCTCGCACGCGTTCGGCAAAGCGGCTCGCGCTGCGCGGATCGATGGTCGTGGACTGCAGCACCAGATGACGCGGGCCCAGCTCCTGCTCCAGCGAATCGAGCACGCCGTCCACCGCGGGCGGATCGCTGACCACCACGTGCAACACCGTGGCCGAACGCGCGAGCACGGCCGGGGATGGGCTGGGGCGGGGAGCGTCGGGCTTTGCCGACCGGTTCCAGCTGCCTGCGAGCACGCCGGCGGCCTCGTAGTGCTGCGCCCAGACGCTGCCGATGATCCCGAGACCGATCACTCCGACGCGCTCGGCCAGTCCGCTTTTGGTGTCGCTCATGATCCGCGTCTTAGCGCGGCCGCCCGCGCCCTGAAAGCTCGCTCCGCAGCCTGTTCAGGTGTGAAATCTTCCTATCCCTGTGTAAGGCTCGCTGGTCGTTCGGTGCTGCAGTCGGGGTCCGGGCCTGAAGTGCCCCACCGACGTTGCACCGGACTACTGATCCGCGCGCCAGCGATGTGATTTTTGTCGTGGCTCTGCGCCTTCCGCGTTCTACAAGGAGGGCCACTCATTGCCGCGAGGTTGCCGTGGGGCGTGAATTGTCCCCTCGGATTCGGCGGGGCACCTTGCACCCCCAGCCCGCGGCTGCAGCTTGGAGAAGTTCGATGCGCTCTCGTAATGTTTGGTTGGCGGCGTGTGCCGCTGCGGTGTCGGTGTTGGCAGCTTGCTCGAGTGACGACGACCCCTCGAACCCGGTGATGAATCAGCAGCCGAATCTACCGGGTGCGGCGGGGGCGCCGAGCACCTCCACTCCGGCCACTCCTCCTGCCACGCCGGCGCCGACCGGTGGCAACGAGGCGATGACGCCTCCGCCGGTCGTCAGCAGCAACAACGGCGCCGCTGCGGGCAGCAGTTCTGCCGATGCAGGCGCAGCCGACGCGGGCGCTCCGGCTCCCGCCGATGCTGGCGCCGCGGATGCCGGTCGGCCACCGCAAGGAAATCCTCCGCCCGGTAACCCCCCAGGCAATCCCCCGCCACCCAATGCCGTGGGTTTCTCGGACGTGTTCCAGTTGCTGCTCGACAACTGCGGGACTTGCCACGGTGCCAATGCCCCGAACAATCGCCCGCGCTTCGCGCAAGCCGGCAATGAGGCTGCGTCTTACGCCGTAACGCAGGCGAATGGGGTCGCGGCGGAGATCATCTCCGAGGCCGTCACCCAGCGCAGCATGCCGCCCTCTTGCAACCGCGGCGCGTTGGGTACTGGAACTTGCCTCGATGCGGACGAGGCCGCTCAATTGCAGGCCTGGCTGGCACAGGGCGCTCAACCCTGAAGCTCATACGTCTGAGACTCCGAGACCGATCCATGAAGCATCTTGCAAGCGGGCTCTTCCTCGGCGGAGCAGCCATTCTACTGGCACCTCTCGTTGCTCTGGGCGGCTGCTCGGACGATGAGGGGAGCAATGTACCACCGAAGACCCCCGCTGCCTCCGCGGGCAGTGGCGGGTCGGCGGGCGGCGGCGCCGCCGGCACGGGCGGTGCGATGGGCGGCAGCGGCGGTGGCGGCACCGGCGGCTCGAGCTCAGCGCTCGATGCCGGCATGCAGGACACCTGCACGCCGGTGTTCCTGGATGCCGGTGTGGTCTCGGACGCGGGCACCGACGCTGGTGGTGATGCCGGCGATGGAGGCCCCGTCGTCAGCAACGGCCCCGTCAGCTTTGCCGCCAACATCTACCCGATCCTGACCGCCAACTGCGTGCCTTGCCACGCGACGGACTACTCCGGCGGTCACAACGTGGCCTCGCCCGACGAGGCCGAAGCGTACGGCTTTGCCCAGAATCTGAAGGGCACGATCCTGGAGCGCGTCAATGGTGGCAACATGCCGCCGACCTGTTACGGCCAGCCCGGAGACCCCAACTGTCTCAGCGTGGCCGACGTGGACTTGATCCGGCGCTGGTCGGCGCAATGCTTCCCGCCCTGAGCGGCGTGCGACACTTGAGAAGAAGAGAAACGGCGCATCCATGAACCGATCCAGGCGGCCCATGTTGTCGTGCTGCATGCTG
>JAICTU010000678.1 GCA_025936205.1 Polyangiaceae bacterium | reverse complement strand
GATCGGACCACTGCCGTTCCGTGGGGGCTTGCCAAGCTGGCGGGGAGCGGCAGAAATGGGCGTGCCATGTCCGTGCGCAAGACTCCCGAATCCGATCCTCCCAGTAACCCCGAAGCCAGTGACCCCGAAGCCAGTGACCCAAAGAGCCGCGGGCTCAGTGTCTTTGGCCGCCCTCTGGCGCCGTGCAGCGAGCGCCCGAAGACGGGCTTCTTCCGCGATGGCTGCTGCAATACCAGCGCGGAAGATCGCGGCGCGCACGTCGTGTGCGCGCGGATGACGGCGGAGTTTCTGGAGTTCAGCCGCGAGCGCGGGAACGACCTGAGCACGCCCTCCCCCCAGCACGGCTTCCCCGGTCTGCAGCCGGGAGATCGCTGGTGCCTGTGCGCAGATCGCTGGAAGGAGGCGTTCGAGGCCGGCTGCGCGCCGCACGTCTACCTGGCCAGCACGCACGAGCGCGTGCTCGACTTTGTGACCCTCGATCAGCTGAAGCGCTACGCGCTCGATCTGAACTGACCCTTCGCGCATCTACTCGGCGGAGCAGCGCGCATGAATTTCTTCGGGCACGCCTGGATCGCCGGCTGGTTCTCGCAGCAGGAGCCCTTCGTGCTGGGTGCGATGCTGCCCGACCTGGCCAACATGCTGCGCTTGCCCGCGCCGGCCACGGAACATCCAGCGCTGGCCGCCGGCATCGACCTGCACCACGAGACCGACCGCGCGTTTCACGCCTCGCAGGCCTTCACGGGGCTCGAGCGCGGCGCGCTGTCCGCGCTCGCGGCGCTCGGCTTTCCGAAGGGGCCGCGGCGCGCTCTGGCGCACGTGGGAGTGGAGTTTCTGATCGACGAGCAGCTGGCTCACAGGGCGCCGGGCTGGTCCGGCTACCAGCTCGCGCTCGAGTTCGGTGGCAGCGCAGCGAGCCAGGGCCTGCTCGCCTGGGGCAGCGAGCAGGAGGAGCAGCGCTTCGCCCTCTTGTGCCGGCGCCTGGCAGCGCTGAGCCACGCCCGGCACGGCACCCCGGCGCTGGTGAAGCGCCTGTTCGGGACGCTCGCGGGCAGGCCCCGGCTCGCGCTCGGCGCCGAGTACGCCCCGCACCTGGCAGCCTGGCTCACGGCTTCCACGCCGCTCGTCTCGCAGCGCCTGCCGGGGTTGCTCGCGGAGCTGGAGCAGGCACTCCAGTCCCGCTAGCTCACTTCCGGCGCGAGGCGCTGCGCTCTTCCACCCCCGACCAGCCCGCGTCGAAGGCGTGGCCCGGCTCGTCGAGGTCCAGGATCAACGGAGTATGGTCGGAAGGGGTGGGCTTGCCCTTGCGCGCCTCGCGATCGATCTCCGAGGCGATCACGCGCCGCGCGAGCGGCGGCGACACCAGCAGATGATCGATGCGCATGCCCATGTTCTTGTGGAAGCAACCGGCACGATAGTCCCACCACGTGTAGCGCTGCGCCTCCTGGTGGTGCAGGCGGTAGGCGTCCACCAGGCCCCAGCTCTCCAGCGCGTGAAATGCGGCGCGCTCCTCGGGCGAGACGTGGGTGCCGCCATGACAGGCGGCGGCGTTCCACACGTCCACGTCGGCGGGAGCGACGTTGAAATCACCGCCCAGCACCAGCGGCTCTTCGGGGCTGCGCGTCTCGCGAAACCAGCGCGCCAGGCGCGCAAACCAGTCCAGCTTGGCCTGGTAGAAGATCGAGCCCAGCGAGCGGCCGTTGGGGGCATAGATGCTGGTTACCCGCACGCCGCCGCAGACCGCCGAGATCATGCGCGCCTCGGCGAAGGGCTCATCGTCCCCCGCCTCCGGCGAGCGCGAGACCGCCAGCGGCTCGCCGAAGTTTCGGATCACGTCGCTGATGCCGATGCGGCTGGCGATGGCCACGCCGTTCCAGCGGCCCTCACCGTGGTGCGCGAGCTCGTAGCCGCGCCGCGTAAACTCGTCGGCGGGCGCGAACGCATCGGCCAGCTTCGTCTCCTGCATCAAGAGCACGTCGGGCCGCGCGCGGTCCAGCCACCAGCCGACCCTCTCCAAGCGGGCCTTCAGCGAGTTCCCGTTCCAGGTCGCGATGCGCATGAGCCCGAGCTTCGTAGCAGCTCTGCCGCGCGTCGTATCCCCCGATCCGCGCCTGCGGCAGGGCGTTCGCCCGCCGGTTCCCCGCTGCTATGCCGGCGGACCGCCCAGGTTGCTCGAGCGAGGCTCCAAACCCCGAGGCGCCAAACCGATGACGCTCGATGGCGCCCGGCCCCCTCTCGCGCAGCGCGCACGGGCGAAATCTCGGGCGGCTTAAGCGCAGCAGCGCGCGCGGCCGTACTCCAGGCCAACCAGAGCGCGCTCGAGCGCGCAAGGAGACTGCTACGCGATGGAGAAGTCGAAGGGGAGCGCAGAGCCTGTGGAGCTGGTAGAGCCCGAGACGATTCCGCCCGTGTCCGGGCCGCGGCGGAGCAACACGCAGCGCTGGATCTCCTCGGCGCCGCCCCAGCGCACGCCGACGCAGCCGGGTCTCTCCGCGCCGCCCAAGCCCATGACCGCCACCGAGCGCGTGCTGCGGGCGGTGGGGCTCGGCTATCGCCCCGTGCGCGCGCCGCGCTGAGCGAGAGCCGCGCGCAGCGCGCGCTTCACGGAAGAAAAACCGCTAGCCGCGCTTCTGACGTGATCAAGTCGACGACCGTATCGGACTGTTCCGCGAGCAGGAAGCGCGTGCCGGTGGCCACGCCCAGCGCGATGCGATTGCCACCCGGGGCGTACCAGAGGCTCCAGCCGGGCGTGAGCTCCTGAGCTCGCAGATAGTCCTCGCGCGGCGGGTCGGGAGCGAGCCGTAGCAATTCGGGACCGGCGCTGAGCCCGGGCATGGCCAGGTCGATGTGGGCGAATCTGCCGACCCGATCCAATGTCGGTAGTTCGGCCAGCTGCGCGTAGATCTCGCGCAAGCAGAAGCTGCGCGGCAGAGGCCGAGACGGCTCCACGAGCCAGCCGCCGCCCGAGCTCGCCCAGCCTGTAGGCAACCGCAGCCAGAAGCTCCAGCCAGGCACCAGCGGCAGCGGCGGCAAGGACACGCGCGCCGCGCGCTGCGCGTCACTTTGAGAGGCGCTCGCCGGGAGGCTCGCACCGGAATGGGAAGTTGCACCCGCTTCGGCCGATAGCGTCGAGAAGAGAATGGCCGGGAAGAGTAGCGGCACCGAGGTTGAGCCCGCTCAGAGTACGGATGCGCTGCCCTGATCTTGACCCCATGGAATATGTCGGAATGTGTTCGCGCCGGGCTGCACACAGATGTTGCACTGCTGCAATATCAAGACGGTGCAAGCTGCGCGCGCGGGCGTGCCACTTGGTGACAGAATAGCGCGTACGCTGCGAGCCCCAGACTCAGGCCCGCCCAGGTGAGCAGCCCCAAGATCGAGCTGGCATCCGCCGCGATCAGTGACTGACCGCGCAGCGCCTGCCACAGCAGCAAGCCCACCAGCCCCGCGTAGCTGACCGCGGCGGAGACGACCAGCCGCGCGCGCTGCGGCTCCGGACGGCGGCTCCGGCGCAGGCCGAGCGCGAGCAGCGGCAAGACTTGCACGGCGTGCAGCCCGAAGAAGTGCGGCACCCGCAGATCGCCGTGCTCGCGGCTCCAGCCCGTGCCCGGCAGCCCGGGACCTCCGTCGAGCGCGCCGACCGTGTGCGCCCCGACCACGGCGGGGCGCGCCGTGCGCATGCCCTCCAGCTGCGCGGGCGTCGGTCGCGTCATGAGGCCACCCATGCTCGCGCCCAGGATGGTGATGCAGAAGCCGAGCCGCAACGACCAGCCGAGCGCGCGATCGGCGAAGCGTTCGCGCCAGAAGGCGACCGCGACCGCGACGCTGGCCAGCGTCTGCAGCACGATGCCGGCGCCCATGATCGAGAACAGCG
>JAICTU010000503.1 GCA_025936205.1 Polyangiaceae bacterium | reverse complement strand
GCTCGTACAACTCGCGCACGGGCACGCTCTCGGCGGGCCAGCGCTCCAGCGTGGGCAACGTGTACAGCGGCCAATACCAGACGAATCGCTCCGGAGCGGCGGTGAATCAACGCACCGGGGCTGCGGCTGTCGGTGCGTCCACCACGCGCGGCAATGCTTACACGGGCCAGCAGGCGACAGCAGGCCGAGCCGCGGTGCGCAACCCGAACACGGGCGAGGTCACCACTGCGGCCGGTGTGCGCGGGGACCAGGGCGGCGTCGCCCGCGTCGGAGACGACCTGTACGTGAGCCACGACGGCAGCGTCGCGCGCCGCAGCGCCGACGGTGGCTGGCAGGAGCGCTCCGGTAGCGAGTGGAAAGACGTCGACCGCAACGCCTCCAGCCGCGGTGAGCTCGACCGCAGCTACGAGCGCCGCTCGCAGGGCGAAGCCCGCTCCCAGGGGTTCAACAACGGCGCCCACCGCGCCGCGGGCTTCGGTGGAGGCGGCCGCGGCGGAGGTGGCCGCCGCAGATAGGGGTCCAGGGGCCTGGCGCCCTCGCCCTTCGGGCCGCAGGCGCGAAGCTCCGCGCACGACCGGCGGTGCGCAGCCCGAAGCACCTGGGAGGCGGCCTTGCGCGGCGTCGAGTTGAGGTTTCCATGACAACCTCAACTGCGGCTCGATGCAGCCCTGCCGCCGATGCCTTGCTGCGCGCGCTATAGAGTCCAGGGGTCTAGGGCTCGGCCTTTCACGACGCCCAGCGACGCCAGCAGATGCCCACCACACGTGCGAGGGCCCGCGAACAGCGGGCAGTCCTGGGGTCGCGAAGCGTCTCGCCGATCCGAGCAGAGCCCGAGTCTTCCCCGCTGCCCTGCTCGACATACCACTCGACGGTCCACTGCCAGACATCGCCGACCGTGTAATCGCCGACCGGGCGGATCACCGGCGAGGTCTGCTCGTCGCTGTGTTCGAGCAGGCTCTGACAGGGGAGCTCGCCCTGCCAGGGATTGGCCCGCAGAGCCCCGGGGGGCCAGAGCTCGCTGCCCCAGCCGAGCCCGACACCGTTCAGGCCTCCGCAAGCGGCGAGCTCCCACTCGGCCTCCGTGGGCAAGCGCTTGCCTGCCCAGCTGGCGTACGCCGCCGCATCTTCGAAGACGACGTGCACCACCGGATGAGCCTGCAACCGCTGGATCGAGCTGTCTGGCCCGCGCGGATGGCGCCAGTCGGCACCGGGCACGCCTTTCGCGAGACGTTCCGGCAGAGTGACATATCCGGTTTCTCTCACGAAACGCGCGAACTGCTCGTTCGTCACGCAGGTGCGATCGATCCAGAAGCCGTTCAGGCGCACCTCGTGTGCCGGCCAGTCCTCTCGATCGTGCTGGTTCGACCCCAGCAAGAAGGCGCCACCTTCGATCCAGACCATGCCCTCGGGTACGCTCGCCGCGGGCTCATGCTGCTCGTATCGGGCTGACTGCGCGTTCGTTCTCAGTGCCGTCGTCATTCGTCGCTCCGCAAGCATGTGAAGACAAAAGAAGGCGCTCAGGGCGGAAAGCGTTCGAGGATGTCGAGCGTCGCTTGCTGCACGAGCTCGGGCGCGGCGACCACGCCGGGCTCGGATTTCCTCGCGGTCGCCCAGCCATGCCAGACCAGCTCCTTGCGCTCGGTGTCGTACACGTCGATCCTGAGCACGCCTTCTTCAATCTTGGTGAGCTCCGACTCCTGGCAAGCTTGCACGGCGCCCGCCGGCAAGACAGCGCCCTCGTACATCGCGTCTTGCCAGTAGTTGTGACAGGTGTAGGTGTTCACGTTCGTGCGCTCGCGGCGGGTGAAGTGCGACGTGGCGACGAGCTGCGCCGTGGGCCGTGCTACCTCTCGGTAGCCTTTGCGCGAGAGCTCGCGCTTGATCGTGTCGTCCACGACCTGCACCAGGTGCTCCTGTTCCGGGGTGAGGTGCTCGGGTAACTCCGCCGAGCGCGCCACGCTGAAGGTCTTGCTCGGAGCCAGGTCGACACCGCGCTCCCAGTCGGCGGAAGCCCGGACGGGAGCGCTGCAACCAGCGCTTCCCGTCACGAGTCCACCACCCAACAACATTGTTGGGAATATTGTTGGGAATATCGTTTGGCATATCGTCCGGAATATCATGCGGAAACTCCGCCGCATTCGCGCTGCACGGAGCAGCATCGATCGCGCTCTCATGTCGATTCCCCCTGTCGCCAGACACTAACCCGGCAGACCACGTCGAGAAACGGGTTTCGCGAGTGTTCAAAGACGTAACGGCGCTGTCCGCGAGGGCTCGAGCTCGCAGGGCTGAGTGCCCGCGGCTGAGTTCTTGCAGTCGCGCGTGCGAGCCTCGATGGACGAGCGGGCATCTATCGTCTCGCGCCCGAAGCCAGAGTTACGTGCACGGATCGCGCGCGGCCTTTGCAGCGCTTCGATCACTTGTCTGGCGAGCAGTGTGCTGGGTGGCCTGCCTGGCTGCGCCAGCATCGAGCCCGGGCGCTACGGCGTGTCGAGCCTGGAGTTTGCAGGCATGCAACAGATGCGGTCCCAGTCCCTGCGCGAGTGCTTGCTCACCCGCGAGCGCCACGCGGTGGCGCTGCGTCTCGGCGCCACAGTCCCGCGCTGCAGCGAACCGCCCTTCAGTTCCGCGGATCCGGAGCTGCAGCTCTGGACCTGGGGCTGGACAGCCTGGCCCACCTTCAACCGCAGCGTGTTTGACCAGGATCTGAAGCGCATCCTGCGCTGGTATCGGGCGCGCGGCTTCTACGCGGCGGAGATCCAGGAGCTCGCTTTCGATCCGCCTGCCGCCGCAGAGGGCAACGCCTGCCGTGACGACCCCTGCCAGGTGCGCGTGCAGGTGACGGTACACGAGGGCGAGCCCGTGCGCGTCCAGGGCGTGGAGCTCTCTGGTAGCGAGGCGCTGCCGGCAGAGCTGCGCGCGCGGCTGAAGGAGGCCCTGGAGCTACGCGCCGGCAGCCGCTTCGATGAGCGGGACTACGATCTCAGCAAGCAGGCTCTACTGACCGTGCTGCGCGAGGCATCGTTTGCGGAGGCGCGCGTCGAGGGCAAGGTCGAGGTGGACGCAGCGAAGCGGCAAGCGCGCGTACGCTTCGAAATCCAGCCGGGCGCCGCCTACGAGTTCGGCACGCTGAGCGTCACCGGCCAGGGGCAGCTGCCGGAGGAGCCCATCCTCGCCGCCGCGGGCGTGACCCCTGGCGAGAGCTACCGCCCGCAGCGCCTGGATGAGATCCGCGTGGAGGTGCTCGCGCTGGGCGCGTTCTCTGCGATCGAAGTGCAAGAGACCCCGGATGCCGCCCAGCGCCGCATGAACCTCAGGCTCGAGGTCACCCCGCTTTCCAAAGACCAGCTGCGGCTCGGCGTCGGCGTGACGAGCGGCGCGAGCCGGCGCACGGAGACGGGCGACATGGAGAGCATCCCGCAGTGGGATGTGCACTTGCTCGCCCGCTACGAGCTGCGCCACGTGCTGGGCACACTCGGCGCGCTGCAGCTCGAGGACCAGCCGCGCCTGATCTTCGGCGACGTGTTCCCCTCGGCCACGAACCCGCACCTGGGCAACATCGTATCACTGAAGTTGCACGAGCCGGGCATCATCGAAGCGCGCACCGATCTGTTCTTTCAGACCTCGTGGGACTACGGCCCGGATCCCTTCCTCGGCTTCATCCGCTCCGACATCATGCTGCGGCTCGGCGCTCGCAGAGGCTTCTTCCGTCACAGGCTGGTGGCAACGGCCGCGCTGCAACAAGACCTGTTCGTGGTCAACGACAACCCCAGCAACACCACCAGCGACGGCACCCCGACGCCCTCCACCTACTATTACAACTTCCTGGAGCAAGACCTGCGCCTCGATCTGCGCGACCAGGCAGCACAACCCAGCAGCGGCGTGTACTTTGCGCTCAACTCGACGGAGAGCATCCGCACCTTCGCCTCCGACTGGAGCAGCTGGCGCATCGCCCCCGACGCGCGCTTTTACGTGCCGATGCCGCTCTCGAGCGTGCTGGCGCTGCGCTTCGCGCTGGGCGCGCTGTTCATCTATGACGCCGCCTCCGGCCTGGACGACATCTCGCAACGGCTCGGGCCTTCGAACTACCGCCTGCGCGGCGGCGGAGCGTACAGCGTGCGCGGCTTTCTGCCGGGCGGGCTCGGCGCCGGCAGCCAGGGTGGTCTGCGGCGCTGGGAGAGCATGCTGGAGTGGCGCCTGCGCCTGGGGACTGCGCTCACGCTCGCGGGCTTCATGGACTTTGGCGACGTGAATGAAGAGCCCAGCTTTCGCTTCGACCATCTGAACACCAGCGCGGGCTTCGGCCTGCGCTACTTCACGCTGCTCGGCGTGCTGCGAGTGGACGCGGGCTTTCGCGTGGTGCCCTGGCAGCGCCTCGACGGCTCGGACGGCATCGAGCCTGACGCCAGTACCTTCCCGTTCACGGACACACCGGGCGCCCTGCACTTCACGATCGGAGATGCATTTTGACGGCGGGGCGCCTGATCCGACGCACGCTGCGCGCTCTGTCGCTGTGCCTGTGCGCGCTGCTGGCCGTGCTCTGCGGGCTGGGCGGCGCCTCGAGCCTGTATCTCTCCACGGCGCGCGGCAAGGACCACTTGCTGCGAGCGCTGCTGCCGCAGCTGGAGCACGTGCTGCCCGGCCGCATCACGGTGCGCCGGATCGAGCAGCTGGGGCTGCACTCGGTGGTGCTGGAGGGGGTCGTGCTCCGCGCTCCCGCGGGCAACCAGGTGCTGGCGGCCGAGAGAGTCAGCGCGGAGATCGCGCTGCGGCCCTTGCTGCGGGGACGGGTCGTGCTGCCGCGTGCGCTGCTGGAGAACGGCGAAGGCGATCTGCGGCAGCTGACCCACCCGAGCGCGGGCCTGGTCTCGGCCGTGAACGTGCCGAGCGAGGGTGGCCCCTCCCCGCCCGCTCCGCCCGGTGCCGAGCCCGACTTCGAGGTCGCTGCGCTCTCTTTGCGCGACTGGCGCGTGCACTTGCCGCAGGCGGGCCCCTGGGCACCGAGCGAGGTCTCGCTGTCTTCGCTGCAGGGGCGGATCAGCGTGGGGAACGCCATCGAGGTCGAGGTCGAGCGCCTCGACGCCCAGCTCGCGCGCAACGGTGCGCCGCTCGGCAGCGTCGGGCTGAGCGGTCACTGGAGCTCGCGGGCGAGCTCCGCGATCGAACTCGCCGGCAGCCTGTGCGGGACCGATCTGGCATTGGAGCTGAGAGTCGGGCGCTTTCCGAGCGGGGACGGCGACTGGCGAGACGTTCCGGTGGAGCTGCAGCTGCAACAGCGCGGGCTGAGCGCTGCGCGGCTGGCGCAGCTGGCGCAGGAGCCTCAGCTCGAAACGCTCTTTTTGGGCACTGCGGACGTGAGCGTGCACGTGCAAGGAACGGCACGCCAGCTGCGCGCGCGCGGAGAGCTGCAGCACGAAGCGGGCCAGCTCGCGTTCGACGCCGAGGCGCGCGCTCTCTCCCAGCTCGACATGACGCTCGACACCGAGCAGCTGGAGCTGCAACGGCTCTTCTCCGGCGCGCCGGACTGGCGACTGGGCACGCGGACGCGCGCCTCGCTCGAGCTGCGGCCCGAGAGCGCGGCGATCGGGCTGAAGCTGGCCTCGCAGGTCACCCTGAACCAGATCGCGCTGCCGGCGCTCGAGCTGCGCACGGAGCTCGAAGCGGATGCGCTCCGGCAGCTCCAATTGCAGCTCGCTGACCACTGGCTTTCGCTCTCCGCCGAGGGCACGCTGGGCTGGGACGGGAGCGCGCAGCTGAACGGGCGGGCGCGCGTCGATCTGGACGGCGCGCGGCGCTGGCTGCGTGCCTTCGCGCTCGGGCGAGCGCTCTCGGCGCAGCTCGGCGCAGCCAAGGGCAGAGTCAACCTGGAGCTCGGCGCGCGCCGCCAGCCTTCGGGCTCGCTCTCCGCGCAGGCCGAGCTGCGCTCGCCGGCGCTCGAGGTCGACGGCACACGGCTCGAGCAACTGCGGGCCGCTCTCTCTTTCGCGGGGGAGCTGCCACGACCAACTTTGAGCCTCGATGCGAGCTGGGCGGCCGCGAAGCGCGGCTCGATCGGCCTCACGCCGGGCGAGCTGCACTTCGCCGGGGGGCCGCAGCGCTACAACTTCAAGCTACAGACTGGCAGCCTCGCGTTCGGCAGCGTCGCGGCCTCGGGCTGGATCGAGCCGGGCGAGCGCGAGAGCCGCTTCCAGCTCGCAGGCTCGGGAGAGTTCGGCGGCGCGCGCTGGCGGCTCAGCATGCTGCCTGCGCACAGTGACGGTGCGCGCCAGCTGACGCTGCCGCAACTCCGCCTGGTATTCGCAGATCAAGAGGCCCGCTTGCAGGGTTCGATCTCTCCGCGCGCTCGTGATCTGACGCTGGAGTTCGCGCGCATCGACCTGCAGCGCGTCCTCACGCCGCTCGCCCCGCAGCTGGCGCGCGCGGGACTGCTCAGCGGCAAGCT
>JAICTU010000780.1 GCA_025936205.1 Polyangiaceae bacterium | reverse complement strand
CGCGATCCCGCGCCCGGGGCCGCCTCGCACGGCCGAGAAGTGGCTGCGCATCGAGGGCGCCCGGCACCACAACCTGAAGAACCTCGATGTCGACATCCCACTCGGCGTGTTCACCGCGGTCACGGGTGTCTCAGGCGCCGGCAAGTCCACGCTGATCAACGAGATCCTCTACCCCGCCCTGGCCAAGCTGTATCACCAGGCCGAGGTCAGCGTGGGGCAGCACGACGCCGTGCGCGGCACCGAGCATCTGGACAAGGTGATCGACATCGACCAGAAGCCCATCGGCCGCACCCCGCGCAGCAACCCGGTCACCTACATCAAGGTTTTCGACGAGATTCGGGCCTTTTTTGCCGAGCTGCCGCTGGCCAAGACGCGCGGCTACGGCCAGGGCCGCTTCTCCTTCAACGTGAAGGGCGGCCGCTGCGAGAGCTGCCAGGGCGACGGCGTGCGCCAGATCGAAATGCACTTCCTGGCCGACGTGTTCGTGCCGTGCGAGGCCTGCCGCGGGCGGCGCTTCAACGCCGCCACGCTGGAGGTGCAGTACAAGGGCAAATCGATCGCGGACGTGCTCGACCTGACCGTTCGCGAAGGCATCGAGCTGTTCTCCGCGCATCCCCGCATCGTCGCGCCGCTTCGTTTGCTGTCGGAGGTGGGGCTGGACTATCTGGGGCTGGGACAGCCTTCGCCGACCCTCTCGGGTGGCGAGGCGCAGCGCATCAAGCTGGCGCGTGAGCTCTCGCGCAAGGCGACGGGACGTACGCTGTACATCCTGGACGAGCCCACGACCGGCCTGCACTTCGAGGACGTGGTGCAACTGCTCGGCGTGTTGCAGCGCCTGGTCGACGCCGGCAACAGCGTGATCGTGATCGAGCATCACCTGGACGTGATCCGCGCGGCGGATTGGATCATCGATCTGGGCCCAGAAGGCGGGCCCGATGGCGGTCAATTGCTCGTCGCTGGTACACCGGAGCAAGTCGCTCGCGAGCCCTCTTCCCATACCGGGCGCTTCTTGAAAGCGAAGCTCGGTCCGCGCCGGCCTGCAACGAAGGCTAGCAAGGCAACGAAGGCGGCGCGCGGCCGCGGCTCGCTCGTCTCGCCCGAGCTCTCCTGAGCCGGTGGGCCCTCGGCGCTCTCCCATTGCAGGCTCCTGATCAGGGGGCGTCCTGATCGCTTCCCGCCGCCGCATAAAGAGCAGTCGGCCTGGGAGCCATCCGCCGCAAATTTTGCGGATCGCTTTTCGCGCAACTCGCTCGGCGGCACGACCGAGACTACCGTGCGGCTTGCTCTGCCCGCGCCTAACCCGTCGTGTCATGACCGTACGCCTCCATTCCCCCCGGCTGCGCCGCCCGTGTGGCAAACGCGGCTCGAGCGGCGCCGTTTTCGTGGAGGTGCTGGTCGCGATCATCCCGGTCCTGATCTTCTTCTTCGGGCTGCTGCAGCTGGCGCTGCTGTACACCGCGCGGCTGGTGGTGAGACACGCCGCGCAGCGCGCGGTGCGTAGCGCCGTGGTGGTGCTGGAAGACGACCCGGCACGCTTCGACAACACGCCGCAAGGCGAGGTCACCTATCACGATCCCAACTCCACGGGGGCCGGCAGCACCGAGCAGTTTCTGCAGGGCATGGCCGACGTGCTGAAGGTGCAACTGCCGCTCGACGACGTGCGGCGCATGATGACCAGCGAAGCCGGGCCCCGCCTGGCGGCGATCCAACGCGCAGCCTACATGCCGCTCTCCACGCTGGCGCCGGCGCCGGAAGCGCTGCTCGGCGCCTTCGGGCTCACTCAGGACCTGGGCGAAGGCAAAAGCAACCTCTCCCAATTCCTGGTCGGGTTGCTGCTCTACAACCGCGCCGCGGCCATGGTCACCTTGCGCAAGCCGGATGGGTCCGTCGCCAACTGTGTCGGGCCCACGGAAGAGGTGACGGTGCGGGTCACCTATCTCTACTTCTGCACGATGCCGATCGCCGCGAGCATCATGTGCGACTCGCTGCAGGAGCTTTCCGGGCTCGATCAGCTGGATGACGCCACCAAGAATTTCTACGAGTCGCTGAGTGGCGGAGGCCTGGACGGCGCCCGGCAAGCCCGCGACGGGCTGAGCGCCGATCTGCAGCGCGTGAGCGACCAGGTCGGTGGCCTGAGCCGCGAGCTCCAGTATGCCGCGTCCCCGGAGCTGCTGCTGCCGTTCCTGTTCAGCCGGCGCGCGCACTTCAAGCTGGTGAGCGCCGAGGCCACCTTGCCGAACCAGGGCGCGCTGTACTACCCGCGCAGCTCCTGCGGCACTCCCACGGGCCAGCAAGCGCAGCAAGACGCTGAGCAGGACCCCACCGCGATCCCCAGCTTCCAGCCGTGAGCATGCCTGCGATGAGCGCTGCCCTTCCCACCGTTCCGCCCCCTGCTGCCGCCCAGCGCTCCGCGCGCTGCGGCGGGCTGTACGGCGATCAGGACGGCGCGATCATGGTGATGGGGGTCTTCATCGCCATCGTGCTGGTGGGGCTCTTGTTCTACGTTAACCTCCGCGACTGGGACTTTACATTTTCTCGCTCCCCCCCTCCTTCGGGGTTGGGGTTTGGGTTGG
>JAICTU010000256.1 GCA_025936205.1 Polyangiaceae bacterium | reverse complement strand
CTGCTGCGCATCCCGCAGGAGGGCCTGTACAGCGCCGCGTGCCGCGGCGAGCTGAAGGTTGGGATGGTAGCCCGCGGGCAGCTCGTCCTTCGAGACGTGCGCCGGGCGCTCGCCGCTGTCGAGGCGCCACCACGCGCGGCCCCCATTCGGCTCCTGGAGCGGCGCCGCCGGCACCAGAAAGCGCGTGCCCGGCCGGGCCAGCTCACCTGCGAGCGAGACGAGGTCGTCACCGTGCGCGCGCCAGCCGTGCAGCAGCACCACCAGCTGCCCTCCTTTCTCATCCTCACGCAGCGGCCCGAGCCGCACCACGTCCAGACCTCCCGCTGCGGCTGCACTCCGCGGCGCAGCAACGGGAGCGCTCGGCGCAGCGGCGGCCCTGACCGGCGCTGCAGCGGCGCCGGCGTTCGCGGACGGACGCGACGCTGCGCCCGGGATTTCACCCGCCTGGCAAGCCCAGGAGCCTGCGCTCCAGGCAACGAGCAGCGCGGCGCGGCCCCAGCGAAAGGTCGGAAAGAGCGCACTCGGCACCGAGCGAGGGTAGCAGGAGTGGTGCCGGCGCGGAGTCGTGATAACGGTGTGTTTGCGCCTTGACCGAAGCTGGCCCCGCTCCCGTGCGCTCGCGGCGCACCCTGCTCTGGACCTCGTCGTCTTACTTCGGCGAGGGTCTGCCCTGGAGCTTCCTGCACCAGCTCGCGACCGAGTTTCTCACTGCCAGCGGCGCCTCGAAGACGCAGATCTCGTCGACCTCGCTGTTTCACTTCGCGGTGACGCTGAAGTTCCTGTGGAGCCCGGTGGTCGACCTGTTCGGAACACGGCGGCGCTGGCTGGTCTACGCCCAGGTCGTGCTGGGCATCGGCATGCTGATCACGGCGGCGATCGTGGCGGGCGGCAACCCCGCACTCTTCTGGCTGGTGCTGGCGTTGCTCTCGGTGGTGCATGCCACGCACGACATCGCCTGCGACGGCTTTTATCTCTCGGCGCTGGGCGAGCGCGATCGGGCGCTGTTCTCCGGCGTGCGCAACGCGGCGTACCGGGCCGCGACGATCGTGGGCTCATCGCTGCTGGTGGTGCTCGCCGGGCGCACCAGCTGGACACTGGCCTTCGCCAGCGCGGGGGCCCTGATGCTGCTGGTGGCGCTGCTGAATGCGCGCTTGCTGCCCCAGCCCCCGGAGCCACGGCGCGCGGCGGGGCTCGATCGCAACGCGTTTGCGACGGCGTATCGCTCCTTCCTCGGGCAGCCGCAGGCGGGACGAGTGCTCGGATTTCTATTTTTCTATCGCCTGGGCGACATCATGATGTTCGCGATGGCCAAGCCGCTCCTGAAGGAGATCGGCGTCGGCACGGCGGAGCGCGGCGTGCTGAACGGCGCGGGTATCGTGGTCTCGGTGCTGGGCTCGATCGCCGGTGGCGCGCTGCTGGCACGCCAGGGCCTCGCGCGCTGGCTCGTGCCGATGACGTACCTGCAGAGCTTCGCGATCCCGCTCTACATCGTGCTGGCCGCATTGCGCCCGGGGCTGCCGCTGATCAGCGCGATCGTGTTGCTCGAACAGCTCGCCTCGGGCATCGGGGGCTCGGCGCACGCGGTGTTCTTGATGCAGCGCACGAGCCGTAGCTTCACGGCGTCACATTTCGCGTTCGCGACCGCCGTGGTTTCGGTGGGCAGCACGCTCTCCGGATTTGCCTCGGGCCCGCTCGACGAGGCATTGGGGCATCCGGCCTTCTTCACACTGGCCTTCGTCGCCAGCTGGCCCAGTCTGGTGCTGGCGCACTTTGTTCCCAAGGACGCGACCGACACTTGACAATGATTCCGCGCGGTTTGATCTGGAGGTGAGAACCGCTCAGGCCCGTCGTCGCCGTGGCAAATTGGCTCAAATGGGAAGGCCGGCTTCACCGCTGGTGTCCTGGTAGAGTGAGCTGGCCGCATCCTCGAGAGCAACACTTGGCCGCCCACGCCCACCCAACTCACACGTCGCTCGCTCCGCTGCGCCTGCTCGCCCAGCAGGCCTTCAGCCGCGTCGCCGGGGCCCCGCTGATCCCGGGCAACCACGTGGAGCTGTTGATCGACGCGCGCGCCAACTTCGACGCCTGGCTGGAGGCCATCGCGGGAGCACGCGAGAGCATCCTGGTCGAAAACTACATGTTCAGCGACGACGAGGTGGGGCGTGAGCTGCGGGCGGCCCTGGTCGAACGCGCCAGCGCGGGGGTGCTGGTGAAGGTGATCCGTGACTGGTTCGGATGCATCGGGGAATCGCTCGACAGTTTCTGGAAGCCCTTGCGCTCCGCCGGCGGGGAGGTGCGCACCTACAATCCGTTTCACCTGGCGAGCCCGCTCGGATCACTTTCGCGCAACCATCGCAAGTTGCTGGTGGTCGATGGTACGGTCGGATTCATCTCCGGCGTGTGCGTGAGCGGGCGCTGGCTGGGCAATCCCGCCCGGAACATCCCGCCCTGGCGCGACACCGGGGTCGCCGTGCGCGGCCCGGCCACGCACGAGCTGGCGCTGGCCTTCGCCGAGAACTGGGGGCAGCTGGGAGAGAAGCTGCCCCCCGAGTTGCATGTGCTGCGACAAACGCCGACGCCCGCGGGCGAGGTCGCGCTGCGCGTGGTGGCGGCGCTGCCGCGCAGCACCGGTCTGTATCGCCTGGATCAGCTGATCGCGGCCATTGCGCAGAAAACGCTGTGGCTGACGGATGCGTACTTCGTCGGCACGCCCGCCTACGTTCAGGGCCTGTGCGCCGCCGCGCGAGACGGCGTCGACGTGCGCTTGCTCGTGCCCGGCTCGAGCGACGTGCCGGTGGTGGGAGCGCTGAGCCGGGCGGGATATCGGCCTCTGCTCGAGGCTGGCGTGCGGGTGTTCGAGTGGGGTGGCTCGATGTTGCACGCCAAGACCGCCGCCGCTGATGGGCGTTGGGCGCGCGTGGGCTCGACCAACCTCAACATCGCCAGCTGGGCCGCCAACAGCGAGATCGACGTGGCGATCGAGAACGAAGAGTTCACGAGGGCGATGGAAAGCCAATACGAGGCAGACCTCGCGAGCTCGACCGAGATTATCCTGCACGCGCGGCGGCGGCGCCGGCCACGCTCCGAACGCCGGCGCGTGCGCGGTAGCTCGGGGCGCGCCGCGGCGGGAGCCGCGCGCTTCGCCAACACGGTCGGTGCGGCCATCGGCAATCGGCGCACGCTGGAGTCCTCCGAGCGGGGCATCTTGCTGATCGCCGCAGGCGCGCTGCTGGTCCTCTCGGCGCTCGGTTTCTACTTTCCGCGCGCGCTCGCCTGGCCGGCGGCCTTCCTCGCGCTCTGGGCTGCGCTGACGCTGTGTGTTCGCTATGTGGCAACCAAGCGCCGGGCGGCGACCCGCACCGCGGGCGAACCCTCGCCGATGCCCGCCCCGAAAAGCGCCGCCTCCTGAGCGGCCACTTCGCCAGGAGCGCTGAACAGGGCCTGAAACAGGCTGTTCCAGTTGACTGCGGAAGGCAGCGTGGCATGACGAGCGGTGATGAAACTCCGCCGTCTCGAGCTTTTCACCGGCGCGCCCCGAGCGATGGCCCTGGTGGTGTTGCCAGCTGCCGTGGGCCTGGGAATTGGATTGTATGGATGCGGCGGCAGCAGCGAGCCCGCGAAGGGGCCCGAGCCGACCAAGGTGGTTTGGTCGCGCGGCGAGGGCAACGACGCGCCCGCTCCGGAGAATGCTCCGGCGGCCAGCAGCGAGGACACGCAGGTCGGGCCGAAGGAGATCGATCTCGATGCGCTGCCGCCCAAGGGCTCCAAGCCTGCGAAGCCCGCGGCGAAGGAGACCACGGCTGCCGTGAAGGAGCCCGAGTCACCCAAGGCTGAGTCACCCAAGGGCGAGCCGCCGCCAGCTCCCGCGCCCAGCGCTGCCGCCGAGGAAACGGAAGAAGCCGCGGAGGAGCCCGCTGCGGCTCCCGCCGCCCCGATGCCGCTCGGCAAGGAGATGCGCGCCGCGGTGAAGACCGACGAGAAAGCGCCGCCCGCGAAGAAGTCTGCCAAGAAGGCCGAGCCCGCGCCACCGGCCGAAACAGCCGCTTCGAGCTACACCGGCCCCAACCCGTGCAAGACGACGCACTTCAGCGTGCCGCGGGTGGAAGCGGCGTGCGCCAACAACGGGCGCTCGGGCGCCAAGACGGTGATGAAAGAAGCCGTCGGCAAGGCCCTCGCCGCCGGAGCCACGCTCAAGTGCGCCGATTGCCACGCGGACCTGTCGAGCTACTCCCTCAAGAAAGACGCGGTCGCTCAGTTGAAGAAATGGCTGGGGCCGTGAGGAGAGGGGTTCCGCCGGCCCGGTCCTCTCAGTGGTTGTGCCTTGGCGTCTTCTGTGCGACGCCGCGATACTTCACCGCCAGCTCCATCACGCAGCCGCTGTCTAGCTGTCCCACCGTCGAGCGGTAGATCTCCTGCCAGGGCGTCGCGCTCTCGGGGATCGGCGGCGGCGTCTCGCGCTTGCGCCGCGCGATCTCGTCGTCGCTGACCAGCGCGTCGCAGCGGCCGGCTTCGAGATCGATGCGCACCACGTCGCCGGTGCGTAGCCACGCGAGGCCGCCGCCCGCCGCGCTCTCCGGTGAGCAATTGAGGATCGAGGGGCTGTCGGAGGTGCCCGATTGGCGACCGTCGCCCAGCGTGGGCAAGCTAGTGATGCCTCGCTTGAGCAGCGCGTCCGGCGGCTGCATGTTCACCACCTCCGCCGAGCCGGGCCAGCCGATGGGGCCCGAGCCGCGGATCACCAGGATGGTGCACTCGTCGATGCCGAGCGAGGGATCATTGATGCGCTCGTGATAATCGGTCGAGCCGTCGAACACGACCACCTTGCCCTCGAAGCGGTTGTCCTTCGCCAGATAGCGCTTGCGGAACTCCTCGGAGATCACGCTCGTCTTCATGATCGCGAAGTCGAACAGGTTGCCCTTCAGCACCAGGAAGCCGGCGTCTTTTTGCAGCGGCGCCTCGTAGCTCTTGATCACCTCGCGGTCGCTGGCCTCCGCGCCCCGGATATTATCGGCGACCGACTCGCCGGTGACCGTCAACGCGGAACCGTCGATGCGCCGCGCGCGCAGCAGCTCGCACAGCACCGCGGGCACGCCGCCGGCGCGGTGAAAGCGCTCGCCCAGATACTTGCCGGCAGGTTGCATGTTCACGAGTAACGGGATGTCGCGCCCGTGCTTCATCCAGTCTTCCGGCGTGATCTCGACGCCCGCATGGCGCGCCATCGCCACCAGGTGCGGCTGGGCGTTGGTCGAGCCGCCGATCGCGGCGATGGCGGCAATCGCATTCAGAAACGAGGCTCGCGTGAGGATCTTGGACGGTCGCAGATCTTCGTACGCCATCTCCACGATGCGCTTGCCCGTCAGGTAGGCGTACTGCCCGCGCTCGCGGTACGGCGCCGGAATCGCCGCGCAGCCGGGCAGCGACATGCCGAGCACCTCGGCCACGGCATTCATGGTGGAGGCGGTGCCCATGGTGTTGCAGTGCCCCAGCGATGGAGCAGAAGCGGCAGCGGCCTCCAGGAACTGGCGGGCGTTGATCTGCCCTGCGGCCAGCTTGCGACGCGAGCGCCAGATCACGGTGCCAGAGCCGACCAGATCGCCGTCGTGCCAGCCGTCGAGCATGGGGCCGCCGGACAGCACGATCGCGGGGATGTCGACCGTGGAAGCCGCCATGATCTGCGCCGGCGTCGTCTTGTCGCAACCGGTCGTGAGCACGACCGCATCAATGGGATAGCCGTGCAGGATCTCGACCAGGCCGAGATACGCCAGGTTGCGATCGAGCGCCGCGGTGGGCCGGCGGCAGTTCTCGAAGATCGGATGCAGAGGAAATTCCATGGCGATGCCGCCCGCCTCGCGCACCCCTTCGCGCACGCGTTTCACCGTCTCCAGGTGGATGCGATTGCAGGGATTCAGATCGCTGCCCGACTGGGCGATGCCGATGATTGGCTTGCCCGAGAGCAACTCCTCGGCGGTGAGCCCATAATTCATGAAGCGCTCGAGATAGAGCGCCACCATGTCGAGGTGCTTCGGATCATCGAACCAGTCGCGGGAACGAAAGCGGCGCTGCGCCTGGCGGCTCGGAGAAGGGGCGGACATGGGCGCATGGACTATCCGCAAATGGCCCGCTCGCCCAGGGTCAATCGCGGACAGGGCCCCGAGGTGACGCCGGTTTTCGTGTGTGGGAGGCCCGGCCCACCCCAATCCGCCGGTACTCAGTTGGGTGCCGGGCCTTCACAGAGCGCGGCGACAGTGGAATCACAAGGCAGATCCGCCCAGGCGTTGCCCACTCGCGGCACGATGCGCGCGCAGTTGGTGGTGGTTCCGCCGTTGGGCTCGGTGACGTTCCAGTGTGCGTATTCGCCGTTCAGGGCGCCCGCGTCGGCGTCGATGTCCCAGAACGCCGTGTTGTCGTCCATCCACACCCAGCGCCCCTCCTCCACGACGTCAGAGGCCGCGATCCAGGTCTCGTCCGTGATCAGGTTGGCGATGAACTGATCGACGGCGTCGCTGCGGATCGAAGCGAGATCCCAGCCGGCGCCGAAAGCGCGGCAACTCTGGCGTGCATCCGCCCAGGTCTGCAGCTCGGCCACGACGGCGAAGCAGTTGCCGTTCGGACCCTGGCTCTGCAAGGCGGCGCAGTTGCCCTGCAGGCTCGTAGCATCAATGGGCTCCGGTGCGACACCCGCGTCCGTGAGCACCGGCTCTAGATCGCTCTGTTGCCCATCGGTGTAGCCCGGTGGAGGGATCAGGTTCGGCTGGGTTTGCTCCGATGAGTCCGGCGGGTTCAGCGGCGGGTTCGAGACCGGGTTCTGTGCCGGGTCCGCCGCCGCCCCGGGCGTTTCGCTGCTGGGCTGCGCTGGATCGTCCGCGACTCGCGGCTCGCTCGGGATGCCGAGCACGTCGGCACAGCTGATCGAGGCCAGGCCCGCGCCGCTCGCGGCGAGCAAACACACGCACAGCCACAGAGCGCGCGGCAGCTGGATCGAGCTTTGGACGGTGCTTCCCACCATCGCGAATATACTTGCGTATATTCTAGCCCACCAGCCGCTTTCGCGGGTGTACGACAGTGCTCGTTCCCATCCGGCACCGCAATTCAGGCTGCAAAGACAGCATGGAAACGCTGTTCTTCACTTTTCGTGATCCAAATTGCGCGCTAAAAGCATCCATTCGGAGGGGCTCCCTTTGTCGTTTCTTGGTGGCAATTGGTTCTGTAGCGATGACGCGAGCTCCGATGGGATCAGCACGATCGTACCGCGATCGAACGCTGATTCTTCTCACAGGCACTCCGCTCACTGGGGTACGTCAGTAGGGCCGGCACGCTGCGGCTGGATGTTTCTGCTGCCAGGGAGCCTTGCCCAATGCTGACGCGCAAACCCAGCAGTCCAGAGTCCTCCCGCGGGCCCGGTTCCTCCCGCGGCCCCGGCTCCTCCCGCGGCCAGTGGATGTCACATGCCCCCGGTGAGTCCGCAGCAGGGGCCGTTGCCCGAGAGACTGGCCGGCAGCCGGCCGCTGCCCGCTTCAGCGGCACCCTCGACGATCTGGCCGTCGCGGACCTGATCCAGATCGTGCAACTGCTGGGGAAGAGCGCGCATATCACCGTGACCCGAGATGGGGCGGAAAGCCACTTGTGGTGCACGGACGGTGAGCTGATCGACGCGGAAAGCGGATCCGCGCGGGGCGAAGCCGCGCTGTTTCGCGTCCTGAGCATCGAGCAGGGCTGGCTGGTGGCGGAGTTCCAGCCCGTGCAACGCGCGCGCACCATCTTTGGTACCTCGCAGCAGCTGTTGCTCGAGGCGGCGCGCCACAAAGATGAGCTGGTGCGGCACGGTGGCTCCGCGGAGCCGCCGGTCGATTCGGTCTCCGACGCATGGCCCGGAGCGGAGGCGGAGCTCGCCGCCGAGCGGATCGGGGAGGTGGCGCAGCAAGCCGCCAGCTCGCCGCCGATCGAGGCGCAGCCGCAGCGCGCGGCGCCGGCTTCGCGCGGCTCCGTTTGGCTGGCGCTCGCATCGCTGCTGCTGGTGCCCGGCGCTTACTTCTGGGGCGCGCACAGCGCGCCCGGGCCGGAGTCTGCTTCTACGGCACGGCAAGTGGAGGCTCAGCAGGTCGTTGCGCCGCTCGCCGTCAGCCCGCCCAAGCCCGAGAGTTACGAGGTCGTCGTCAGCACCGAGCCAGAGAGCGCAGAGCTCTGGCTCGACGGCAAACAGGTCGCCACCGGCCACCTGAACACGCGCGAGCAGCGCGACGGAGCTTCGCACGAGCTGAGCGTGAAGGCTCCGGGCTATGCCCCGGTGACGATCTTCTTCGCGGATGCGTCTCCGCCCACAGTGGTACGGCTCGAACGCTTACCGGCGCCGCGCACCGCTGCGGACGAAGCATTGTCGGCTGCGGTTCGAGGCGCGCTCATTACTCCGGGGACACCCCGCAGCCCGAGCAGTACTGCGGGGACACCCCACACCCCGACCTCGACGAAAGGCGCCGTACCCGGAGCGCCCGGACCGGCGCAGGCCGCCCCCTCCCCCGCCCGCCCGCCGGCGGCCCATGGCAAGTCGAGCCCTCGCGGCCGCAACGAGCCTCACGTGAGGGTAATCGGCGAAGAAGAGCCGGTCGTACGTGTACTGGACTGACTGGAGAACCCTTTTGCGCGCCACACTATACTGCCTGACGCTTCCTCGGTTGCTCACGCTGGCGCCCCTGCTCGCGCTGGCGCGACCGGCGCTCGCCGTCGACGTCGACGCGCCGCCATCGAGCGGCGTACCGAACGCCAGCACGCCGAACGCATCAGCAGCAGCCGAAACGGCGAATGTGCGGCCCGCCAACGTCGTCGAAGCCGAGCAACTCGCGTCGCAGGCCTTCGAAGCGTACGAACGCAAAGAATACCCGCGAGCGATTGAGCTCTATCAAAAGGCGCTCGACGCAGCGAGCAGCTCCGACATCCTGTACAACATCGCGCGCGTCTACGACGTGGGCCTCCACGATAGCGCCCACGCCACGGAATACTACCGTCGCTATTTGGCCGACCCCAAGGCGCAATCTCCGCGCCGACAGCTCGCGGAAGAGCGCGTCGCTGCACTGCAGCCCTCGCCGCTGAATCCACCGCTGGGCGCGGCCATCGAAACGGATCCTGCCGTCGCCATCGCCGACACGGCTCCGCCACCGCACGAATCAGCCTGGACCTGGCGCGAAACCAGCGCTGTCGCCCTTGCCGGCACCGGCGTCATCGCGCTCGGAATCGGCACTGGCTTCGCGATCTCGGCAGCAGCACAGTCCGGCACCTGGAAGCACGACTGCGAAGGCAACGTGTGCCAGACCCAGCGCGGAGTCGACGCTGCGCACACCGCGGCAGACCGCGCGCAGGTCGCGACGATCGCGCTCGCCGCGGGCGGCGCCCTGCTCGCGGGTGGAGCGGCCATCTGGTTGCTGGGCTCCAGATACGAAGAGAGCCCGCGCGTGGCGCTGCAAGTCGTGCCCGTCGGCCCCGCCGCCCAGCTCGGCGCCAGCTTCTCCAGCAGCTTCTGACCCCGCCGGACCCCCTGGGGCGGCGCCAGGATGAGCCCAAAGTTCCCTGCGCCGCACAGGACCCAGCCACTCACTCGTGGCGCCCCTGGTGCCGAAGCGAGCGGCAGCGGGCATATCCTGGGGACGCCGGAGGAGCTGTGGGGCCGAGCCCTGTCTGATTCTCACCACTCGCAGAAGTCCCCTTTTTTTGTGCAGAGGTCATGTTCCTCGAGGAACTTCACTTCGCGCAAAAATGAGGGCCTGCTCCCGTTGCGCGGTTTCGTCCAGCGCGTATCGGCGCAGCGGGACGTGGAGCTCGCGCTCATTCGGTGTCGATGCGGGTGTGTGGTTCGTCCGGCGCGAGGGGTTCAAAGCGGGTCTGGAGGGTGTCGAAGGTGGGGTCGGTGATGAGCAGGCTGCCGTCGAGCTGGCTGTTGCGTTCGCGGCAACGGCGGCGGGCGGTGGGCTCCGAGCAGTGGAGCGCGTAGAGGCGGATGTTGCAGCCGAGCTCGTCGGCGCGGCGGCGGGCAGCGTCGCGGCTGGCGCGGGACCAGAAGCCGTAGTCGAGCACGACGTCGGCGCCGCACTGGATGACCGTCGCCCAGTGCGCTGTAAAGAGGTCGAAGATGGCTTCGAGGTGGCGGGCGAAGTGTTCAGCCGGAGGATCGTCGCCCCACAGGCGCGACATCCATTCGTCCGGCGTGTAGCGCACCGCGGGGAGCTGGCGTTCGAGTTGGCGCGCGAAGGTGGTCTTGCCGGCGCCGAGGAAGCCATGGAGGAGGTGGATGGTCGGTGTCTTCGCGGGCGCGCTCATGGTGGGAGTATACACGCGCCGTGCTGGCACCTTTTGACGCAGGCGCACGGCGCTGGTAGATGCCACGGGCGATGAGCTGGCAGCGATCCTGGGTGCTGATCCTGCTGTTGGCGGCGGCTGGCTGCTCGCGCTCACGCGAGCGGGAACGGGAGCCAGACAAGAGCACCCCGAGCCCGGTCCGTGACGCGCGCGAACTGTTGCACGAGACGGCGTTCGATCTGGTGTCGTCGCCTCGTGGCGCGTTGCTGGCCTGGGTCGCCTCGGCGCCGTCGGCGTTGCACGTGGCGCGCTTCGATGCGCAGGGCAATGCCGCGGACGAGGGCTGGAAGACTGCCAGCTCCGTCGTGGCGAACAGCGCACGCGATCTGCTTGTTGCGGAGTCGTCGGCGGGCGTGAGCGCGATCTGGCGCGAGGGGGAGAACGACGGGGCGGCGGCGCGAGGGGTGTGGCTCGCCGAGGGCAACGCGCAGGCGCTGGATCTCGGTCAGGCCTGGGGCGATGCGCACTCGGGGCGCGGGAATCTGGCGTTGGTCAGTCGCGGCGCGGGGGCGATGGCGCTGGTGCGCGGCCCGCGCGAGTCGTGTGAAGACGGCACGCAAGAGGCGTGCTTCGGGTTTCGCTTCTATGCGCTGTCCGCAGCGGGAGCGACTACGACGGGTCTCGGGCTGCGCGTCCCGGTGCCGTGCGATGCGCGGGCGGCGCTGCTCGTTGGCGCGGGCGCGCAACAGGGCTGGCAGTATGCGGTGTGCACGCGCAGCGAGCAGTCGCCGGTGCTGACGGTGTTCAGCATCGACCCGCAGCGCAGCTACGCATCGGCGCGGCAGGTGTTCGCGGGCTGCACGCCGCTCGGCGCCGCCACCTTCGCCGGCCAGCCCACGTTCGTCGCCGAGTGTCAGGGGTCGCGGCAGCTCGCGCGCATGGTGGGTGGCGATGCGCCGTTCGAGATCGAGCGGCTCGATGTGCGGGGCCTTGTGTGCGGGCCCAACGGCGCGCGAGTGCGCCTGGGCAGCGGTTGGCTCGGGCTGGATGAACCGCTGGATCATCTGGAATTGCTCCTGGACTCGTCGCTGACCCCGCCCGGCGCACGCGCGGTGTGGACAGGCTCGGTGCTGCTCGTCGCGCGGCCGCAGGGCAAGCTCGTGCTGGACCGCTACGGCTGTGAAGGCGGCGTGCTGCGCCAGCTGAGCAGCCCACTCGGTTAGCTTCCCGCGGGCCGCGCCGGAATTGTTGCCGAACCAGAGGGCCGGTTGCCTTCGATTGCGGAACGGGTTCTCATCGAAGGATGCCCTCGAGCCGCCGGGATCCGCTGCCTCGCGGAATCGTGCGCGATCTGCTGGGCATCACGCGCGCGCTGTACCGGGCGGAGCTGGCGCTGCCCCCGCCGCGCGCCGATCGACTGCGCCTGGAGCGGCTGACGGAGATCGGGCAGCAGCTGCGGCGCGCGCTGGAGTTATCGCGCGGTGAGCCGGATACGATGGGGCACCGCGCCGCCTGGAGCTGGGCGGAGCAAGCCACACGGGCGCTGGGCGAGTTCGTCGGTGACGAGCTGAGGCTCGGCGAGGTGCTGCGAGCCAGTGTGGGGAAGCTGATGTCCCCGGCGCCGCCGCGGCAGACGGCGGTGCGCAGCAAGAGGCCGCCGACGCACTGAGAGATCCCCGCGAGCCGAGCGCGCCCGTGATCTCCAGAGAGCTCGGGCCCCCGATTCTTCCCACCCGCCGCAGGGCCTCGCATCCTCACGCAGCCGAGAACCCGTCGCTCAGCCGCTGCGCGGCGCGGCGCGCGCCGTCTCGCAACATACGGCCCGCCAGCGATTGCGCGCGCTCTCTCAGCTCCGGCCTCGAGCACTCGCGCAACGCCGAGGCGAGCGCCGCAGCGGTCAAGCCCTCGCGCTGCGCGCATGACACGCCCACCCCGAGTTGCCGCACCCGGCGGGCGAAATAGAACTGATCGTAGTTGTGCGGCACGATCACCTGCGGCTTGCCTGCCCGTGCGGCGGCGGTCGTCGTGCCGGCACCCCCGTGATGCACCACGGCTGCAACTCGCGCGAACAGTTGTTCGTGACTCACGTCACCGATCGAGATGCAATCCGAGCCAGCGTCGCTCGCGAGGTTGCCCCAGCCCTGGGACAGGATCGCGCGGACGCCCGCGGCCGGCCCCGTCCCGGACGCGCTTGCAGATCGTGCAAAACCGGCGCCTGGTCTCTGCCCGATCCTGCGCCGCTATGCTCGGCGGCGGGCAACACCACGGGACAGTACGCCTGCTCCGCGATCGAGCGAGCCGCGATCTGCAGCGCCGTCGCGGCCACGATCAGGTCGCAGCCTTGTGCGGCCTCGGACAGCACCCGAAACTGCTCGCGCACCGTGCCCGCCGCGAGCGCCGTACCGCTGGTTCGCTGGCAGGCGTGCGCGAGGTAGCGCTTCAGGAAAGCAGCACAGAGGGCGGCCCAGATGAGCCCTTCGGCAATGTGCGGCTTGCTCGTGCAGAAAGCGTGCAGGTTCGCGTAG
>JAICTU010000751.1 GCA_025936205.1 Polyangiaceae bacterium | reverse complement strand
AGCTCTCGGCGTCGATGATCGCCACGCGGCCGCTGCTCGGGTTGGCGCTCCAGACGTATTTGCCCGTCACGACGGGCGCGCGATAGCTGGTCTCGCGCTCGACTTCGGGGGCGGCGCTCTCCTCTCTTGGGGCGGAAGCGGCTCCGGTTTGGTTGGCGCCAGGGCTGATGTCAGAAGGTGTGTCGGCGCTCGGTGCCTTGGTCGCGTCGCTGAACGACGCCTCGCCGCTGAGCGAATCCCCGCAGCCAGGGCTGACGGACAGCGCGAGAGCCGGCAGCGCGAGCAGCAAGGCGCTGCGAGGACGAGCTGCGAGGCGCCTCATGGCGAGTCTCCGTTCACGACGCGGTCCGCCAGCTCGAAGCCGGTCAGGGTCTCCGGCGCGCCCGTCTCCAGGTTGATGAAGGTGATGCGCCCCTCCGGGTGTTGCTGCGCCACGTAGCCCACGCCGAGCTCGGGCAAGACCCCGACAGCGATCGGCGGGCTCGACAGGTCGAGACGATCGACCTGCAAGCTGGGCATGCGCACCAGATAGGCCGCGTAGATACCGTGCGCGTCATCGCGCGTGGTGACGAGGCCGCGCAGGCCCTTCTCCGTCTGCGCCAGGGCCACCCGGTAGGGCGGAGCATCGGTGCCCTGGATCTTGGGCGGCAGAGCATCGGCGACCGGCACCACGCTGAAGGCCCCCGCGCGCTCGCTGCCGGCTTCGGTATCGAGCAAGGCCACCGCGTAGCTGCCCTCCGGCGTCGGAAACACCGCCTGCACCGGCGCCTTCAGCGAGACCACGCGCGGGCTCGCCGAGCCGGCGTCGGCCAGATCCAGGATCGCGAGTCGATCGCTGTCGGTGGCGTTGGTGAAGAGCAGCGCGGTGTCACCCTGCTCGGGCAGCGCCACGCTGCCCAGCGTCTCACCCGTGAAGCTGCGCAGCACGACCTGCGAGGGATCCGTGATCGCGACCGCGGGATCGAACACGGCGACCTGCGCGCTCTGGCGCAGCACGGCGACGGCCCGCTCGCCATCGCCCGCGAGATCGACGTCGCTGGCTTCGCTCGGCAGCGTCAGCACCTGGCTCGTGCGCTGCTGCAGATCGAGCACCTGCAGGCGCGGCGCGCCGGCGAAGCGCACCACCGCAAAGCGGCCGTCGCGCGTGATCGGCACGTCTTCCAGCACGGGCTCGCCACTCTCCTCGGAGATGGCGTCGCTGGCGCTCAGGATGCTGATGTCATCCGCCAGGTGCGGCGTCGCTCCCAACTCGATCACGCTGATGCCGTCGTGCGTCACCGCGTACACGCGCGAACCGCCGGCGTCGATCTGCAATTTCACCGGACGGTAGCCGACGCTGAAGCGCGCGGGCACCGGCTTGTCTGCCGACAGGTCCAGCACGGTCACGTCTTGCAGGCCCTCGGTGGGATCGAGGCGCTGGAACTCGTTCGCGTCGGACCAGGCGATGGCCCAGCGCCCATCGTCGCTGATCGCCCAGGAGTTGGCGTTCTGATGCACGGGGATCTGCAGCTGCGTCAGCGCCCCGTTCTCCGGCTGCCGGAACAGCGTCGCGTCGGTGCTGCCGCTGTTCAGCACCAGCGCGCGATTGCCGCTCGTGCCGGGGACCGCGGCGAGATACGTCGGCTGCAGCCCAGCGGGCAGCGTCTGCACTTGATGCGTCACCGCATCCACCAGGGCGACGCGGCCGCTCACGGGGTTGGCAGCCCAGATCAGGCGCCCGGTGACCACGGGCACGCGGAAGGAGTTCTCTTCCTCCTGCTCCGGAACAGTCGTGGGGAGGTTGCCCGTCCCGGCACCACCGCCGGTGCCCGAGCCGTTCGAGTCCGCCCGGGGCACCTCCCCGCTCGACGAGCTGCCGCCGACACCAGTGCTTCCGGGCGTGAACGCGGCGGGGTCGAGGGCAGCGCCGCTGTCCATCTCGGAGGAACCGCACCCGATCAGAACGACGGTGAGCCAGCAGCCAGCGCTACGCAAATGCACGACACCTCCGAAACGATGCTTCGATGCCCGCCGACTGGAGCAAATGCCGCGCCAAGCGGCATGGCCCGCGGAAACAGGGCCCGACTGCCCGCGCCACGCAGGATACCAGGGCCGCCGGATTGGGCCAAGCTGTGCCACCGCGACAAGCGCGTCAGGTACAGCTCGGGGGGCGCTCAGCCTTGCGAGGGGAAGCGCTGCTCCAGCCAGCTCCGGATGCGGCGCACTTCTTCCAGGCAGAGCGAGTGCTGCATGTCGTATTCGGACCACTCGGCGTTGTACCCGGCTCGGGTCACCCGGGCGAAGGAGGCTTGCCCGAGCCGCAGCGGCACGACCGGGTCGTAGCGACCATGACAGAAGAGGAACGGCGTCTGTCGCCCACCGGGTTGGCGCTCGTCCTCCAGACGATCGGGGATCAGCAAGTAGCCGCTGAGCACCATCACTCCGGCGAGCGGCCGCTCCGCGCGCAAGCCCACGTGCAGCGCCATGGCGCCGCCTTGACTGAAGCCGGCGAGCACGATCTGCTCGGCCCGCACGCCGCGAGCGCGCTCGCGATCCACCAGCGCCACGAGCTCGCTCGCCATCTCGCGCACGTGCGGCTCTTCTTCGCGCAAGGGTGGATCGTCAAACGACAGGATGTCGTACCAGGCGGGCATGCGCATGCCCTGGTTGATGGTGACGCTGCGCAGCGGAGCCGCTGGAAACACGAAGCGCAGATGGGGCGCAGCGAGCTCCGGAATGATGGGATCGAAGTCGTGGTTGCTGGCGCCCAGCCCATGCAGCCAGATCACCGTGCCACGCTGCTCTGCCGTTGCTTCAATCTCGAAGGTTTCGAGCGCCATTCCTTGACTCTCCTGGCTCGCGAGGGAGCTGATTTCGTAGCATGTCCAGCCTCGTCCGGCGCGGCGCGCGCGGGGTGAGTCAGCGCCGCTCTTGCTCGGCCCGATCGCTCCAGGCCAGAGCGGCGTTCGGTTGGCCCAACAAACGCAGCGACTCGGCCATGCCGGCGCTCGCGCTGCCGTTCGCGCTGGCGCCGGCGGT
>JAICTU010000029.1 GCA_025936205.1 Polyangiaceae bacterium | reverse complement strand
GGAGGCGAGCAGATCCGCGATGCTGTTCAAGTACCCCAGCACGGAGTCGGCGCGCTCGCCGATGAAGTGATCGGCGGCGGCGACATCGAGCCCGTCGGACTTCATGCTGGCGTTGATCTCGAAGAAGCGACGCTTGACGGCTTGCAGGGCTTCCGCGAAAGGACCGCCGTTCGCAAAATGCGTGTAGACGCCCGGCTGCTTGCTCTTCTTCGCTTCCAGCAGCAGATCGGTCACGCCCGCGTACGCGGAGACGATGTAGATGCGCCCGTAGATGTGCTTCGGGTTGCGAAGGACGACATTGGTCAAGACTTCGGAGAAACGGCTCATGGACGTTCCTCCGATTTTTTCGACGGTCAAATCCGACATGAGGCCCGTGGCTTAGCGCTCCCGCCCGGCACTCTCAAGGGGTACTGTTTGTCGGATGGTCAGTTTCAGCCTCCCTTGACGATGACTTTCGGCTGGCCCAAGGCCACGCGGGCGCGCGGAGCCGGGGCGTGGACCGTTATCACCGGGGGACGGCTGGCGGGGGGCTCCGAGGCCAGGCTGGTCGAGCTGCTCTCGAGGCGTTCGAACTCGGCGCTGAGCTCGCCCATGCTCGGATCGGAAGCGTCGCCCTGCGGCTGCAGGCAACGCTGAATCAGCAGGGAAAGCCCGCGCGCAATGGCGCGATGCCCCGCCCAGGCCATGGCGGCGAGCGCTTCGGAACCCGAGTTGGGGACGCCACACGCGGCGGGTGGCGAGCCGCTCGCCAGCTGATACAGACAGGCGCCGAAGGCTCGAAGATCCCCGCGCAGACCATGGCGGGGGAGCCGTTCCGCCTCTGCCGCGCGGCGTGTGCTGCTGGGGAACACTCCGCTGCCGGACCCCTCACGTTCCGCGGAGGGCAATTCCGACAAGCCGAAGCCCAGCACCCGGACCCATTCGGGGCGGCAGGCGAGCGACTCGAGCCAGAAGTTGTCGAGCCGGAGATCGCCGTGGGCCACGCCCGCATCGTGGGCGCTGGCGAGCGCGCTCGACATCTGGCGCCCGATCGCGATCACGCGTTCGCTCGTGAATGGCCCCGTCTGCTCCAGCCAGGCGGCGAGCGAGCGACCCTTCGAATACTCGTATACGGCAAACGGGAAGCGCCCCGCCACGAGCCCCACGTCGAGAGTGCGACCGAGGTGTGGGTCGGGCAGAGCCGAGACCCGCTCGGCGATGGACAGCGCGCGGCGGCAAGCGTCCTGTGTGACTCCGCTGCGGTCCGGCAGGATCCGGAGCAACACCGAGCGATCGGTGCCGAGGTGATAGGCGCGATAGGTCGCGCAGAGCTGGGTGCGTTCGCACGGCCCCTCTACCAGGTAGCGGTTGGCGATCAGTCGTCCGAGAACCACGCGATCGTGCGGCAGGCTAGCGTTCCCCACCCCGCCCCCAACGGCTAGCGTTTCAGCGGCTTTAGGCCTGATCGACGAGTGTGGCGGCACGGCGCGCCCTGCGTGCGGAGAGCTGAAATGCGGGCGGCGCCGCCGATCCTTGGACGCAGCCTGCCGGCGGGGAGCAGCGGAGCGAAGCCGTATGAGAGCTCAGAGCGCCGGCGGCGGATCGGTGGAGCGGCTGCCGAGCGCGCGCGGTACCACGCTGATGCGCAGCACGTCGGCTTGCGCCGGCCCAGCCAGGGCTTCGAGCGACCGCACGCGGGCATACATCCAGCGCAGCCAGATCGGCAAGCGATCGGGGCGAAGGACCGCGAACAGGAGCAGCAGTGGCAACGTCCGGAGCAACGCCGAGAGCATGAAGATCGCGCGGTAGTCGATGTGCGGAGAGCCGAGCAACAGTCCTCCCAACGCCGCGCCCGCCACCTGCGCCACGCCCGTGGCCGCACTGGAGAGCGAGAAGAACTCGGCGGTGAATTCCGCGGGCGCGCTCTCGAGCAGGAGCTGATAGCTCGCCGATTCCACGGCGGCCCACACGGCGCCGCCCAGCACATGGGCGATGATCAGCGCCGGTAGCTCCGATGAAACGGCCCACACCATCGGGATCAGCGCCACGCCGACGCCACCCCAGCGCAGCACGGTGCGCTGCCCCATGCGCTCCGCCCAGCGATGGCAACACGGGAACGTCAACGCCTTGGTCAGGATCGAGAGCACCGAGAGGCCGGCGAACGCCTTGTAGTCGAGCGCCAGCTCCCGCAGCATGTAGGGGGTGAAGAAGGGCGCGGAGATCTGCGTGCCGAACGCCAGGCACGCCATGTACAGCGCCACCCGCACGCGCGAGCGCGAGAGCGCGCGCCCCAGCCGGGGCCAGCGCGGATCGGAAGCGCGCGGTACCTGCGGCTCGACATCGGCCTGCAGCAGCAGCGCCCCAACGCTGCTGAGGCGCGCCAGGAACGCGACCACGAACAGCGTGAGATAGCACTGCATCAGGCGTAGGCCGGCCTGATACAGAGCCCAACCGGCAGCGCCGAAGGCGATCAGCAGCGCCACGTGGTTGAGCGCCGAGCGCCGCGCAAAGTAGCGCGAGCGATCGATGTTCTGCGTCAGATCCGCCATCCAGGCGTTCCAGGCAGGCGACATCAGGCCACCTGAGACCCAGAATCCCACCCGCGCCGCGAGCAGCGCCGAGAAGCTGTTGCTCTGACACAGCGCGATGGCGATCAGTCCGGCCATGCTCGCCGTCTGGCCGAGGGCGCCGGCGATCGCGACGCGTTTGCGGCTGCCCAACCAGCCACAGAACAGCGGGGAGAAAAGCTGGCAGAAGGCGCCGAGCACCAGCGGCAGCGTGGCCAGCAAACCCTGGGCACGCGGGCCGTGCCCCAGCTCCACCGCGAAAGCGCCGAGGTAGCTCTCGGCGACGCCCACCATCACCGCATGCAACGATCCCTCGAGGATCGACATGCCGAGAGCATGGCGAGCGCGACTGTCTGAGATGCGATCGAGGGCGGTGGTCGGGATCAAGGCGCCTCGACGAACAGCGGCAGGCACACTCTGGACGGCGCCCGGCGCACCGATCTTGAGTGAGCGGACCCCCGCGTCCGCCGCCGGCGACTCACCCCTCAGTTTCGCGGGGGCCACCCGCCGGCGGGCTGCCTTCGGCCCAGATGAACGAGACCCTAACCCGAAGGCGCAGCGGGGTCGCCGACCCAGCCGAACAGCTCCGCGTCGTCCATTTCCGGCCAAGCGTGCCGGCCGACGGCCTCGCGCACGATCGGCACCACCAGTACGGGCACGGGGCTGCGGCGCACCACGCGGTCCACGCAGCTGCCGATCAGCGCGTCGGCGAGGCCGGAACCGCCGTGACTGGCCATGACGATCAGCTGGTATTCGCCGCTGGCGGCCAGATCGATGATGATGCGCCAGGGATTGCCCGCGAGCAGCCGGCCGCGCACGTGGGTGACCCCGAATTCGACCAGCTTGCGCAGCACGGCTTCGAGCCGCGGCTTGGCATGATGGCGCAGGAAGTCACCCATCACCGAAGCTTTGCTCTGGCTGGCTTCGTCGATCTCGAGCCAGTCGACGAACGGCTCCAGATCCGGCGCGCCCTTGAACACGTGCACGACGTCGATGCCCGCGTCGTAGCGCAGAGCAAGGTCCGCCGCGAACTCGCCCGCGGTGGCCGCGCTGTCCGAGAAATCAGAGGGAAGCAGGATGCGCCGAACGCGTTTCATGACCCGGTGCCGTCCTCCCGCCCCTTGGTCGAGCTGGACGATTTTACACTCTGACGCGAGCAGTGCCTGTGTCAACGGCTTCCGCCGCCGCGCGGGCGCCCTTCCAGGCTTGCGGATCAGCGTGCGAATGCTTGCATTTTCCAGGGCTTAGCATTCCGCTCGGGGCGCCGCGGGACAGCCTGGAGGGGGCCAGCTGCGCGCCGGAGCGGCCGAAAAAAAACGCGAGCTGCGCGATCAGAACGAGCTCGTCACCAGGCCATCCAGGCGCTCTCGATGGGTGCGACCGCTGGTGAAGCTGGTGCCATCGCGCAGCACGATGCGGTCCTCGCCGTGCGCTAGCGGCTCCAGCGCCTGCATGCGCGAGACATTGACGATGGTCGAAGATGCACGCGCAGAAACTGCGCCGCCGCGAGGCGCGCTTCGAGCTTGGCCAAGGTGCCGTGCACGAGGTGCGACGTGCCGCCCGCGTGCAGCTGCACGTAGTTGTCGGCCGCCTCGATCCAGTCGATCGCATCGACGTCCAAGAAGGTGATGTGGCCCCGCGTTCTTGACCACGATCCGTGAGGCCAGGCGAGCCGCGCACGCCGTCGACCGCCGCGCGCAAACGCGAACTCAGGTCCTGCAGATCCTGATAGCGGATCTGCTGTTTCGCTCGCGCGAGCGCAGGCTGCATGCGTTCGCTCTCGAACGGTTTCAGCACGTAGTCGAGCGCGTGCGCGTCGAAGGCGCGCAGCGCATACTCGTCGTACGCCCTGGCGAAGATCAGCGCGGGCATGCGCTCGGCGCCGACGGCCTCCACCACGCCGAAGCCGTCGAGACCGGGTAACTGCAGGGCGGCAGGCGAACTGGCGGCATGCCGCGTGCATTCCACCGGGGGGAGCGTTGTAGAACGTGACTTCAGGCGTTTCGAGATGGATCAAAATAGCGGGACATGTCCCTAGGAGGTGGTCGGTGTCCCACCGAAATTGCAGGCTCGGGCGGTCGAGCCTCGCTAACGCGTTACACTGATGGTCCGTCTGTCAGAGTCCCTGTCGTCTGATGCACAGGCATCGTCTCTGGCCTTCACCAGGAGCAGTAATGATCCGGAATCGTCTGAGCCCATCGGTATCCCTCATCGCGTTCACGGCCGCGTTGGCCGCATGTACGGAGTCACCCGCCGAGCCATCGGGTGGCGAGGTGGTCGAGCTGGGCAGTACGGGGCAAGCACTGTCGCGCCGGGACGGCGGACGCGACGCGCGTGGGCACCACCCGCCCAAGCATCATCATCCGGGCCGCTGCGAGCCGGAGCCCCAGCCCACGCCGGATCCCCTCACCTTCACGCCGGCGACGGCCGCTGCGCGCTCGGGGCGTCGCGCGGGCTGCGCGGTGGACAACGGACCACTGAGCAATGAGCCCACCTATGCGCAGATCCTCGGCGATCAATTCAACGCGCTCACGCCCGAGAACGCGACCAAGTGGGGCTCGTTGCAGCCGGTCGACCCCAACCACTGGGACTTCGACGCGGCGGACGCCATCGCCGACTTCGCTGACGAACACGAGCAGGTAGTGAAGGGCCACACGCTGATCTGGCACCAGCAGCTGCCGACCTTCATCGATGCGAATACAACGCCGCGTCAGCTCGAGCGCTACAGCGAGCGCCACATCGATCGCACGGTGCGCCATTTCCGGCGCGACTTCTTTGCCTGGGACGTGGTCAACGAAGCGATGGCGGACGACGGCAGCGGGCTGCGCCCCACCCCGTTCTCGAACGCCTTCGGCGAGCGGTACATTGATCGCGCTTTCCGCGAGGCGCAGGACGCCGATCGCGACGCCCGGCTCTACTACAACGACTACGGCATCGAAGGCATCAACGCCAAGAGCAACGCCGTCTACGACCTGATGACGCGCTTGCTCGCGCGCCACGTGCCGATCGACGGCATCGGGTTTCAAGCCCACTTCGATGCCCGGTTCGTGCCCAGTCTGGACGAGCTCGTCGAGAACTTCCAGCGCTTCGCCGACCTCGGTCTGAGCGTCAACGTCAGCGAGCTCGACGTGCAGGTGCGGAATCTGGGCGGGACGCGCGCTTACAAGCTCGCGGTGCAGAAGCAGATCTACCAGCGCATCGCCGCAGCCTGCTCGCAGGTGGAAGCCTGCGAAGGCCTCACCACGTGGGGCTTCAGCGATGCCCATTCCTGGATCGACGCGACCTTTGGCCCCGACGACCCGCTGCTGTTCGACGACCTGTATCAGAAGAAGCCGGCGTACTTCGGTTACGTGGACGGCCTCCTGGGCGTGCCGCTGGATGATCCTTCGCTCGAGCCCAACCTGGTCGGTAACAGCAGCCTCGAGGCAGGGCTCGACGGCTGGAGCCCGCAGGGCAGCGCCGTGCTGTCGACCGAGACCCAGGCCGCCCATTCCGGTTTGCGCAGTGCGCGCGCGACCGGGCGCACCGACACCTGGATGGGGCCGCGGCACGACGTCACTGCGCTCAGCCGCGCGGGTCGGACGTATGACGTGTCGGTCTGGACACGGCTCTCGGGCGCAGCGAGCGCGAACACCTCGCTGACGGCTCAGGTCACCTGCGCCGGCCAAGCGACGAGCTTCGTGCCCATCGCCAGCGCGACGGCCAGCGACGCGGACTGGACGCAGCTCGCGGGGACCCTGGCGCTGCCCGATTGCGACTTGCAGCAAGTCGCGGTGTACGTCGAAGGCCCGGCCGCGGGGGTCGATCTGCTGGCAGACGATCTCGCGTTGCGCGAGCAGCCGCTGCCGAATCTGATCACCAACTCGGACTTTGAATCTGGCACCGCCGGCTGGTTCAACTTTGGACCTGATACGCTCGGCACGACCAGCGACGCCCATGGCGGCAGCAGCGCTGCCATCGCCACGGCGCGCACGGACACCTGGAACGGCATAGGCACCGATCTCACCTCGCGCGTCGCGCCGCGCGCCACCTACCGCGCCGAGGCCTTCCTCAAGATCGCAGGAGCGGCCAGCGACCGCGTGGGCCTCACGGCGGCCGTGACCTGCGCGGGCCAGGCGACGCAATTCCTGTCCGTTGGCTCCGCCACCGGCACCAGCACGGACTGGGTGCGCGTGGCCGGCAGCGTGACCGTCCCCAATTGCACCGTGCAGAGCTTCGTGCTGTACGCGGAGGGGCCCGCCGCCGGCGTGAATCTGTTGCTGGATGACGTGGCGTTCTGGCAGATCGACGCGGGGCCGCCGCCGAGCACCAACGTGATCGACAACTCCGGGTTCGAGACAGGCACGGACGGTTGGTTCGGCTTCGGTCCGGTGACGGCGATGTCGACCGCGGACCGAGCCCACGGCGGTACACGCAGCGCGCGCATCAGCGGGCGCACGGACACCTGGCAGGGCCTGGCCACGAGCCTGGTGGGCCGCCTGACGCCCGGCGCGAGCTACTCGGTCAGCGCCTGGGCGCAGGTGGGCACGGGCAGCAACTCTGTGAGCCTGACCTTCCAGAACGCCTGCGACGGCGGCGACACGAACTTCACGTTCATTGCCGGAGGGACCGCCAACGACAGCACCTGGACGCAGCTCTCGGGCACGCTGGTGGCCCCGAACTGCACGTTGACGACGGGCAACTTCTACATCGAGGGAGCTCCCGCCGGCGTCGATATCTACCTCGACGACGTGGAGATCCAGCCGCTGCCTTGAGCGTGTAGCGATGGTTTGAGGTCGAGCGGGCTTTGTGCCGCGCAGTGCGGCGCAAAGCCCGCTTTCCCAAACCCCAACCCTGAGAGGGCACTGCTCAGGGGGAGTGAGCTTCGATCACTCCGAGCAAGAAGCTGCCGAGGTTCTTGCCGTGGCGGGCGATGCTCGCGGACAGGCAGGGATTGTGCAGGATGGCGCGCGCGAAGGCCGCGTGGCGCCGGGCTTCGCAGGGGTAGAACCAGCGCTCGATGTGGCAGCGGTGGCGCTCCACCCAGCGACCCAGGCGCGCGTCGTGGGGTGGGCTGCCTGAGCGCCAGCGCACAGAGAGTGCGTCGTAGAGACCGTCCGCTTCGCGCTGAAACTCGCGGCGATCGCTGTCCGTCTCGGCCTTGACCTCCAGCTCGATGTACAGCGCCGGCCCGCGCGGGCGCGCGACCGGCGTTCGCGGCGGATCGGGAGGGAACGGTTCGGCGCAGTGGGCCAGCCAGCGGCGCGTTTCTTCCAGGGCGAGGCCCCAGGAGCGTCCGATGCGGATCTGCTGCAGGCGCAGCAAGTCGAGATCGTCGTAGTCGCGCGAGCTCGTGCGCTCGCGCGGCGGAAGCAGCAGGATCTCTTCGTAGTACCCGAGCTGTTCCCGCGTGCACTGGGCCAGCTCGGCGAGCTCGCCAGCCGAATAGGTTCTGCCTGCTGGCCGCATTTCCCTGCCCCCCCTATTGCTCGGGTCTCCGATCACCGGCGCTGCGCACGCGCGCCTCGTAGGGCGATTCCGGAAAGCGCTCGAGCATGGCGCGCGCGTCGCGCTCGGCGGCGGCGATGCCCCCGCGCGCGGCTCGAGACGCAGCCTCCTGGCAGCCGGCCACGGCGCGCAGCGCGGCCGCTTGCTCCCTGAGCTCGCGGACCACGGGGGGCGCCAGCAAACGCAACGCCTCGGACGCTTTCCCCTCGCGCAGCCGTGCATCGGCTCGCGAGAGGCGCTGGATGTCGGCGCTCAAGCCGTCGGCCCGCGGCGGGGGCGGAGCGCGCCGAGCGATCGTGAGCCTCGGTGAGCGCGCGGGTGGCAGCGTGCGCGCGGTTTCAGGCGCCGTGCTCGCGGGCGGCGGGGCTGCCGGCTCTCTAGGCAGCGGGACCGCGGGCAGCGCTGCGGGAAGCATCGGCGCGGCCACCACCGGCGCGGCCAGCGCGACCTGGAGGGCAGCTGGCTCGACGTGCGTGCTGAGCCGCCCGAACCAGAAGGACGCGCCATTGCTGGCCGCGAGGGCGCCCACGGCCAGCAACAGCTTGCCACTGCCGCCGAGCAACAGCCGGCTGGCGCTTGCAGGGCCACGCGGCGCCTGCGGGGCCGAGCCGGACTGCGCGTCCCCGGCGCTTTCGAACAGCGGGGCCAGCGTGCGCGCCATGCGCGCGCTCTGTTCGGCCGACGGGGGCTCGACGCGGCCGCCCACCTCGAGCATCGCCCGCGCCGCGCTGGAGAGCGGACTGAGCGGCTTCATCTCAGCCTCCATTCGTCGCCTGCCCGGTGCCGGACCACGCGCGCTTCGAACTCGCGCCGGCTGCGCTCCAGCGACTTGTACGCATGACGAATCTTCAACTCCAGGACCGCTGCCGCTTCCACCACGCTCTCACCTTCCAGATCCACCAGCACGAACAGCTGGCGATCTGGATCTCGCAAGCTCTCCAGGAAGGCCTGCACCACGATGCGCGCCTCGCGCCGCGCCGTGGATTCAAACGGATCGTGCTCGAGCCGCCCGCTCGGGCTCTCGCTCACCAGCTCGTCGTTCCCGTGCTCGCGGCGCCGGGCGTAGCGGCGCCGGTATTGCGAGGCGATCTTGGGCACGAAGCCCAGCACCCAGGTGCGCCGCGTCGACAGGCCGCTGAAGTCGGCCCAGCGCCGGCACACCGCCGCGAACACGTCCTGCGTCGCGTCTTCCAGCGCCTCCGCCGGCACGCCGAGGCGGCTCGTGAAGCGCCAGACCCGATCGCGCCACAGCTGATAGGCGCATTCGGCACTCGGGGCGTCCGTCGCATCGGGCGTGAGCTCGGCGGCCATCGCGGGCTCCGGGGCAGTCGGCGGCACGGGAGCGGCTTCGTTCGACGGACGCTCCAGCCGCCATTCCGTGTGAGAAGGATGCTCGCTGTCTGGGGCGGGGCTCTCCTCAGCCAGCCTTGCAAACGCGGTCGGCGCCCAGGACACGAAGGGGCTGTCTTTCACTGCGCCGCCTCTCTCGCGCCGAATTCCCAACCCAACCCGAGCTGCGCAACGGGTTGGAACAGCTCCGGCTGGTAGAAGCGCACGCGACGCGCGACGTGGAGCCGTGGCGCGGCAGGCGCCGCTTGCAGCCCACCCTGGAGCTCCAGGCGCAGGCCTTGCCAGAGTCGCACCGAGAGCAGGGCTCCGGCGCCGGCGGTGCCGAAGAGCTGCGTCTCGCCTTCGCTCGTGTGGACGCGATGACCCGCCAGCAACAGGCAGCCTTGCAGGCGTAGCGCACCCGTGAGCTCTGGGCCCAGGCAAGGAGCGAGCTCCAGCGATGCCTGCTCGACGCTGAGCGAAAGGGGCGACGAGCCATCGATGCTCGCCTGATCTCGTCGCGAGCCCCACCAGAGGCCGGTCAAACGCAGCGACCATGGGCCGAGCGCAATGCCCGCCGCGGCCCCCTCGCCCCAGGCCAGTTCGGGCAGCATGGCGTTGGCGGCCCTCAGCGCGATCAGGCCGAAGCCGCGGGTCGAGGCGCTGCCGCTGGGGACGCGGGCAGGCGCGGCTGCCTCATCGGCGCCGTTGCTCGCCTGCGCGACGTTGCGTCGCGCCGGTGGGGCGAGCGGGCTCGGCTCCGCCGCGGCGCGCGGCTCGAGCTCCGCGAGGGCTGTTTCGGGGCCTGCGCTGCGCGCAATGCCGGCGTTCAGCGCCGCCAGCCGTACCAGCGTCTCGCAGGATCTGGACGTTTCGACCTGCTCGAAGCGACGGCCTGCCACGCGCAGCTGGAGCCGCAACTCGAAGTCGTTGCTCGCCGGGCGGCGCACGATCTGCACATCGGTGTCCACGGGCCCGTCGCCCGCCGATAGGTGCTCGCGCAGCGCTTCGAGAAACAGGCGGCCCGAAGGACAGGACTGGGGCACGTGGTAGTTGAGGCCGACTTCCAGATCGCGTTCCTCCGGCGCTCGAGCGCTCGCTGTGCTCGGCAGGAGTAGCAGCGCCAGCGGCAGCCATGCCGACGAGCGCTTGCGCCGGTGCGCGCGTCGCTCAGCGCACATCGCCTGGCCCCAGCGCGGCCGCTCGCAGCTTGGCGCACTCGTCGGACGCGTAGCCTTTCAGGGCGGCATCGGTCTCCTCATCCTGGAGCCAGCGCAGCAGCCAATCGGACAGGTCCTGAAACGCCTCCTTGTAATCGCTCGGCGCGTCGAGCTCCGCGCCGGGCAGGAACGCGGGCAAGGATCGCACCCTCGTCTGGCCACGCGGCGGCCGCTCGGGGTCGTCACGCCGCGCGGAGAGCGCGTGTTTGAGTTCCGCGAACTCGCGCTGGGTCTCGAGCCCGGTCACGGCGCGCAACCAGGCGAACCCGTTCTCGACGTCGCTGTTCGCCGTGTCCGGCAGGGCAAATACGTCGGCGGTGAACACGAACAGGTCTCGAGTGCCCGGAAACGGCATGTACCCCACATCGTTCTGCTCGATCTCGGTGACTGCCCAGTCGCCGGTGACCATGAACGCTGCTTGGCCGATACCGAGCTCTTCCAGGGCGTTCTTCTCGCTCAGGCTGCGATCGCTGAAGGAATGGGCAGCTTTGAGTGCGCGCACGTGCTGCATGGCATTCTCGAATAGACTCGCATCACAGTTCTGGCCGCCCCAATACTGTTGGTACGGATCGGCGCCAGCGCTCGCCAGCATGATGTTTTCGATGAAGAACAAGCTCAACGTCCAGCTGTCGCTGAGCGGCAGCGCGATCGCGGACGCGCCGGCGGGGCCCCCTTCGCGGTCCTCGAGCATGCGGCGGATCACGTCCACCGCTTGCTCGAACTCGTCCAGCGTGTCAGGCAGGGGGCGCTCTCCCGAGCCATCCTGATTCACATCGAAGCCGGCGGCTCGCAACAGCCTTTTGTTGTAGAAGAGCGTGTTGACCTGGTGCAAGCCGACGGGCAACGCGTAGTAGTGATCATCGCATTCTACGGTGCTCAGCACCTCTGGATCGAAGGCCCCCTCAATCCAGTTCCGGTCGATGTGAAGCGGCCCCAGCGTGGCGTCATCCACGGCGCGCAGGCGGGCGGTCTGTGGCGCGTACCGCGAGTGACCGCAGTGCGTCGAGCGCAACACATCCCCACCATTGTTGTACGCCACCACATCGAGCGGGGTGGGCGACTCCGTGTTGGGCCTGAGCTGATTGTCGACCCACAGCATGTGGTAGTACTTGCTCTGCGCCGGACTGACGATGGCCACGTCGAGCCCGGCGGTGTCGAGCAAGCTGCGTTGCAGCGTCTGGAACGGAGCAGCGAATTCACCGCGCTGCCCCCACCAGGTGGCGAGGTGCACCTCCCCCGTCGGCTCGTCGTTGCAGGCCAGGGCCCCCGCGGCCAGCGTCAGGGCGCAGGCCCAGCTTCGGCGCCACAACGCACGGCCCGACGTTCTGGACGTAGCTGCCTTCCCCATCCCTTTTGCGCTTATCACCACTCTCTCGAGCGTCACAGAACCTCCCGGTCTCTTGGCGTCGCCCGCGGCTAGAATCTTCTTGCCATGGTGTCGGGATGAGCGACGGGTGCGGCTCGCGTGAGGTCGAGCCTACCGACTGAGTGCATGAGGGCCTCAAAGCTCCCCCAAAATCACCCCCGCGTCGCTCCCGAGAACCCTTTTCGGGAGTGTCAGCGTCGCCGTGGGCGCGGCTGCTTCGTTACGCGCAGCGGCAAGAGCTGCCCAGCGCCATGGGACGAGCCGCTCCCTGGACGGGACGAAGCGGGGCTTCCACCGGGCGAACGGGCCGGCGTCAGCGGCTTTTTCGGGTGGTTCCCCACGTTGGCTGCCCCCGTCGCGCTGCACAAGTCGAACGTGTGGCGCTCCCGTGCTAGCGCTCGCGTGATGGCCGACGACCCCTTCCAGCTGCAGCGCTTCCTGACCGCCCAGGCGCCGATCTATGCGAGCGTCGTCGCGGAGTTGCGTCGCGGCTCCAAGGAGAGCCACTGGATGTGGTTTGTGTTCCCGCAGCTGAGGGGGCTCGGGCTGAGCTCGATGGCGCAGCGCTATGCGATTGCGTCCAAGGCCGAGGCCGTCGCCTATGCGGCGCACCCGACGCTGGGGCAGCGCCTGCTCGAGTGTACGGGGCTCGTGAATGCGCTCCGCGACCGCACGCTGTTCGAGATCTTCGATACGCCCGACGACCTGAAGTTCCGTTCGTCGATGACGCTCTTCTGCCGGGCCGCGCCGGATCCGCGGCCCTTTCTCGAAGCGCTCGATCGCTATTGCGACGGGCAGCCCGATCCGCGGACGCTGGAGCTCTGGCAGCGTTGTAGCCCCTGAAGGGCGACGCGGTCCGCCGCGCGGCATTGCTCGCTGGATGCGTGCATCAGGGAATCGTGACGAGGTCTTTCTGGAAGTCGGAGGCCTGGGTCGGAGGCTCCGTCAGGAACGATCGATAACGTCGAACAGCAGCTTCGGCGTGGTGCTGGGCAGGCTCGCGAACATGCCCTGCGACTGGGCCCAACTTCGGGCTGGCCTCGGAGCTGCCAGTACCCTGAGGTTTCAGCCCCCGCGCCTGCGACCGTTCTCGGGGAGAACAGGAGTAGTCTGTCCGCAAATGGGACACTGCTCCTCGCCCGGAGAATGTCATGCAGTGCCGCCGAGTGGCTGTTGCCTTGTTTCCGCTTTACTGTGCCATCGCCTGCACGGAGGGCACCCGTGAGCGAGATTCCGGCGTCTCCGGGCGCGGCGGCGCATCCGGTGCGGTGGGAACGGCGGGAAGCTACGGCACGGCGGGAGCCGCGGGCTCGGTAGGGCAAAACCCTGTCTGCCCGGCCAAGGGCGGCGCCCAGCTCGAGGTGGTGATCACGGGGTTGCCCGAGGGGGTGGATGCCGATGTGATCGTGGGTGGTCCGATCGAGGCCTGGGGCGTCAACAGCTCTCGCTCGCTCGGCAACGTCGTCGGCGGCCCCTACCTTGTGAAGGCGGAGCGCGTGGCGGGGTACGATCCGATCGTGCGCACGATGTACGACGTGCAGCTCGAGGAAGCCGAGTTCTGCCTGTCCGAAGGTGAAACGCACGCTGTCACGGTCCATTATCAGCCGGTAACCACCAGCCACCAGCTCTGGACCAACAGCTCGAATGGCACGGGCGACGTGCTGAGCTTTGCGGCGGCGAATCTGGAGGCGAGCAGCACCGGCACCGAACCGGCGGTGACGGTCACGGGCGGAGCCGGAAAGGATCTGACCTTCGATGCGCTCGGCAATCTGTGGGCCATGGGCGCTACCGTGTCCGAGCCGCATCTGATGCGCTTCCCTGCCGCGACCCTGGGCGATTCAGGCAACAAGATCGCTGATCGCCGCATCGACATCGACGGCATCCCTTGCGCGCCAGCGCTGCACGCCTTTGCCTTTGATCTGTTTGGCTCGCTCTGGGTGAGCACCTGCGGCGGCCGCGTCTCCCGGCTGAGCCCGAACGATCTGGCCGGCTCCGGCACTGTCGCGCCCGCGGTCACGATCAGCAACCTGACAGACAACGGTGATCTCGCCTTCGACTACAGCAACAACCTGTGGATCACTGATTCCGGCAAGGTGCTGCGCTACGATGCAGCGCGCCTCGAAGGCGCCACTGACCAGTCCGCAGATCTGAGCCTGCAGGTGCGCGACCAGGCTGACACGCGGGACCTCGAAGCGAGCAACCTGGTGTTCGATGCCACCGGCGGTCTGTGGCTGATCGACTTCGGCTCCAACCAGCTGGCGCGCATCGGGCTCGACGCTCAGGCCCTGGCCGGATCTCGGACGGTGATCGCCGAGAAGACGATCGCCATCGGAGTGACGGCGCTGCTCGAGCGTCCCGCGTTCGACGAGAGCGGCGGTCTCTGGCTTGCCCTGGATCAGAACCGCTTCGGCCGCTTGTCGTCCCAGCAGCTCGCGGTCAACTCGGACATTGGTTCGCCCACCCTGCCGGAGACCCTGATCACGAGCCCCGGCATGGGCAACGCCAACCGCATGGCCTTCTACCCTGCCCCCGCCGATCTGCCGCTGTACCATCACTTTCGCTGAGATTTGTGGGGGAAAAGCGGGCTTTGTGCCGCGCAGAACGGCTCAAAGCCCGCTGATCCTCAAACCCCGCTAGCGGCTCAGAAGCCCGCGCAGACCACGGCGGCCATGAACTCGTCCTGGCACAGCACCGGCTGCGGGATGAACGACGGATCGCAGATCCAGTTGTCCGCCGAGGGCGATAGCCCTGCCTGGCAGCGGTAGTAGGCGTTCAGCTCGTCCTGGCAGGAACCTGGAAAGATCTGAGCGAGGGGCATGCAGCCCGCGACGCAGTCGGCGCGGGTGAAGTTGCCTTCGGAGCACTCCGCTGCGAGCGCCGCATCACACGCGGCGGCGCAGTCGCAGCGCGGCGCATTGCGATCGGCCGTCGCGACGCGTGCGGGACCCGCTGGCGCGTCCAGCGTGTAGCGCAGCTTCTGCTTCTTGGTGAAGTTGACCGAGAACGCCCAGGGATGGTCGCCTGGACCGAAGAGCTCGGGGCGCGCGTTTGCGTCGTCTCCGGGCAGAGAGTTCTTGCGCGAGTACGGGATGTCGAGCGAGATGCCGTTGCGATTGTCGTAGCCGAAGAAGGCGGTATACGTGCCGTCCTCGGCTTGGTCCACGCACTCGAGCCGCGGCACGAGCGGCGCCTTGCCGGCGCCGCGCAGCGCGTCTTTGATGAAACCCAGGAACGGATCGATGCGCGAGTAGATCGAGTAGTCCTCACAGAACAGGCCCGTCCAGTAGCCGACGCCTGCCACGTACCAGCGCCCGTCCTTCTCGACCAGCAGGGGGCCGCCCGAGTCACCGGCGCAGCCGTTGGAATTCGGCGCGTGACCGTCGGCCTTCAGTGAATCGGCGCGGATCGCCGGGTCGAGCATGCCTGGATTCGGGTCGTCCGCGTGGAAGTCCGCTTCGCTGGGACTGCCTTTGATGGTGACTCGCCCGCGACGCTTGATGCCGGCGCCTTCCACCTGGCTGATGTCGGCGACCAACGCGCGGCTGCCGCCCCAACCGACGATCGTTGCCTTGTCACCCACAAACCGGCGGCCCACGTGCTCGGTGAGCAGTGGCAACGGGGCAAACGGCAGATCGCGATCCAGGTACACGATCGCCAGGTCGGGATAGTTCACGCCAGGGTTGTAGTCGGGATGGGTGCGGAAGCTCTCCACTCCGGCCAGATCCGAGCGTTGCCCGGGCGGCGGAATCTCCGGCAGCGCGCCGCTCGGGGGCGCGGCTTCGTTGCCGAAGTAGACGTAGGACAGCTGCGGCACATCGTTCGCGCGCAGACAGTGTGCGGCGGTGAGCACCACGCGCGGAGCGATGTAGCTGCCGCTGCAGCGGGTGGTTCCGCTCTGGTGCTGGATGTGCAGCATGACCACTTGCCGGAAGGCGTCGGTCTCTGTCCCGCGCACGATTGGCTCCTGCAACTCGCCCAGACTCGAGTCGTCCTGGGCTTGCCCACCGCAGCCACTCGCGATCGCGCACAGCAGATAGCCAAACGCACGGCACTGATTCATGCTGAAACACTCCATTGGTTAAAAACGACAGATCCAGTTACGGGTCGTGGTGCTCAATCTGGAGGGAAATTTTACAAAACGTGCAGCGCTGCGCAGCGAGCTGTGCAGCCCACATCGGCTGCAGCCCGGCGCAGCGCAGGCGCCCCGCTCGGCGCGCAGGGTTCAGTCGGCGACTTCGGGAGCCCGCTGCAGCCCACGGGCGTTGCGCAAACTGGCGACGGTGCCCCAGAATAGCTCGTTGCAGAAGTAGAGCAGGACGCCGCCGACCAGGCCGAACAAGTAGCGCGCTTCGACAGCGTCCACGTGGAAGAAGTGCGTGGCGGTGTTGGCGCACAGCAGGTGGCCCAGGTAGATGAAGAGGGATGCCTTCGCCAGCAGCGTGGTCAGGGCGGCCAGCGGCCGCGGTAGCGTGAGGCGCGGGATCAGCAAGACGGCGCCGCCGCCGAGGACCGTCCACAGCTGGTCGCTCAGGTTCATGAGCGTGAGGGCTCCCAGCAGGAGCGCCGCCAGCACGGCGATCTGCTCGCGGCGCCGCTGCGCGTGAAACACGGCCATCCCCAGCGCGAACATCCAGAGCGCGCCGACGATATTGCGCGGATCGCCGCCCGCCAGCTCCTTCCAGCCGAGCGCGCCCGCGTAGGCCAGCCCCGCGAGCCCCAGCGAAGACGCGAAGGGAGCGGCCTGGTACGTGCGCCGCAGGAGCGGCACGAACGCGAGCCCGAGCAGCAACAGGTTCGCGTGCACCAGGGCCTCGATGAACCAGAAACCAAACAGGCGATCGGCGCCGAAAGAAGAGTACAGCAGCAGGAACTGTTGCGGATGGCTCGGATGGTAGATGACCAGCAGAGCCAGTGTGATCGCCCAGTAGCCGGGCAGAATGCGCGCGAGATAGCTGAAGACCGGCTGCGCTGTGCGCGAGGCGATGGCTTTCGCGCCATGGAAGCGTGCAAACCCGAGCCCCGAGAGCAGCATCAAGGGGTGGGTCCCCCCCGGGATGGAGCCGATCAGACCGAGCGCGAGCAGCCCGAGCCCGATGTGGGTGTTGACCACGGACAGGATGGCCAGCGCCCGGATCACGATGCCGGTCTCGAGCGGCACGAGGAAGGACTTTTCCCGCGCCTGCGGCAACTGCTCCAGCTCCGCGACGGTGAGGCTCTCCCAGTTCGGCGGCACGCGCTGCAAGATCCGCTCGAGACCGACGGTCGCTTGCACGAAGCTCAGCGAATCACCGCCGAGCGAGACGAACGTGTCGCCGGGTTGTGGCGAGTGGCCGTTGAGCGCGGCCGAGAACACGCCCCGCACCGTCTCGCGATCGGCGCGCGCGGGCAGCGCGGCTGCGGGGGATGCAGGTTGCCTTTCCGCTACCAACTCCGAGAGCCGGCGCCGTTGCACCTTGCCGGCGGCCGTACACGGCAGCTCCGGGATCGTCTCCACCCGCAGCGCGTCGGCGGCATGCAGCCCGCGCCGCTCCAGCGCCTGCTTGGCCGCCGCGAAGATCTCGGCATGTGTGCGTGAGACCTCTGGGGTCACCGCCACCAGCACGCCTTCGCCCCGCAGCGGGTGCGGAGCGCGCGCGACCGCGAGACCGCCGGCGAGCTGCAGCGCCGCGCTCAGCTCGGCCTCCAGCGCCTCGGGCGCCACCTTGACGCCACCACAGTTGATCACGTCATCGGCGCGGCCGCGGAAGTAGAGCCAGCCCTCCTCGAGCGCGCCATTGTCGGTCGTGTGGAACCAGCCGTCCGCAGCCACGAGCGGCCGGGGCTGTCCGTCGATCAGCAGGCCGCTCGCGAGCAGCGAGCCGCGGATCGCGATCCGCCCCTCGTCATCGATGCGTAGCTCGGTGTCACCCGCAGGCTTGCCCACGGAGTCGAGCCGTGCCGCGTCGACCTCGGAGATGGGCAAGAACGACGCGCGGGAGGCCTCGGTGAGCCCGTAGTGCTGAACGATCACCGCCTGCGGAAACAGCTCGCGCAGCGCGCGCTTTTCCTCGGCACTCATGAACTGGCTACCGAGCTCGCACCAGCGCAGGCGCTCACCCGCGCCACGAAACAGCGCGGCGTTCTGCAGCAGGATGCGCGCCAGCGTAGGGACGATCGACAGCGCGTTGATGCGCCCGGCGCGCAGCATCTCGGCGCACTCCACCGGGTTGAAGCCACGCCGCGGCAAGAAGAACTCCCCGCCCGCGGCGGCCACCGTCCTGCAGCGACCGAAGCCGAACGAGTGATACACGGGTACGCCGATGTATTCGCGGATGGAGGCATCGATCCCCATCACCGCGATCAGCCGCCGGCAGGCATCCCCCAGGCAGCGCTGGGAGAGCAGCACACCCTTGGGCTTGCCGGTCGTCCCCGACGTGAACGCGATCATGGCCAGCTCGTCGCTCTCGCCCGGCGAGTGCCGGCGCGCGAACCACGATGCTCCGCCGGTCGGCTCCAGCGTCTCCGACACGCCGGCGGCCGCCGCGCGATCGTCATCGAGCGCGGAGAGCGGTACCACGACGTCGCCGCGTTCCAGCGCCGAGAGCACCGCCTCGACATAGCTCGTCGAATTCGCGGCTACGATGCCGATACGGCGTGGGGCGACGGTCAGATCGAAGGCGGCGGTCACGAGGGGCGAGCTCCCCGGCGGCGAACCAAGAGGTGCATGCGCGACTCTTCACGTCGTACGACGTGCGTGCGGGCCGCGCCAATGCGAGAACGCTCAGCGTCTCATCTCGACCCGTTGCACGGTGCCTGTGGCGTTTTCGAGGCCATGCAGACCTGCCACGCCGCTGACCTGACTGTTGCGAGGTGCTACTCTGGGTCAAGCGTGAACCACCGAACTGCTCCCAGATGTTTCCTCCGCTTTGCGCGCTGCTCGCTAGCCGTGCTCGGAGCGCTCGCTGTGTCGCGATCGGCGAATGCCGCGGGCGCCGCGGGGCTGATGGACTGGGACGCGCCCGAGGCGTGCCCGGGCGCGTTGGAACTATATGCCCGGCTGAGCTCGGTCCTCGGGTACGAGCCCGACACACTCGGCAGGCTGTCGCGCGTCCGGGGGAGCGTGGTAGCGACCGCCAGCGGCTACCGGCTCGTGCTCGAGACGTTCGAGTCGGCGCGCCGCAGCTCACGTCTCTTCGAGGCGACGAGCTGCGACGACCTCGCGGATGCTGCGGCGCTGGCCGTCGCGCTCGCGATGGCGCCGCCCAGCGTGGCCGAGCCCGCGCCGGCGCCTATTTCCCCCGAAGCGGCGCCCGCTACGATCCCAGCGGTGGAGGCTGCGGGCGCGCTTGTTGCCACGAGCGGCACCGAGGCGTGGCAGGCGCGCGGCTTTGCCAGTGCGAGCGCCGTTCTGGAGTACGGGGCGCTGCCGGGTCCAGCGCCGGGCATCGCGATGTCGGGATCGCGGTCAACGTCCAGCGTAACCTGCACCGAACCGAGCGGCGTCGGGGCGGCCTCCTACCGCTTCCACACGTGTTGATCTCGCCCCTGGCAGATCCGCTGCTCGAGCGCGAGGCGCAGGAGGCCTGGACGCTGGTGGAGGGCTTCATGTCCACGCTCGACAACGAACGACGTGCGCTGCTTGTCGCCAGCTTGCTGGAGGAGATGACCCCCGCAGAGGCCGCGGAAGCGACAGGGCTGGAGGTCACCACGATCTACCATCGCGTGCGTTCGCTGCGCCAATCGTTCCGGACCTGGATCGACGCCCAGGGAGGCGAGCCATGAACCCGCGTGGCGCGTTGTCCGCGGAGCAGGTGCTGGAGCGAGTGCGCGGCTCGAAGGAGCCGACGCCCGCGGATGCGGCGCGGAACCTCGCAGCGCTCGAGGCGCGCCTGGAGCTCGCGGGCTCGGGTGCGCGCATGCGGTCGGGTGCGCGCCGCTGGCCGTTGGTGGCGCGCGCCGGCAAGTTTGCAGCTTTTGGGCTCGCGACGGGCGTCGTTGGTTACTGGATCGGACGCGCGGATGCGCCGCCGCGGCCTGTGCAGAGCCCGGCAGAGCGCCCGGTGGCCACTACGCCAGCGACGGCTCCTCTGCCCGTCGAGGGCGCCGTGACTGCGCTGGACGAGCCGTTGCATGCGCCGGAGCCGCCCGCCGTGGAGGTCGAGCAGGCCACGCCGCGTCGCGCTCTCGCGCGCCCGGCAGCCCGCGCGGTATCGCATCCTTCCCAGCCGCCCTCTGTCGAGCCGCCACATCAGCGACTGCCACGGCAGGGACTGCCACAGCAGGGACTCGAGCTCGGCGAGGCGCTCGAGTTGCTGCGCCGGGCGGAGTCCGCCGTGCGCCACTCCGATGGCCTTCAGGCGCGGATGTGGCTGAGCGATCTGGACCGTCGAGCGCCTCGCGATTTGTTGCGCGAGGAGCGCCTCGCAAGCGCTGTGCTGGCCTCCTGTGTTCTGGGCGAGGTCGCGGCGGCCCGTGAGGCGCTGGCGGCGCTGGAGCAGACGAACCCGCAGTCGATGTACCGCTCGCGGCTCGACAGCAGCTGTGCCAGCGCGGCGCCCACGCCTTGAGCTTACCGTCGTTCGAATCAGCGCCGAGCATCCAGACTCGAATTCGAGAAGCGCGAGACACTCACGGGCTATCAACATGAAGCGCCAAGCAAGATTCTCGAGTTCGTCCTTTTTCGCGCGGACCTGTCTGGTGTGGCTCGCGAGCCTCGTGCCCGCGTGCGGCGGCAATGAGCTGGAGCAGCGAGATCTCGGCGACACCGGCACGGGCTCGGCGTTTGATCCGAGCGAACGCAGCTCCGTGGTGACGAGCGACGGTAAGCTCGACTCCTTTGTCGAGGGTCATTGGGTGGGACGAGCAGAGGACATGTTTCGTCCCGCGGATGCGGAAGGCCAACGGCCGGCGTACGTGTTTCCCTCTGGTTCGACGGAGATCACGCTAGATCTATCGATGGAGGAGCCCACCTTCCAGCAGCTGGGGGGCCAGATTGTGTTCGGACAGGGGCCCGTACCCGAACCTGCGCCGGGCGCGGTATACCCCGCCGGCCTTCAGAGCGGCATCAGCGGAGACCTCAGCGCGGCACCGCCGCTCGAGGGTTTCGCCTATCGTGTGCTGGGCTATGCCGTTCCAGACGGGGTGCTGTGGATCAGCTACACGCCCGCGGAATCGTACCGCGACTGGTGTCCTCTGCAGCCCTCCCGATTCGTGGACGGCAGATACACGTGCGTCACTCTCAGCCCGGACCCCTCCGCGGGCTGCAACGGCGAGGAGATGAAGCACCGCGTCCACTACGATTGCAGGTTGGACTGGCTGTGCCAGGCCTGCACGTGCACGGATACGGGCTGTACGGTCGCGTTTGGAGGCCCACCCGCCCAGCTCTTCCTCTCGCGCAGTGGCGAGGATCTGATCGGCAGCTTGGTCCGGGCCGTGTTCGACTACGGCAGCACTCAGTACCTGCCGGTCGGCAACGTCCGGTTCCAGCGCAGAGACCCCTGACGCCGCGCTCCTCGTCGGGAGGGTTCTGAGCTGGCTGGGACGCGCCGTTGGTGCTGCTGCGCGCTCGCGCGCAGGGAGTGAGCATGGAAGCAGTGCAGGACGTGATCGGGACGAAGGCGGCGGCAGTGACGCCGGGTTGCAGCTGCTGCGGCCACGCCGATTTGCGGCTGCGGCGCGTGCTCTGGCCGGCCTTGATCCAGGAGTGGGAGCTCGCACCTGCCGAAGCCGCCTACATCGATCGGCAGCAGGGGCTGATGTGCGCGCGCTGCGGCTCGAACCTGCGCACGATGGCGCTCGCGCATGCGCTGCTCGTGAACTTCGACTACCCCGGTGTGTTCAGCGAGTTCATCGCCAGCCCGGCAGCCGCGTCGCTCTCGGTGCTGGAGATCAACGAGGCCGGCATGCTCACCAAGTTTCTGAAGCGCCTGCCCCGGCACACCCTGATCCGCTACCCCGAGGGCGACATGACGAAGCTCACCTTTGCGGATCAGAGCTTCGACGTCGTCGTTCACTCCGACACGCTCGAGCATGTGCCCGATCCGATCGCGGGCTTGCGCGAGTGCCGGCGCGTGCTCCGATCGCGGGGCATCTGCGCTTACACCGTCCCGATCGTCGTGGATCGGCTCACCCGCTCGCGCAAGGGGCTGCCGCCGAGCTACCACGGCACCCCGGCAAATCCTGGCGACCATCTCGTCTACACCGAATACGGCGCTGATGCCTGGAAGGACCCGCTGCTGGCGGGCTTCGCCGAGTGTCGCATCATCGCCAAGGAATACCCGGCGGGTCAGGCGCTGGTCGCCGTTCGCCGCGACTGAGTCCGTCCCGCGATCGAGACGCGGCGCCGGTCCCGGAAGCGAGACGCACGGTCTCGCCGGTCGCGCATCAGCCGCAGCGTCGCACGACGGCACTCTCCCGGGTTGATGGTGAGGCACACGCCGCCCAGTTCATGCGCGAGCTCGATGCCCTTCAGCTGCACATCGGGGCCGGTATCCGCGCCCGGCTCAGCTCGGACGCGAGCGCGAGCTGGCCATCGGACCCTGGGGCTGCGACTCGCTCGATCTGCGAGACCACTCCGCGTATTGCGCCCGTGGTCTCGCCGCCTATCTCGAAGTGCCGCTCAGGCCGTAACGAGCCCCGACCGCAAGGAGCACAAACACAAACGGGCGCTGCCACCCCCGGCGCGCCCGTACCTGCTCTTCTCAGAGCCCCGAAATCACTCGTGCGAGGAAGAGGACTTGAACCTCCACAGCCTTTCGGCCACTAGAACCTGAATCTAGCGCGTCTGCCAATTCCGCCATCCTCGCGAGACAGCTACCCTGCTCTGCTTCCAGAGCGCCCAAACCGCAAGGTTTGGGTGGCAACCCCGGGCTCTTTTGGACCCCGGGGCTGCAAGAGGATGCGCACATGTAACCCACTGACTTTCGGATCAGCAAGGGCTCTGTCACCTCTCCGACGTCCTTTTTCGTCGACCCGGACGGCGGTTCAGCACGCTTGGGGTGCTCCGTCGGGGGGCTCGGAAGCCTCAGCGCGCTGCTCTCGCCAGGAGTGCCCTCCGGGACGGCCTGCTGCGGGCCCTCACGAGCTGCACGAGAGCATGGAGCAGCCCGCGCGCTGCCGGGCCCAATCGGGCCTCTTCTGCGCCAGCTCGTCGCGGCCGGGCTGGTCGTCATAGGGACGGCGCAATACCTCCAGCAGCTCGAGCAGCTTGCCGGTCTCGCCACGTTCGACTTCGTCGATCGCCAGCTGCGCGAGATAGTTGCGCAGGACGTATCTGGGATTGGCCGCTCGCATGCGCGCGAGCCGCTCGGCGGGCGCAGTCCCGCGGTCGATCAGCGTGCCGAGGTAGCGCCTGACCCAGCTCGCGAGCGGCCCCACTCGCTCCGGGGTGAGATCGTCGGGCGAGTAATAAGCAGCCCGCAGAGGTTCGATGAGCTCGCCGTCGGGGCGCTGGAGCCAGTCGCGATCGGCAGGGACCTCCCCCAGCTGGCGATAGAAGATCGTCATGTCGGTCTCGGCGCGCGTGAGCACCACCAGCAGCTCGTCGATCAAGCCGTCGCCGAGCTCGACGCCCAGCGGCGGCGCTTCGCCGGTGTCCGCGCTCGTGCCGCGATCGAGGTCGGCGGCCCCTGCCCTGTCGCCCGGCGTGAGGCCGAGCTTGGCGAGCTGCATTTCGTACAGCTGATCTCTCAGCGTGCGTTCGTATTCGCCGAGCGCGGTCTCGAGCTGCGCCGTGACGCGGATCAAGGGCAGCAGTGCCTCCGCGAAGCGCACGAGGTTCCACAGTGCAATACCGGGCTGGTGGGCGTAGCGATAGCGGCGGCCGTTGCGATCGGTGGTGTTCGGCGTCCAGCCGGGGTTGAAGTCATCGAGCCAGCCGTAGGGGCCGTAGTCGATGGTGAGGCCCAGGATCGACATGTTGTCGGTATTCATCACGCCGTGCACGAAGCCGACGCGCATCCAGTGGGCGATCATGATCGCCGTGCGGCGGCAGATCTCGCGGAACATGGCCGTGTAGCTCTCGGGGCCCGGCGCCCCGAGCCCGGGAAAGAACTGGCCGAGCGTGTACTCGGCGAGCGCGCGCAGGGTGGGTTCGTCGTTGCGGGAGGCGAAGATCTCGAAATTCCCGAAGCGCAGAAAGGTCGGCGCCATGCGGCAGATCACGGCGCCGGGCTCGGCGCGCGGGTGCCCGTCGTAGAACATGTCGCGGACCACGCTGTCGCCAGTGGCGATCAAGCTGAGCGCGCGGGTGGTGGGCACGCCCAGGTGGTGCATCGCTTCGCTGCACAAGAACTCGCGCACGCTGGAGCGCACCACGGCGCGCCCGTCAGCAGTGCGCGAGTACGGGGTGGGGCCGGCGCCCTTGAGCTGGAGCTCCCAGCGCTGCCCGCCCGAGCTGCGCACCTCACCGAGCGTGATGGCGCGTCCATCGCCGAGCTGCCCAGCCCAGTTGCCGAACTGATGCCCGCCGTAGCAGGCAGCGTAGGGCTGCATGTCTGCCAGCACGCGGTTGCCGGAGAAGACTTCGACGAACAGCTCCGACTCGCAGTCCTCCTTGCCCAGATCGATCAGCTCGGCCGCTTCGCGGCTGTACGCCAGCAGGCGCGGTGCGCTCACGGGCGTGGGCGCCACGCGCGAGTAGCAGGCGCGCAGGACTTGTCGGCGGCGCCCGTTCTCCTCCGGATCAGCGGGCAGGCTGCGCTGAAAGCTGTTGTCGAAGCGCAGCCCGGAAAGTGCGGTCATGCGCCGATTCTGAAACATTCGGGACGTCAACGCGAGGTCTGCTGAAAGCTTTACTCGCGCATGCCCGCCGGCTCGTCGGATCTGCTTCAGTTCAGTGGTGCTTCGCGCTATCCCTGTGCGGCGTTGCACACCGATCCTTCGTGGTTGTTCGCATACGGCTCGCTGATCTGGCGCCCCGGCTTCGCGTTTGCCGAGCGGGCTCGTGGTTTTGTGCGGGGCTGGTCGCGCCGCTTCTGGCAGGGGTCGACCGATCACCGGGGCCTGCCAGGCGCGCCAGGCCGCGTGTTGACGCTGGCGGAAGACGATGACGGCGTCTGCTGGGGCGTGGCCTACCGGCTCGATCCGGCGCTGCGAGAGGCCACGCTGCGGGAGCTGGATCTACGCGAGCAAGGCGGCTACGAGCGGCGCTGGCTGGAGTTTCACTGCTGCGACGGTGAGCGTGCCGGTGTCTGGCCGGCGCTCGTGTACGTGGCAGCCCCCGACAACCCGGACTATCTCGGCCCGGCGGGGCTGGACGAGATCGCGCGTCAAGTGAAGCGCGCCGTGGGGCCCAGCGGCACTAATCTGCAATACGTGCTGGAGTTGCACGCGGTGTTGCGCACGCTGGGCATCGATGACCCGCACGTGGCGGAGCTGGCCGCGCTGTTACTGCGGCCGAGCGCGCCGCCGCCGAACCAGCCCGAAGCCCGCGGCGCACAGGCCGAAGCCCACGCTCAGCCACGCCGTGCCGTCTGAGCCTTCGCCGGCGCCGGCGCGAGGCAGTGTACAGCCGCCATCGTCGTCGGAAGGCGCAAATTTGCCACGCTCACAGCAGTAGTCGCCGAGGTCGGCGAGAGCCGCTGCACAGTTGACCCCGTCGCAATCGAAGCGCTGGTCGTCGACGCGATAGTACAGGCGCACGCCCTGCGCGCTCGAGCCCACGGAGCACGTGGCGAACATCGGACAGCGGTCGGGGCACTCCTGGGGTGCGGCGCTGGTGCAACTGGCACCCGGATCGTCGAGCGAGCCGCCCGCCCCCGTCATGCTGCTGCCGCCACCTCCGCCAGTGCCGCTGCCGCTGCCGCCGGTACCACTGCCCCCGGTACCACTGCCCCCGGTACCACTGCCGCCGGTACCACCGCCACCGGTTCCGCCGGCAGCCGTGAGACTACCCCCGGTGCCGCCGTTGCCCGACTGCGCGGCGCTGGGCAGTGCCACAGTGGCGCTGGCCAGAAAAGCGATGACCGCGATCCCATAGAGCGCGGCTTTGGGGGCAAAATCGTGCGGTTGGCGGCCGGCGTGGCGTATTGGCGCTGACAAGCATCCCTTCTTACACCGCTGCTCCGGATGCGCAAGCCGGGGCTGGATTACCGACCGGTACACGGTAGAATTTCAGGCTTCAGCGCCGAAGAGCGCACCTGATGTCCTACCCTTTCACACCAGCTGGTGGCTTCGCGAAGGCTGCCGTAGTCGTCGGTTGATGCATTCCGGAGCCGCTCACCATCAGCACCAGCGCGTGCGCGTCATCACTTGGAACATTCACAAGTGCGTGGGCGGGACCGACGGGCGCTACAGCCCGGAGCGGATCGTCGAATGCCTGAAGGCATATGACGCAAAGATCATCCTGCTGCAGGAGGTCGCGCGCGGCATCCCGCGCTTGCATTCCGAGGATCAGGTCTCGATCTTGACCGAGCGCATGGGCATGCATGCTGCGTTTCATCCGGAGCATTGCTTCAAGCGCGGCTACTATGGCAACCTGATCCTGTCGGCCTTCCCGCTCTCGCAGGTCGAGCATATCGATCTCACCATCGGCTCACGCAAGGTGCGCGGCGCGATCCAGAGCCACGTGCGGGTGCCCATCGGCGAGCATCGGCGCACGGTGGTCGTGCACAACCTGCATCTCGGGCTCGCCGGCAGCGAGCGGGCGCAGCAGCTCTCGCGCTTCGTCGGCAGCGACAGCTTCAATCACCTGCACGCGAGCACGCCGCTGATCGTGGGCGGCGATCTGAATGACGTCTGGGGCAGCCTCGGGCCGCGCTTCCTCGCCCCGCAGCGCCTGGAGCGTGCGGGCTCGCTGCGCAACACGTTCCCGGCGGCCTTGCCGCTGCGCCCGCTGGACGGGCTGTTCTTCCGCGGCTCGGTGCGGCTCGTGCATTTCGAGGTCGGCTCGACCAAGCTCGCCAAGACGGCTTCGGATCACCGCCCGTTGATCGCCGACTTCGACATCAGCCGGGCCTGACCGCCGGCGCCCGGCAAATGCGCCGGGATGCGCCGCGCGCGCCGTGCTACACGTGAGCCGTGAACCCAGAGTGCACAGCAACGGACGACCTCGAGAACTGTTTGCCGGACCCCCTGCGCGGTTCCGGCACGCGCATCACGCGCGTGGCGGCAGGCCTCTCGGGCGCCGGTGTCTATCGTGTCGAGGCTCAGGGGCGCGCCTTCGTGCTGAAGCTGGCCGGCACGGCGGAGCCGCCAGCGACCTGGCAGCGGCGCTGTCAGACGCAGGCCCTCGCGGCGGAGGCGGGGCTGGCACCCCGGATGGTGCACGTCGACGAGGCTCGGCGCGCGGTGCTGAGCGAGTTCGTGGTCGATCGTTCGTTCCCTGCGTACTACTGGGATCCACGCACGCGGGAGGTCGCGCTCGCAAAGCTCGGCACCATGCTGCGCAGGTTGCATGAGCTGCCGTTGCCGCCCGATACGGAGGCCCAACTGCCCCGCGACGTCCTCGGCACGACGTGGTCGGGCCTCTCGCAGCACGCGAACCAAATGCCGTTGCCGTCCTTCGCTGCGGAGGCGGTACAGCGGGTGCTCTCGGAGTCCCCGCCAGCTTCCGATCGACCGCTCGTGCTGAGTCATAACGACGTCAACCCGACCAACCTCGTGTACGACGGTGAGGGCCTGCTGTTGCTCGACTGGGATACCACCGGCCCGAACGACCCACTCTACGACCTCGCCGCCATCTCGATGTTCCTGCGCATGGATGAGGCCGGCTGTCGCAGCCTGCTTTCGGCATATGAGGCCCGGGTGCTGTCGAGCTTGCCCGAGCGCTTCGCTTACAACCGCCGCCTCGTGGCAGCGCTGTGCGGGGCTGTTTTCCTACATCTGGCGCGCCACGCCGGGCATCCGGGCGCGAGTGACGGCGAAACCCTCCAAGCGACGCTGTCCCTGGGCGACCTCTACCAGCAGTTCCGCTCGGGGGCGCTGAGCATGGCGACAGCTGCCGGTAAGTGGCGGTTCGGCCTGGCGCTGTTGAAGGAGAGCTTGCAGCTCTGAACGGTGCAACGGGGGGCCCCAAACCCCTGCTGCGGCAGGGGCACCCCGCGCCGGTGCGCACCGCTCGCGGAATCAGCCTGTGAAGTCGCGAGTCGGGCGCTATGCTGAAGGCATGAGCACCGATCACGAAACCTGGATGCGCCTCGCGATCGAAGAGGGCGCAATCGCGCGGGGCACGACCGGTGACAACCCGTGGGTCGGTTGCGTGATCGTGAGCCCGAGCGGTGAGCTCGTCGGGCGTGGCCACACCCAGGGCCCGGGTGAGGACCACGCGGAGATCGCCGCGGCGCGCGACGCGCAGCGGCGGGGGCAGAGCGTCAGCGGGGCCATCCTGTACTCGACGCTGGAGCCCTGCTCGTTTCATGGGCGCACGCCGGCTTGCGCGAAGTCGATCGCAGAGCGCGGCGTGGCGCGAGTGGTGATCGGCATGCGGGATCCGCATCCGCGCGTCGATGGCGAGGGCATCCGCATGCTGCGCGCGGCCGGTGTCGACGTGGTGGAGGGCGTCTGCGAAGCTGCCGTGCGGCGCCAGCTCGGAGTCTGGATCCTGGAGCAGCATCCGCACGAGGCGCTGCGGCGTGCCCAAGCCCTCTCTGGATCCGATCGAGTCGGGCGGCTCGCCGAAATCTACGGCGTGGAACGGGCGCGCATCGATGAGCTGCTGCGCCGCGGCTGAGCTGCCCTGCAGATTCTCATCCAGGCAGGCGTCCACGCCGCAGAGGGGACGCTCTACTGAGTCGCAGCTGCCAGTGCCGGCTGCAGCACGGCCCAGATGCGTTCTGCCACGAGCTGCGTGCCTTCCGCGCTGGGGTGGATTCCGTCATCCTGATTGAGCTCGGGATGGCCCGCCACATCGGCGAGCGGGAATGGGATCAAGGTGACGTGTTCCCGCTCGGCCACGCGCGGAAAGACCTCTGCATACTGACGTGCGTAGTCGGGGCCGAGATTGGGGAACGTTTCCAGCGCCCACAGGAAGATCCGGGCAGCGGGCTTGCGCTCCCGGGTACGCTGGATCAGTTGCTGCAGGTTTTGCTCCAGCGAGGCCAGTGAGAGCCCGCGCATGGCATCGTTGGAGCCGAGGCCGATGACGAGCGCGCGCAGATCGATCTGCGGGCGGAAGTACCAGTCGATGCGCGCCAGGCCGCCCGCGCTCGTGTCGCCGGAGCGACCGGCGTTGATCGCGCGATACGAAAGGCCCGCGGCATCGAGCCGCTGCTGGATGCGGGCCGGCAGCGCTTCACTCTGGGCCAAGCCGAGGCCCGCCGTCAGACTGTCGCCGAGGAACACGATCGCCGGGGTGTTGGCGTCGGGGGCCGGCTGCGCCGGGGCGCGTACGGCGCTCAGCACCCCCGCCAGCGTGTCGGGGCGATTGGTGATGATGCCGTCCGCGCCCGCCGCGAGCAGCGCGCGCTGTTTGGATTCGTCGTCGACGGTCCAGAAGTGCACCACGAGCCCCAGCTGGTGAGCATGCTGAATGAACTCGCTCGAAGTGATCCCCAGCCAGTTCCACGCTGGCACCTGCAAGGCAGCATAGTCCACGCTGCAGCCCTTGCCGATGCGGTAGCAAGCATAGAAGCCGAGCGCCTCGCGGACGGAAGCCGAGGTGGCGACCTTGCCCTGGCTCGCGCGACGGAACTCGCGCAACATGTCGACGTGCAGACTGGCCACCAGCACGCGCTGCTCGGCCCCCGCGGCGGCGAGCTGCGACGCGAGCAGGCGGGCAACGGCCGGGTCCTCGTCTTTTAGCTCCAGGTTGAGGTGAGTGCCGGGAAAGTGCGAGAGCACTTCAGCGAGCAGCAGCGGCGTACGCGCACCCGCGAGCGCCTGAGCCTCGGCCCAGGTGAGCTCCGACCAGCGCTGCGGCAGCCCGAGCGTGCGCTCCAGCGTGGCATCATGGGCGATGACCAGCTGTTGGTCGCGCGTGGCGCGCAAGTCGAGCTCGAGCACGTCCGCCCCTTCGTCGAGAGCGAGCGAGAGTGCCTGCAGCGAATGCTCCGGGGCCTGCTTCGACGCCCCACGGTGTGCCAGGCTCACGACCTTCGGCAACCCCGCGAAGAACGGTAGCTCCGCCGCGCTGGCGCCGCCGGAGGGCTTGGCATCCGAGCAGAGTCGACCCATGATGATGCGACCCCCCAGCATGCCGAGCAGCAACAGCCCGATGCCCCAGAGCGCTAGCTTTTTCATCATCCGGATTGCCCCACAGCCGTGACTAGCACATGACGGGTCGGATCGAGGTGCGCGGGTTGGGTCGAGACTACCGGGACGGCAAGCACAGCCTGACGGTCCTCGACGGGGTGGAGCTGGTGATCGAGCCGCGCGAGTTCGTGGCCATCACTGGCCCATCGGGGAGCGGCAAGTCGACGCTGCTGGGCTTGATGGCCGGGCTCGATCGCCCGACGCGTGGCGAGGTCGTGGTCGACGGCACCACCATCACGCGGCTGAGCGAAGACGCGCTCTCGGCCTTTCGCGGGCGCCACATCGGCTTCGTGTTCCAGAGCTTCCAGCTGATCCCGACGCTGACGGCCCTGGAGAACGTGCGCGTTCCGGCCGAGATCCTGGGTGACGGCGCGCTCGCTGCGCGCGCACCGGAGTTGCTCGAACGGGTCGGCCTGGCCGATCGCGCCGGTCACTACCCGTCCCAGCTCTCGGGCGGTGAGATGCAGCGCGTGGCGCTGGCTCGCGCCAGCATCACCCGCCCCGCGGTGCTCCTCGCCGATGAACCCACCGGCAATCTCGACGCGGCTGCCGGTGAGCGTGTGCTCGAGCTGCTGCTGGAGACCTGCGCGGAGTCGACGCTGGTGCTGGTCACCCACAACGCGGAGCTGGCGGCGCGCGCCGAGCGCGAGCTGTGCATGCGCCACGGGCGGCTCGACCGCGTGATCGAACGCGCAAAACGGCGGCCCGGCGCGTGATCTCGCTGCGCGTCGCGATCGGTCTGGCGCGCGCGGAGACGCGCCGCGCGCGCGGGACGCTGCTGTTCTGCGTGCTCGCGATCGCGCTCGGGGTGCTGGCGATCACGGCCATTCGTACCCTCACCCGCAGCCTGCGCGACGACATCGAAGCGCAGGGCCAGACGCTGCTCGGCGCGGACCTTCTGCTCGATGGTTCGCAGCCACTCGACCACGGCCCTGCGCGGGCGCTGGTCGACGATCTGCAGGCGCAGGGAGCACGCGTCGCGGCTTCGGTGCGCTTCTATTCCATGCTGGCCCGAGCAAGCGAGAAGGCCGGCAACCCCCTGACGCAGCTGGTGCGGGTCCGGGCGGTCGGTGATGGCTTTCCTTTCTACGGTAGCATCCAGAGCACGCCGCCAGATCAGTGGGCGCAGCTGGGGCGCGAGCCTTCGGTGCTGGTCGATCCGAGCGTCGCGCGGCGGCTCGGGCTCGAGCCCGGCGATCACGTGCGGCTCGGGCAGCTCGAGGCGGTGGTGCTCGGGCAGTTCGTGCGCAGCGCGGGTAGCCCTGCGGCGGAGTTCTCGATGGCTCCGTACCTCTTCCTGCACGAGCGCTTCCTGGCTGCGACGGGCCTGCTCGCGACCGGCAGCCGCGTCCAGTACGAGCGCCTGTTCGCGCTGCCTGCTGGACAGGCAGAGAGCTGGAAGGAGCAGCACTGGGACCAGGCCCTGTCCGCGCATGTGAACGTCCGCACCTCGCAGGAAGCGGCGGCCAGCGTGCGCCGGTTTCTGACCCGGCTTTCGCGCTTCATGACGCTGGTCGGGCTGGTCACGCTTTTTCTGGGAGCGCTCGGCATCGGTTCCGCGTTGCATGCCTTCATGCGCAGCCGGCTCGACCATGCCGCCATCCTGCGCTGCCTCGGCGCCACCTCGCGCGACGTGTTCGCGGTATACGCCTTGCTCGCGCTCGGCATCGCGGCACTGGGCAGCGCGCTCGGCGCATGCGCTGGCACACTGGCGCCGTTGGCGCTCGCCCGCATCTCGAACGGCCTCGGCGCCG
>JAICTU010000353.1 GCA_025936205.1 Polyangiaceae bacterium | reverse complement strand
GTGATGCCGCCGTCAATGTAAGGTACGCCCTCCACGTGCACCACGCGGCCATAGACCACGGGCAACGCCATCGTCGCCTGCAGCAGCGGGAAGAGGTTGTCGGCGTTGGCCGCCACATGGTCGGCTGAGCCCGTATTGCAGTTGGTGACCGCGATGCGCAGGCTCGTGCCGGAGGCCGCGAGGCGGCTGGCATCGACTCCATGCTCGCCGCGGAACACCTCCACCAGGCCCGCGATATCCATCAAGCCGCGCCCGCGCAACAGGTGGCGAGCGGAGATCAGCTGGCTGCCGTGGGTGAGCTCGGTCCAGATGTGCAGAGCGCGATCGATCTGACCCGTGACCAGGTAGGCGGCGGAGGCCGCACCGGCCGAGGTCGCGAAGATGTGCGTGAACGCCGTGGACGGCTCCTCCTGGAGCTCGGCCAGTGCTCCCGCCACGAAGGCCCCGCGCAGCCCACCGCCTTCGAGCACCAAAACCCTTGGTGCGACCGCCTCACTCACTGCTCCCTCCGACACGCTTCACTATCTGACTCCCACGAGGGACCAGAGAGTAGGTGCCGCAGGCCCTGGGAGCGGCAAAAAAGTGAAAGCGGAATGGATGTCGGGGACGTCCGCACCGCCATTTCGCTACAACTTCTCGACTCGGCCGCACAGCCGCTGCGATCCGCTTTCGCGCAGCGGCCGGGAAACCCGGGCTCGCTCGCGCGAAGGTGCCAGAACGAGCCGACTCGTTGCTGAAAATGGCCGCTCTCGGCCAGGATTGAAGTTGTTCGGGACGCGAGGCCGAGTACCATGGCTCGTGATGAATTCGAGTAGCGCCACGGCGCCTCGGTACGAGTCCAACCTACCCACGGCACGCGAACGCTTCCTGGCCGCCTTGATCGACTTTGCGCTCGCCGAGGGTTGGCGCACGCCCGGCGACTTTTTGCGACACTTTGGTCCGCGCGTGCTCATGCAGAACCTCGCGGCGGACGAGGCCCTGCGCGTGCGCGTGCTGACCGCCACCACCCGCGTGAACGAACGCCTCGCTGCGCGCAAGACGACCGCCTCGGCCGCGGAAGACCTGAGCATTGCCCTCGAAGAAGGGCTGACGGACGCGGGCCAGGTGCTGGCGCTGATCCCCCCCGACGATCGGGTGCGCTATTTCGACGCGGCTCAGCTCTGGACCTTCCTCACCGAGGTCGAGTTCTGGAAAGGCGACAACGCCGACCCCGAGACGCGCGATCGCCTCGTCCGGCGCGTGACGTTCCTGCTCGAAACCGCCCTGAACGAGGGCGTGCTGCGAGTGCAGGACATCGCCGACGGCCTCGGCTTCAAGCGCATCGCCAGCTGCCTGCCGCGCGCGGAGCTGCAGCGCGTGGTCGAGCACGCGCTGAGCCGGGCGCGCGAAGGCCAGCGGCTCACCGAAGAGCAGCTGCTGGAAGCCGTGCCGCTTCGCGCCCTGATGAATCACATCCCGCTCGAGCACACCTGGAGCGAGGTGATCCTGAACCGCCTGGCGCGCCCGATGCAATTCGTGCGCTCCAATGGGGAAGAATCCGCGCGCCCGCGGCGCTTGCCGCCTCCCCCGCCCAGCCGCAACCGCGCCTCCTCGTCCAAGCCGGGCCGCTTTGATCCCAGCTTGTTGCCCGAGCCGCTCCTGGAGCTGCAGCGCAGCCTGGAGAAGATCTCGCCCCCGCCGCCCCCGCCGCTCGCCGCGCGAGACCGGCTGGAGGAGCTGGTGCCGGTCTCGGCGGAGGATTCCGAAGAGACGATCGCGGTGGAGCTCTCCACACGCGTCGATATCAAGGCGCATCGCGACGAAGAAGACCGCCACTACGCGGAGGCCGCCAACGAGCTGGAGCGCGTGAGCTCGACGCTGGGCCGCATGGGTCGGCTGCCCCCGGCGGACCCGGACCTGACGCTGCCCATCCTGCTCTCGATCGAGAGCATGTACGCGGAGCTCGGGCACTCCAGCGACGAGGGTGAACGCCATGGGATCGTGCGCGACGCATTTCCCAACGAGACGTATCTGCGCATCGCCCTCAGCGCGCTGGTACATCTGCTCGACCCGAGCAGTCGCGGGCTCCAGAGCTTGCGCGAAGCAGACTCGGACTCGCTGATCAGCGTGTTGCTGCTGTCGGAACGGCGGCTGGGTGGGAACAATGCCGAGTCAACTCTCAACGGTTCCGATGCGGGCCTGTTGCTGCGTTCGCCCGTCGGGCAGTTCTCCTGATTTGCTCCGGGTCGGGCGGCGCTGCGCTGGCGCGCTGTGTGCCCTGAGCCTGCTCGCGAGTTGCTCGCGCGAGGCACGCGCCGTGCGCTTGCCGTCGGATCCGGGCACGGAGCTCTACCGTGTCACCTGCCGCTCGGCGATCGAGCCTTGCCGGGAGAAGGCAGCCGCGCTGTGCGCCGGCGAATACGAGGTGCTGCAGAACGCAGGCATGCCGGTGGAGCCACCGCGCGTGAGCTCCGCGCCAGGTCCGCGCAGCACGGGCTCTCGCTATCAACGACCGGATTGGGTGGGGGAGCTGGTGATCGCCTGCGGCGCTCACCAGCGTGCCGATGGCGCGGTAGAGCCTGTGCTCAGCGCTGCCACGAGCGCGGCGCCGGCGCCCAGCGAGCGCGCGCCTGCGTCCGATCAGCTGTGTGTTCCCGGCTTGACTCAGCTGTGCCTCGGGCCCGCTGCGTGCCGAGGCGCGCAAGCTTGCCTTGCTGACGGTCGGGGCTGGGGCACCTGTGACTGCGGCGGCGGCGCGCAAAACGACGCAGGCACTGGCGCTCACTGAGCTGCTTCGCGGGGACACCCCGCACCCCGAGCGCCGGCTCGCAGTGTGCGACTGCGGGCGCCGCATCCCTGGATGGTGGCCCATGTAGGCGGCTCGCCCACTCGCCCTCGCGATCAGAAAAATCGCAGCTGCCCCTGTAGAAAGTGTGATCGCAATGCCGTGCGACACATCGACACAGCGACTCGCTTCTGACTCTCGCTCTCGAGTCTTCGTGTTCAACCGAACGTCGTGCACGCGCAGCTCTTGCTGGCACACGCAGCTCCATGTTTCGACGCGCGTGACGTTCTGAAGGCATTCTCGGCGGATCCGTGCGGGCTGGACATGATTGCACCCAGCGCTTCCGATCACGCGCTCCGGCTGATTTGGCGCCGAGTCACCTGCGCTGCGCGCTGCGCCAGGGCAATGCGCAGGCCCAACTGCCCCTGTCTGTAAGGTGCGACATGTCAGGTGAAATATCGGCGCACTGCTCGCTGTACGGCTTCTTTTGCGGCGGGTGCGGCCAGGCTGGAGCGCATCGCTCATGATCGAAACCCGCTGCGATCGAGTGATGGATCACGTGTATACGGAGGCGAGCTCTGGTATACGGTAAAGAGTGAGAGTGCGATCCGCGCTGCGTCGAGTGCCGGACGTGATGTCGCTCCTGCGGGCACACCCCGCGCATTCATCACTGCGGGGACAGCCCAGACCCCGGGCACAATCACTGCGGGGACACCCCGCACCCCGGGCACGAGCACCGGAGGCCGCATGACGAGCCCACAACTCGACACGCGTGCTGATCCTCTTGCGGCTGGGGCAGCGGGCGACGAGTGGGATGGGTTGCGCCAGCCTGATACTCGAGGGATGGCGTTGCTCGACGTCAAAGCCCCGCGCTGCGTGGCGGTCGATCCCGAGCTCTGTGCGCTGCTCGGTCATGAAGCGGGCGCGCTCGATGGCGCCGCGCTCACAGAGCTGGAGCTCGCGCACCCGTTCGCGCGCTCGATCGCCGGTTGGCGGCGGCATGTCCGCAACGTGCGCAAGGCCGCGCCGCTGGAGTGGATCACCTGGCTCGTGCCGCTGGCAGGTCCCGCGCTCAAGTGCCGGATGCGGCTGCAGATGCACAGCGTGGGTCGCCAGGACTACGTGCTGGCGGAGGTGGTCGAGCTGACCACGCCGGAAGAAGATGCAGAAGCCTTCCCTTCGCCTCAACTGGCCCCAGCGGCTTCGATGCAGCGGCTCGTCGAGCTCGACCATATTCCTGTTGGCGCTTGCCGCATCGGGCGCGACGGCGTGGTGCTGGCGAGTAATGGCCTGGCCCGCGCCTTCCTCGAATTCGAGTTCGACGCCCGCAGGTGCTGCTACATCGAGCGCCTCCCGCACAAGCCGCTTTCGGCCGAACACGAGTCGTTGCGGGCGCAGGATTTGCCCTGGAATCGCGTATTTCGCGAGGGCAAGCCGCAATCCAACGTGACGCTGGGGCTGCCGCGCCCGGACGGGGTGTGCTGGGTGCTGGTGTCGGTGAGCCCCGAGTTCACGCCCGCCTCCGCCGCGAGCTCGGCTCTGATCACGTTGACGGATGTCACCGTGGGCAAGGAGGCCAGCGATGCCTTGCGGGACGCCGACCGCACCTTGCGACGCACCATCAGCTCGGTCAGCAGCCTGCAGGATCAGCTCGCTCGATCGGAGCACATGGCGAGCCTGGGGCTGATGGCGGCGGGCGTCGCGCACGAGATCAACAACCCGCTGTCGTACATCCTGTCCAACCTGTCGTTCGCGGCCGAGCGCGCCATCGATCAGGAGTCACGGCTCGCGCTGCGCGAAGCTCTGGAGGGGGCGGGGCGCGTGCGCGATATCGTGCGCGACCTGAAGACACTCTCGCGCATGGAATCGGAAGACGAGCTGAAGTCCGTCGATGCGCGCAACGCCGTGGACGCGGCGCTCAAGCTGGCCTTTGACGAGATCCGGCATCGCGCCAAGATCCAGCGCCATTTTAGCGAGGTTCCGCACGTGCTCGGCGACGAGACCCGGCTCGTGCAGGTGATGTTGAACCTGGTCACGAACGCGGCTCAGTCGATCGCCCCAGGCGCTCCCGACGAGAATCAGATCAGCGTCGAGGTCAGGCTTGCCGAGAGCGGCGCCGATGAAGTGGAGATCGTCGTGTCGGACACCGGCGTCGGCATCTCCCCCACTCACCTGCCCAAGGTCTTCGAGCCCTTCTTCACGACCAAGCCCGCGGGAGAAGGTACCGGGCTCGGCCTGTCGATCTGCCACCGCCTGGTGCACGGCATGGGCGGCCGCATCCACGTCAGCAGTGAAGAGGGCAAGGGCAGTCGCTTCAGCGTCTTCCTGTGCGTGGCAGCCCCCTTCGGCGACCTGGAGTTGCCGCTCTCGGAGCAGGTCCCGTCCAGCCAGCGCCGCTTGCGTCTGTTGATTGTGGATGACGAGGTGATGGTGGCACGCGCGGCGCAGCGCTTGTTCGAAGGGCAGCTCGAGGTCGACATCGCGCTCGACGGAAAGGCAGCCCTGGAGAAGCTCGCGCGCGCAGACTACGACGTGGTGCTCTGCGACGTGATGATGCCGGGGCTCAGCGGGCTCGAGGTGTATCGGCAGGTCCGGCTCGAAAACGAGACACTGGCCAGTCGCTTCGTTTTCGCCACTGGCGGATTGTTCAATCAAGAGCTGAGCGAGACCGTCCAGCGGCTATCCAACATGATTGTAGAAAAGCCATTTGACGCCAAGACTCTGCGCCGAGTCATCGAGGCGGCCGCACAACAGCGGCCGTCCGGCATCGGAACGGTGCCCGTGCGGCGCTGACTTCCGGGAACTCCCTGACATCGGTGTCACGCGATCTTCTGGGGCTCCGCCGGCGCTCGCGCAGATCGCATGCGTCGCGGCAAGAAGCCCGGTGGCTGACGACTGCTGCCCATAGCCGGCCGCCGTCGCCTGACGTATAGTCAGGGCATGGCTTCCCGCGGTTTTTCCCCCGTTTTTGCCCTGCTGGCGCTCGGCGCTGCTGCCGGCGTGGGCTCTTTGGGCTGCAGCGCGGGTGGCGGCGGCGTCAACGGGTCCTCGAGCGACCTGAGCGGCGCGCAGGGCACCTCCGGCAAGGGCAACTCCGGGGCCGACAATCTCTTTCCCAACAACGGGCCCACCTTCGGGGACGAGGCCGCCACGCGCGTCGGTTGCAGTCAGCTCGCCATCGGCTTCGAATCGCGCACTCCGACCGCGCTGATCGTGGTCGATCGCTCCTCGAGCCAGTGGGACAACAAGCCCAACGACACCTGGGAGCCGATGAAGGCCGGCATTCTGCAGGTGGTGCAGGAAGTGCAGAACGACATCCGCGTGGGCATGGTGACGTACACCGGCCAGAACGGCGGCGTGTGCCCCGACCTGTATCCCGCGATGGATCAGGTCAAGTTCGACAAGAACAACTACGCCCGGATCGCGACGGACATCAACGCCGTGCAGCAGCCCAGCTACAAGGGCGAGACGCCCACGGCCGCCACGCTGCAACAAGCGGTGCCCGTGCTGCTCGCCGATCCGAGTCCGGGCGACAAGGTGATGCTGCTGGTCACCGACGGTGACCCCGACTTCTGCAACGACCCCGATCGCGTGTGCTCGATGGACGCGGTGATCGGTGCCGTACAGGACGCCTACAGCAAGGGCATCTCCACCACCGTGTTCGGCCTGAAGCGCGCCGATCTCTCCGAGCAACACCTGCGCGATGTGGCCAACGCAGGCTCGGGCCAGCCCGTGGCCTTCCCCCAAGGCATCAACAACGAGCAACAGCTGCGCGATCGCTGCCGCAGCAATCCTGCCGGCACCCTGCCCGGCAAGTACTCGGCCGTGGGCGGCAACGCGCAGTACTTCCAGGCGAACGGCACCGACACGATCGCGCTGGGCGATGCGCTGAACGCGGTCATCTACGGCATCCGCAGCTGCGTGTTCGACCTGGCAGGTGCGGCCGACATCAACCCGGAGACCGCGTCGGGCGCGCACATCACGATCGACGGTGGCGCGCCCCTGGTGCTGAACGATCCGAACGGCTGGCGATTGAACACCGGCACGCAGATCGAGCTGCTGGGCAACGCTTGCCAGCAGCTGAAACTGCCGACCACCGGCGGGATTGCCTTCGACTTCCCCTGCGACGCGCTGATTCCGCGCTAGTTTTTTTGGGGGTCTGGCGCAGACTCCGGTCCCCGCCCTCCCGGCGCGGGCGCTGCGCTGTTTCCTGGGAGCCGGGGCCCCCAACCCCGCTTGCGTTCCCAGCTGAAGCGGTGCCGGGCGGTGGGCACATTCTGGAGGGCTCAGCACCGTGGGGTGCCGAGCCCTCTAGAGGCGCTCAAACCGCCGTGGGATCGGAGTTGGCCAGCGCGTTCTGGACGACTTGCAGCGCTTGCGCAACCGGGATGCGTTCCTGGCGGCGGCTGTCGCGATAGCGCAGCGTGACGGTGTCATCGCTGGCGGTCTGGCCGTCGACGGTCAAGCAGTAGGGGGTGCCCACCTCGTCGTGGCGCGCGTAGCGGCGCCCGATCGCGTGCTGCTCGTCGTACTTGGCCTTCACGCCCGCCTTGAAGAACTGGTCCGCGATGCGCCGCGCGACCTCGGGCATGCCCTCTTTCTTCACCAGCGGCAGCACACCGACCTTGTACGGCGCGAGCCGCGGGTGCAGGCGCAGCACGCTGCGCGTGGCCTTGCCGTCTTCCTTGCCGGGCTCCTCCACGTAGGATTCGCACATCACCGCCAGCATCCCGCGCGTGGCGCCGGCAGCCGGCTCGATCACGTGCGGCACGTAGCGCCAGCCCTTCTGGCCCGTCTCCGGGTCGTTCGCCTCGGGGTCGGTGTACATCAGCTTCTTGCCCGAGCCCGTCGCGTGCGCCTTCAGATCGTAGTCGGTGCGCGAGGCGATGCCTTCGAGCTCATCCCAGCCCCAGGGGAACTTGTACTCCACGTCGAAACAGCCGTTGCTGTAGTGGGCGAGCTCGTCCGGGCCGTGCTGGCGCAGGCGCAGGTTCTCGGCGGAGAGCCCGATGCTCTTCCACCAGCGCAACCGCTCTTCCTTCCAGTACTCCAGGTACTTGGGCCCCTCCCCCGGCGGCACGAAGTACTCCATCTCCATCTGCTCGAACTCGCAGGAGCGGAAGGTGAAGTGCTCGACCGTCACCTCGTTGCGGAAGCTCTTGCCCATCTGCGCGATGCCGAAGGGCGGCTTCATCGACATGCTCTGCTGCACGTTCAAGAACTGCACGAACATCGCCTGCGCCGTCTCCGGCCGCAGGTACACCGTGCTCTCCTTCAGCACCTCGTCCACGCGCTTGCGCACGGCTGCATCGTCCAGGCCCTCGGCGAGCGCGGCCTTGGCGGCCTCGATCACGCCGCCGATCGGGTCGATCGCCCCCAGGAAGGAGCGGAACATGGTGTTGAACTGCCGCTCCTCGCTCAGGAACTGCGAGCCACAGTTGGGGCACACATAGCCGCGATCGCCGGCGACCGCCCCCACCAGCTCCTTGCCGCGGCGCTCGAGCTTCACGCCCTCGGTGCGCGCCAGCTTCTCCTCCGCCTGGCGCGCGCGCTCCTTGTCGCCCAGCGTGATCGTGAGCTTGCTGCCGGCCGCGACCTTGGGCGCCTTGTCCGCGCGGAAGCGCTCGCCGCACACCTTGCAGTCCACGAGCGGGTCCGAGAAGTTCGCGACGTGACCGCTGGCGCGCCACACGTCCGGATGCATGATGATCGAAGCATCCAGCCCGACGATGTCCTCGCGCTGGTGCACCATCGAGCTCCACCACTCGTTCATCAGGTTGCGCTTCAGCTCGACGCCGAGCGGCCCGTAATCGTAGGCGCTGCGCAAACCGCCGTAGACTTCGGAGCTCGGAAACACAAAGCCCCGCCGTTTGGACAGCGAGACGATCTTCGAGAGCAGGCCTTGGTCGGAGTCTTTTTCGGTCATGGGAGCTAGGGGCGTGTAATATCAAAGATTTGGCAATTTGCTACTGGGCGCCTGAGCTGCCTTTCGGCTTCCCCCGGGCCCCGTGCGTGGCTAAAAGCCGTGCCTTGACCCGCGCCGAGCCCTTCCAGACCGAAGTTCTCGCGGCGTTTGCCGACGCTTCAGGGCGCATTCCCAGCGAACCGGCGCTGGCGCGCGCCGCCGGCTGGCTCGGCCGCAGCGTGCCCGTGGTCATGCCCACGGAGACGGTCTACGGCCTCGCCGCGCCGGTGCTCGACCGCGCCGCCGTCGAGGCGGTGTTCGCCATCAAGCAGCGCCCGCTCGATAACCCGCTGATCGCGCATGTCGCGGAACTGGACCAGCTGTCGCTCCTCGGAACACGCATGACGCCCCTCGCCGCGCGCCTCGCCGAGGCGTTCTGGCCGGGCCCGCTCACGCTGGTGCTGCCCACGAGCGCGCAGCTGCCCTGGGTCACGGCCGGGCTCGACAGCATCGCTGTACGCCTGCCCCGGCACGAATTCGCGTTGGCGCTGATCCGCCGCGCAGGTCCGCTCGCCGCGCCCAGCGCCAACCTCTCGGGCTTGCCCAGCCCCACCAGCGCCAGCCACGCGCTGCAAGATCTCCGCGGTCGCGTGCCGCTGATCATCGACGGCGGCGACCTCGCGCACGGTGTCGAGTCGACGGTGATCGACGCCCGCGCTGAGCAGCCGATCCTGCTGCGCCCGGGCGCGCTGTCGGCAGAAGAGGTGGAGGCCTGCTGCGGCCGTGCCCTGCGCACACCGGAGGCCGACGGGCGGATCCGCTCACCGGGCATGAAGTACCGGCACTACAGCCCGCGTGCGGAGCTGTGGCTCTACCCGGCCCCAGGTGCTCACCCAGCGCTTGCCACCCAGCTCGCGGAAGACGCGCGCGAGCTGCGCGCCCGTGGGCGCAGCGTGGCGGTGATCGCCAGCCAGCGCGTCGAGGCCGACCACTTCAGTCCGCTGCCGAGCGAGCCGGCGCAGATCGCCCGCCAGCTGTTCCGCTGGTTGCGCGAGCTGGACGAGCGCG
>JAICTU010000459.1 GCA_025936205.1 Polyangiaceae bacterium | reverse complement strand
GACCGCCCGAGCCGCGCCCGCCCGCGAGCTCCAGCAGCGCCTTCCCCTCCAGGCCGCTGACGACGCAGTCGGTGCCGATGATCTGCTCGCCGCCGCCGATCACGACGCCCGAGACGCGGCCTCGCCGCAGCGTCAGCGCGTCCGCTCGCTCTCCCAGCCGGCACACGCCGCCATGCGCCTGGATGCGCTGCACGAGAAAGTCCTCGAACGCGCCCTCGCCGCCCTCGAACGACAGCGAGTGCCGCACGAAGGCTTGCAAGAGCCGAGCTGCCGAGAGCACCGGCAGCTCGGCGGGCGGGTGCGCCCAGTCTCCAGCAAAGGCCGCCGGCAGGAACGCCGCTTCCCGATAGGGATGCTCCGCGGGCAGCTTGTCCAGCAGGACGCGCAGATCGTCGCCGACCCACGGCAGACCGCGCAGCCAGCGCCGCGCTTGCAGGCGCTCGATCAAGCTCTCCGGCGGCCACGCGCTGTCGCGCTCCAGGATCGCCTCCAGGCCCCGGTGCGCGAGCCCCACTCCCAGCCCGATCTCGTCGATCACAGGCTGCAACTCCGGGAACTCGCGGCGCGTCTCCGCCGCCAGCGCCGAGCGATCGGACCAGCACTGCAGGCGGGCCTGCGGCATCAGCAAGCTGAAGCTCGGCTCGACGCGGCGCGTGCGCCGGCGGAAGGTCTGGCTCTGCGCCAGATCTTGCAGGATGCGCCGCCAGACCGGCGTCTCGCCAAACAGCAGGCTGAAGGTACGCCGCGCCAGAGGCTGCCCCTGCCAGCTGTAACTGGGCGGTAGCCCGCCCTGCCCCAGCACCAGCACCCGAAAGTCCCGGCGAGCGAGCAGCGCCGCCGCACTCAGGCACCCCAGCGACCTTCCGATCACGACCACGTCGAAGTGCCGCAGGCTCATGGACCTCAAATGTTTACCAGCTCGACGCCCAACGCTCCAATCGGCGGCATTCAGGCCAAACGGCCAATGCCCGGCTCGGGCAAACTGCGCGCCCCAGGCCTGCTGGCATTAGCCGCAGAGGGCCTCGCGACGTTAGACTGAGTCATGGCGGAATCGAAGGACACACGCCCCTGCCCGTTGTGCGGCGCTCCGAACTCCGTGAGCGCGACCGGCACGCACTGCCAGTCCTGCGGCGGTCGCATGCTGGAGTCTCGGCGTCCCAGCCGCCACGAAGAGATCGCCGAGCGCAGCTACAACCAGGAAGGCTTCTCCATGACCTGGTGTGGAATTTCCATCGGCGTCGTCGGCATCCTCACGGCCGCGATCGTGGTCGGGCTGCCGATGGTGGTCTCGGCCTTCGACTTCGAGGGCTCCGCGGGCATGATGCTGGTGATCCCGATCTGGTTCGTCTCCGGCATGTTGATCGGGCTGATTTCCCCCGGGCGCACCGTGCTCGAGCCCGTGGTGGCGACGTTCCTGGTCGCGATGCCCACGGCCTTCCTGCTGTTCAACGGGCAGACGGTGAAAGTGATGCCGGCCTTCATGTACGTGCTGATGTCGGCGCTCGGCATCCTGTTCGCGCTGATCGGCTCCTACGTGGGCGAGCGGATCCAGGTGGGTCCCACGGCGACCACGCCCGCGGAGTGATGCCCGGCCCCGAGCTGCAGCGCGGGCTCGCCCGCGCGGCGCGCGTCTTGTGCTGTTGCATCGGCTGTTTCGTTGTCTCGGCCGGCTGCAAATCGGACGCGGAGCGCGCGCACCAGGGTCAGGTCGCGCGGATCGCCGAGCACATCGAGCGCTTGCGGCTGGCGGACAACCGCGACAAGCGGGCGCCGCTCGAGGCGCTCGCGGCCGTGCCTTGCCCCGACGCCGAGGCCTGCGCGCTCCAGGACCTGTGCCTGCGCGGCTATCGCCTGCACCAGGCCGCGCTCGACGCCATCGCAGCGCTGGAGCGCCAGTCCAGGAGCGACTCGCCTCCCCCTGCCGACGTGGGCCAGCGGCTGGCAAAAGCCCGGAACGACCTGGCGCAGGCCAAGACCCTGACGGAAGACTGCGCCGAGCAGCAGGTCCGCGTCACGCGCAAAGCCTTGATGCCCTGACGCCGCGCTAGCCGGAAAGCGAAGGCTCCTGGTGCGTGCTGCAATGTATGGAGCCGAGCCCCCAAACCAAATCCAGACAGTGGATTCCGACGACTTCGCGCTTGGGGAAGAGCTCGCTCAGTAGCCCGAGGGCCTGACGATCCTTGGGGTCGTTGAAGGTGGGAACGAGCACCAGATCATTGACGATCAGGAAGTTGGCGTAGCTCGCCGGCAGCCGCTCGCCGGCCTGGAAGCGCGGTGACGGCATCGGCAGCGCGATCACCTCGATGCGTCGCCCCTTGGCGTCACGCTCGCCGCTCAGCAGCTCTCGCGCGCGCTCGAGCGGCGCGTAGTTTTCATCCCTGGGGTTGGTCTCGCGCGCCAACACCACGCGCCCGGGCGCCACGAAGCGCGCCAGGTCATCCACGTGGCCCGAAGTGTCGTCGCCCGCGACGCCCGCCGGCAACCACAGCACCTTGTCGACCACCAGGTAGTCGCTCAGCACGCGCTCGATCGCCGCGCGATCGAGCCCGGCGTTGCGCGGATGCGCCGTGCCCAGCAGGCAATCACTGGTGGTGAGCAGCGTGCCCTCACCATCGCTGTCGATCGCCCCGCCCTCCAGCACGAAACGCCCGGGCACGGTGCCTCGCTCGGGCAGCCAGCATTGCTGCGCTCGCGCGCGCGCCACGCGCTCGCCGGCGGCCTCGTCGAGCTCGTGATTGGGGTAGCGCGCCCAGCCGTTGAAGCGCCATTTCACCGCTCCCAGGCGCGGCTCGGCACCGCCCTTCACGACCCAGCTCGGCACGTAGTCGCGCGTCCAGGAGCGGTTGGTCTCCGCCACCAGCAGATCGACCCTGGACAGATCGGTGCCGACCAGCGCAATGGTGCGCAGCGCCGCCTGCCCGACCGCCTCGGAGGGCACGATCAGTCCGACGCGCTCGACCTCGGCGATGCGGCGGATGATCTCGCAGAACACCCACTCGATGCCCTGGAACTTGCCGGGCCAGTCATCGGCGTTGTGCGGCCAGGCGAGCCAGGTGGAGCGCTGCGGCTCCCACTCTGCGGGCCAGCGATAACCGAGCTGCCGGGGCGTTGGCGCGCTCATCGCGAGGGCGCTCCGAAGCGCCGCTCGAGGCCGCCGTAGGCGTCGATGCGGCGATCGCGCAGGAATGGCCAGCCGCGACGCGCCGCCTCGATCAACCCGAGATCGCAGTCGGCGATCAGCACGGTCGGGTCTTCTCCCGCCTCGGCGATCACTTTCCCGTACGGGTCGCAGATGAACGAGTGGCCCCAGAACTGGATCGAATGATCCCCCGAGCGCTCGACCCCGACGCGGTTGGCGACCACCACGAACACGCCGTTGGCGATCGCGTGCGAGCGCTGCATGGTCTGCCAGGCGTTCAGCTGATCGGGACCGTACGTGGGCTTGTCCTCCGGCAGCCAGCCGATCGCCGTCGGATAGAAGAGTAGCTCCGCGCCCGCGAGCGCCGTGAGGCGCGCGGCTTCGGGGTACCACTGATCCCAGCACACCAGCGGCCCGACGCGCGTGCGACCTGCCGGCACGCTGACGAACCCGAGATCACCGGGCGTGAAGTAGAACTTCTCGTAGTACTGCGGGTCGTCCGGAATGTGCATCTTGCGGTACATGCCCAGCGACTCCCCGCTCGGCCCGAACAGGACAGCCGTGTTGTGATACACGCCCGCCGCCCGGCGCTCGAAGAAGCTCGACAGTACGGTGACCCGCGCTTCGCGCGCGGCGGCAGCGATCGCGCGATTGGTCGGGCCATCCACGGGCTCTGCCAGATCGAAACGCTTCGCCTCCTCTACCTGGCAGAAGTAGGGCGTCGCAAATAGCTCTTGCAGACACACCAGCTCCGCCCCTTGCTCCGCCGCGCTGCGGATGCCGGCGACGGCCTGCTCGACGTTGATTTCCCGCTGCTCGACGGCGGGCATCTGCACCGCCGCCACGCGCAAACGGGACGATTTCGCTACGGGTTCGCGGGCGTTGCCTGTGCTCTCCACGCTGACGGCTCTAGTACGAGGGGTACATCGAAGCGATGGGAATTTTGCACAGGTCGCCGGGCCAGAGAGGGGCACGCGGAAAGACAGGGCCGGCGTCATTGGCGGCATCGGGAAGAGCGACGTAGTGTATTCGAGGATGGCTGCCCGGATCCGCTGGCGCCCGTGCGCCGTGCACGCGCTCGCGCTGCTCACACTGAGCAGCGCCTTCTCCAGCGCGGCGCGCGCCGGGGATTTCAATCCGGCAGGCCGCCGCCGCAAGCCGGCTGCCGCCGCGGCACCAGCGCCCGCGTCGCCGCCCCGGAAGAATCCCGAGAGCGGGCCCAAGCCGGACGACAAGGGCGCCAGTTCGGGCAGCAGCGAGGCGCTGATCGCCCGCTATCTCGGCATCCTGGAGCAAGATCCCGGCGCTGAGTTCCCGCTGGAGCGGGTCGTGCAGCTCTACCGCCAGCGCGACGGCAACCTGAACGCGCTGATCCAGCACTACGAGCCGCTCGCCGCGCAGAAAGACGCAGCGGGTCAGCGCGCCCGGCTCACGCTCGCGGGCGTGTACGTGCACGCGGGCGATGGCGCGCGCGCGGAAGCGCTGTATGCGGAGTTGCTGGCGGCGGATCCCTCGGCGCGCGTGCCCGCGCAACGCCTGGCGCAGCTGCTCGCCAAGCGCGGCGATCTGCGCGGCGCTCGCGACCGGCTCGCGCCCACGCTGAAAATGCAGCAGACGGGAGCGCAGCGTGAAGAGACGCTGCGTTCCCTGATCGGCTGGTCCCTCGATCTCTCGGACCTGGAGGGCGCCCGCAAGTATCACGCCGAGCTGGTGCGCGAGGCTCAGGGCAGCTTCTTCGTGCGCGCCGAGCTCGCCCGCTTGCTGGTGGAGCGCCAGCTGTACGCGCCTGCAGAAGAGGAATATCGCAAGCTGGTGGAGCTGGCCCGCGGCGACAGCCGCACGCTCGGACCCGCGCTGCGCGATCTGGGCAAGGTGCTGGGTAAGCTCGGCAAGTACGACGAGGCGCTGCAGGCGCTGAACGAGGCCGAGCGCAATACCGGGCAGCAGTCGGGGCTGCGCCTCGAGGTGCTCGATGCCCTGGTCGAGGTGCATCGCGCTGCCGACCGCCTACCGGCACTGGTGGCGCGCCTGGAGAGGGAGCAAGGGCTCGACTTCGATCACCAGGTGCTGCTCGGCAAGCTCGAGGAAGAGACGGGCCAGGTCGACCGCGCGCGCAAGAGCTACGAGGCGGCGCTGGCGCGCAACCCCGAGTCCGTCGACGTGCGGCTGAAGCTGATCCAGCTCCTCGAGCTCTCGGGTGAGCTGGACAAGGTCATCGGCCACTATCAGAAGCTGATCAAGGTAGCCCCGCAGAACGCCGACTTCGCGTTCCACCTGGCGGATGCCTACCTGCAGCGCGGCCAGCAAGCGGATGCACTGCGCGTGCTGACGCAGCTGGAAGAGCGCTCCAAGCTGCAGGACGACACGCTCGCACGGCTCGTGGATTTTTATGAGAAAGTCGGTGAAAACGACCGTGCCATGGCGCTGCTCGAGCGGCTCGCCAAGGGCAATGACCCTCGCCACCTGGTCGAGCTGGGCGACCGCTATTTCGCCCGCGGCGAGACCGACCGCGCGCTGAAGATCTGGCAGCGGCTCGCTCGCGACCCGAACGACGCGGCGGCGCTGCATGCTCTCGGTGAAGTGTACCTCGACCACGATCTGCCGGACCGCGCGCTCGAGGCGCTGGCGCAGGCCATGAAGCTGGCCCCCGACCGCGTGGCCTTCAGCAAATCGTTCGGCGCGGCGCTGGAGCGCGCGGGCGCGAGCGCCGCCAATCCCAGCACGCGGGCGCGCTACTATCGCGAGGCGGAGCAGCTCTGGGAACAGCTGCTGGAGCGCGGCGTGAAAGAGAACGACTCGCTGCTCGCGCGCGACGCCCGCCAGCACATCGTCACGCTCTGGAGCCTGACGGGGACGCTGGCCGAGCGCGTGCCGCCGCTCGAACGGCGGCTCGCCGCGACGCCGCCCGATCTGAACGCGGGGCGCCTGCTGGCCGAGACCGAGCTGCGGCTGCGCCGCTTCGACGCCGCGGAGAAGACGCTGCGCAGCGTGATCGAACAAGCACCGGGCGACGTCGAGAGCTACCTGCGGCTGGAGCGCGCGCTCGTTCAGCAAGGCAACGTGGAGGGCGCCATCGCGGTGCTGACCAAGCTGGCGGAGCTCGATCCGCCGCGCGCCAAGGAGTACCTGACGCGCATGGCGAGCTACTCCGCGGAGTCCTACCAGGACGACCGTGCGATCGCCTACGCCGCGCGCGCGGTGGAGCTGAGCCCGGACGATGCCGAAGGGCACCAGCGCCTGGGCGAGATGTACCGCGAGCGTCAAGACGTCGAGCACGCCATCGTCGAGTTCCGGCAGGCGATCAGCAAGAACGATCGGCTGTTCGCCGTGCACTTCCAGCTGGCAGAGCTGCTGATCAACCGCGGTCAGGTGGACGAAGCGGACCAGCTGCTGCGGCACGTGTTGCGCTCGTCGCCCGATGAGCAGCTGATCTCGCGCGCCGCTCACCTGAGCATGCAGATCCATCTGGGGCGCGGCACGCTGGAGTCGCTGGAGAAGGAGCTGCTGCCGATCGCGCTGGGGCACCCGAACCGCCCTGTGTATCGCCGCTTGCTCGTGGAGATCTACGGCGCCCTCGCCTTCCCGCTCGCCAATCAGGCCAAGAGCCAGGATGCCGCGGCCGCGGCACAGGCGCGCGCCGCGCTCTCGAAGCTCGGACAGCGCGCGGTCAAGCCACTCCTGGACGCGCTGGGAGACAGTCGCGACACTCAGCAGCGCATCGCGATCGACCTGCTCTCGTACATCCAGAACAAGAGCGCAGGCCCGAGCTTGCTCAATTTCGCCAGCGGGGACGCGGAGCCCGAGCTGCGCACGCGCGCCATGGTGGCGGCGGGCGCGCTCGCCGATCCGGTGCTGCAGGGCAAGTTCGAGGAGTACCTGCAGCGCGACGGCGCCAGCGACGGGGACCCGGTCAGCGTCGCCGCCGTCTGGGGGATCGCCAATCTCGAATCGCCCAAGGCGCACGCCGCGCTCGTGCGCCTGGTCGCGGAGCGCGCGCCGACCTTGCAGGCGATCGCGCTGCTCGGGCTCGCGCGGCTCGCGGATCGCCGCGACGCCAAGCTCTTCGTCTCGATCCTGGAATCCAACGAGCACGCCCAGCTGGCGCGCGCCGCAGCGGCCTTTGCGCTGGCGGAGCTGGGCGAGAGCCGAGGACTCGCCGCGGTGCAAGGCTTGACCGATGCCAGCGATCCGGTCGTGCGCGCGACCGCGACG
>JAICTU010000743.1 GCA_025936205.1 Polyangiaceae bacterium | reverse complement strand
TCGGGCAGGTCGAAGCCGGCGAGCTCGATCTGATGGTGGTGGTGCTCGACGAGGATTCGCCGTGGCTCGTGGAGCTGCTGCGCAGCGGCCGCCTGCAGATGGCGGGCTTTACCAGGCTGGACGTGGTGGCGCGTCGCTTGCCGCACTTCCGCACCGGGCGCATCGGTGCGGGGCAGTTCGAGCCGGTGCAGGTGCTGCCGCCGGTGGACAAGAGAGTGCTGCGTGTGGACACACTGATCGTGGGCAACGGCTGCGCCTCGCGTTCGGCCACGCTCGACCTGCTCAGCCTGGTGGTGCGACAGTTTCCGGACTTCGTGCAACACAATCAGGAAACCGCGAACAAGACCGGGCTGACGCTGGCGCCGGCAGCGCGCGATTTCTTCGAGCACGGAGGGCCGGAGCTCGCGGAGACGTACTTCCCCTGGCTGGTCGACATGATGCCGCCGGCGAACTGGGCGTACTTCGTCATGGGCGCGAGCCTGTTGTTCAACGCCATGGGCTTCGGCCACCGCTTTCGGCTCTGGCGCATCGACGTGGCGCGCGTGTGAAGCTCGAGGCCGAGATCGCAGCAATCTTTGGGCCCACCACCACGCTGGGCGATATCGCGCGCGCAGCTCCCGGAGAGCTCGCCGCGCAACGGCGCGCTGAAGTCGAGCAGGTGATCCGCGCGCTGGAGGTGCTGGCGGAGCGCTGCCGGCGCCAATCTCTCTCGATGCTGGTGCCGATGGGTCAGGAGATGACCTACCGCTATCAAGAGACTCTGATCACGGAAGCGCTGGCCGTGCTGCGTGCCTTCGTGGCGCGCTCCTAGAAGATACGCCGCGGCGTGATGCAACACGCGAGCGGTTCATTTCCGAACGGCGGGAGGACTGGGCCTTTACTTTCGCGCGCAAATGTCCTTAGCGTTTTGCGTGGTCTCCCGGATGTCACCTGGCACGGTGTCGCCGGGCAGTGGCGGCCCGCGTGCGCGCATCGATCGCGAGGGCAACGTCTCTGCCTGGGATCCCGCTTTGGAATCGTTGTGGGGCCGGCCGGCGGCGCAGGCGCTCGGTCGCAAGATCGATCAGCTGCTGGTCGCGCTGGAGCCCGCGGCATTGCCGGATCTGCTCAGCGTGCAATGTGCCGGCACGTGGTCGGGCATCGTGGCGCTGGTGCCGAGCAACGGCAACGCGCCGCGCACGAGCGGCATCCGCCTGACCCGCAGCGGTGACGGGCTGGAGCTTCAGCTCGCGCCGCTCTCCGTGCTCGCCTCGGAGGGGCCGAGCGGCGACGCTCCCCTCGAGCCCTGCCGTGATCTACAGCGCTTCGCGGCGTTGCTCGAGATGGTGCCTGGCTATTGCTACACGGTCGATCGCGACCTGACCTTCACGTCCTCCGCAGGCAAGGGGCTCGCGGTCTTGAATCTGCGCCCCGGGCAGGTCATCGGCGTGAACATGCGCACGCTCTGGGGCCTCGCTTCCGCGGGGACACCCCGTGGCCCGAGCGAGGACACGTACGAGCCGCTGGTCTGCCACCTGAAGGCGCTGGCGGGCATCCCCGGCACGTACCGGGATGTGTGCCTGGGGCGTTCGATTGAATATTTGATCCGACCGCTGCGCTCCGACTCGGGCGACGTGGTGGGCGCGATCGGCGTCGCGATCGACGTGACGGAGGCCGAGCACGCCCGGCAGGAGCGGGAGAAGCTGGTCGCGCGGCTGCGCCAGTCTCAGCAGATGGAGGCCATGGGGCGCCTGGCGGGCAGCGTCGCGCAGGACTTCAACAATTTTCTGACCTGCATCATGGGCAACCTGTCCCTGCTGGAGAAGCACGTGAGCCAGGGCAGAGAGGCCGAGGCTCTGCTCGCGCAGACCAACGTGGCGCTCGACAGCGCGGCTTCGCTCACACGCCAGTTGCTCGCGTTCAGCCGCAAGCAGGTGTTCAGCCCGCGGCCGCTGAACCTGAGCTCGCTCGTGGAGCGCATGCACAAGATCTTGCAGCGACTGGCCGGCACGCGCATCAGCGTGCAGATGGCTTGCCATCCGGAGCTGTGGAGTGTGAACGCAGACGCGGGGCAGCTGGAGCAGGTGCTGGTCAACCTGGTGCTGAACGCGCGCGACGCCATCAGCGACGAAGGCAAGATCGTGCTCGAAACCACGAACGAAGCCTGCGATGCTCCCGGAGCAGCGCCGCCCGAGCCGCTCCGCGCCGGCAGCTATGTCGCGCTCTCCGTCCGGGATACGGGGCGAGGGCTCTCGGACGTGGAGCGCGCGCGGCTGTTCGAGCCGTTCGTCACCACCAGGGACGCCGGGCAGGGGACGGGGATCGGGCTCAGCACGGTGTACTCGACGGTGCAGCAGAGCGGCGGCACCGTCACGGTGGAGTCGGAGCTGGGCAAAGGCACCATGTTCCGCGTCTGGCTACCGCGGGTCGCGGCAGCGCCCGCGCCGGAAGCCGCGGCTGGCCCGAACGGGCGGGAGCTGGCCGTCGCCGGCGGCACCGAGACGGTGTTGCTCGTCGAGGATGAGCCGCTGGTGCTGGAGTTCGCGCAGCGCACGCTGCAGCAGCTGGGGTACAACGTGCTGCCCTGCTCCAGCTCCGACGAGGCGCTGCGCCGGTTTGGCGACCATCAGAGCCGCATCCAGCTGGTTGTGACCGATGTGCTGCTGCCGCGGCTGAGCGGTAAGGACCTGGCGGCGCGCCTGCGAGCGCTGTCGCCGGGGGTCGCGGTGCTGTTCAGCTCCGGCTCCGGCGAGGCCGCGCTCGATGAGCTCGGTCCGCGCTCTGACACGATAGAGAAGCCGTACCGCCCGCGCGAGCTGGCGCTCAAGGTGCGGCAGCTGCTCGATGGGCGTCGCCCATGAGCCGCGTGCTGCCCGGGCGCGCGCAGGAAATCATCGCACGGCTCGGGCTGGAGCCGCATCCGGAGCGCGGTTGGTATGTCGAATCTTATCGCGCGGCGCTGGGCGTGGACGCGCAGCCGCACGGGGGGCGGCGCTCCGCCAGCACCGCGATCTACTTCTTGATCTGTGCCGACCAGCCCAGCACCAAGCTGCACCGCCTGCGTTCGGACGAGCTCTTTCACCTGTACGAGGGCGGGCCGCTGGATGTCTTGTTGCTCGCGGACGGGCAGCCGCCGAGCGTGCG
>JAICTU010000334.1 GCA_025936205.1 Polyangiaceae bacterium | reverse complement strand
GGCCCTCGACGGTGACCTCGTGCTTCACGCCGCGCATCGAGTCCTGCAGCGTGATGCGCGCATCGACACGCACGTCGGCGCCGCGCGCCGGACGCCGCTGACGACCGCCGCCCCCGCCGCCGAAGAAGTCGGCGAAGATGTCCTGAAACTGGCTGAAGATATCGCCGACGCCGACACCCGAGAAATCCGCCGCGCCGCCCTGCAGGCCCGCGTGGCCGAAACGGTCGTAGGTCGAGCGCTTGTCCTTGTCGCAGAGGACCGAATAGGCTTCGGTCGCCTCTTTGAAGGCTGCCTCAGCGCTCTTGTCGCCCTGGTTTCTGTCCGGATGGAATTTGAGCGCCGCCTTCCGGTAGGCTTTCTTGATGTCGTCTTCCGTCGCGTCTTGGGCGACGCCCAAGACCTCGTAATAATCTCGCTTTGCGCTCATCGGGGTGCGGGGCAGGGCAGGGCTGCGGAGGGCACGGGCGGCGTCAAACTAAGTCGCCACCGACCATTGTCAAGGCGCGCCGGGGATCAATCGGCGCTCCGGCGGGCGTTCTCGTTCCCGCCCTCTTCATGGCGGGCCGCGCCGCCCGCGGCACCGTTCACATTGGCTCCAAGACTGGAAATGGTCCAACGGGCTGCTTCCAGGTCCGCCTCCAGCTCGGCGTTGCGCCGCGCCAGACGCTCTACATCTGGCTGTACCGGATCGCCGCCGCGCACCTTGGCCTGTTCGAGCTGCACGATCAGCTGGCGGCCGAAGCGTTCGGTTTGCTCCAGCTCGCGCTCCAGCCGCGCGACTTCCTTGCCGCGCTCCACGAGCTGCGCCTCCAGCTCGCGAAGGTCGCTGCTCGACTCTTCCTGGCTCGCCTCGCGCAGCTCGCGATTTTCCTTCTCTGCCGCTTCGAGCTGCGCCTTCAGCTCGTCGGCTTTGGTGCTGAGCGCGATGGCGCGCCGCTCCAGCTCGGAGAAGTTGCGCGCGTGCACTCCGCTGCCCTGCTTGAGCTCCTCGATCTCACGCCGGAGCGCGACCTGGCCGTCCTCCAGCGAGCGCTTGGCGCGCAGCGCCTCTTCCAGCTGCTGCTCGAGCTGCTTGCTGCGCGTGCCCACCGCGGCGCCGCGCTGGGTGAGTTGCTCGAGCTCGGCCTGCGCGTCGTCCGCGCGCTGGTCGGCGGTCGCGGCACGCGCCTCGAGCCCCTTCATCCAGTGCTCGCGCTTGTCGAGCTCTGCTTGCAGCGACTCCAGCTGCCGTTCCAGCGCCTCTTTCTGACGCTGGAGCTCCTGCCGCTGCTGCTCGAAGCGCTGCTGAGCCGCGTCTTTTTGAGGTTCCTTCTGCGCTTCGCGCAGTGTCTTCGCGCGTTCCAGCTCGGCCGCGTGAGCCTCTGCGCGCTCCAGCGCCTGCTCCAGCCGCTCGATCTCGTCGCGATCCACGGCTCCCGTGGCCAGCGGCAGATCGGCGAGTGGCAGCTGGATCACCGAGAACGCCTCGGAAGTGGCCGGCAGCATGCTGACCAGCGCCAGGAACCACTCCGGCTCTTCGGCGCCGCCCGGCAGAAACGCGGTGTCGAGCCCCACGTCGGAGTCTTCGGCGGCGGCAAAATCAGCCACCGCGTAGCCCACGAAGGCGGTCTGCCCCAGCATCCGCACTTCCTCGAAGTGCTGGCTGACCAGCTCGTACAGCTCGTAGTAGCCGAGTGGCTCTTCCGCGTCCGGCGGCACCGGGATCAAGCTGCGCGCGACCTCCGGATTGCGTGCCGCGATCAGCGCCATGCCGCGGCGCCCGAGAGCACGCCGCAGCGTCGCCAGCTCGTCGCCGCGCGCCTTCGCGCCCAGCTCCTCCACGATGCCGAAGTCGAAGGCGCCATCGCGGCCGATGGCACCGGCAGTGTCGAAGGGCGCGTACGAAATCTGCCGCGAACGATTCAGCGCCGCCGCTTCCTCGCAGCGCGCCGCGTTGCGATCGTACACCTGGACCAGGCGCGCCCCGCGCTCGATGAGGCGCTCGGGCAGTGGGGAGAGGGCGTCGCCAAAGACGACGACCTTGGCTCCGGAAATCCAGGTTTCGGCGTAGGCGGCCAGCGCCAAACTCGGGGCCGCTCGGCTCGGACTCATGACCCATCGACCCTAGCCGAGAACGGCGGGGAAGTACCAGCCAACGCCGTAGAAGAATTGCGCACCGGCCTGTTGTTCGGTGACGATTCGAGCCCGAGGGTTGCCGTTTTCGGGGCGCTGCCGTTAGGCTCCCGGCCCCCAGAGGGCCCACCATGATCGATGAGGACGCATTCGGCGTGCTGTTTTCCTACTACGAGGTAGAGGACGACGAGTACGGCTCCGACGACCGCGCGGACTTCGTGCAGCGCTTCGAAGCCTTCGAGCGCGTGGCGCTCGGCGTCGTGCAGAGCCTGGAGCTGCCGGGCGACCCGCACATCGTGTGCCTGGGGCACGCGCTGTACGTGGAGTTCCGAGATGACGAGCCAGCGAATGATCTGCTGCGCGCGCTGCGCCAGGCCAGCTCCCGCCTGGCGGCGGCGGGCTTCGCCAACGCCACCGTGCTCACCTACGGAGCGCGTTGGGTGAAGCCCGATGCGCTGCCCGAGCTATCGCTCAGCGAGCAGCCGCCGCGCATCGCACGCATTTCCAGGCCGTCCGAGCCCCTGCGGCGCGCGCTCGAGGTCGATACGCTGACTCGCCAGGGCGATCACGTGAATGGCTGGGGTCCCGGTGTGTACGTCGATACCGAAGCGCTCGAAGCGCTCGGCAAGACCCCGAAGAACGCCCCCACCGTGTTGCACACGGCGGGCGCGCAGTTCTTCCGAATTCCGGCGCTCCCGGTGGAGGCGAGATGAGCGAGGCGAAGCCACGCCTGTGTCTGGCGGATGACAGCCTGTTCGAAGAGCATGTCTCTCCGCCCGGCCATCCCGAACGGCCGCAGCGCTTGAGCGCGGCCCGAGAAGGGGTGCAGGCCTGCCCCGCCGCCGCCGGCGCAAGCCGGCTCGCCCCGCGCGACGCCACCCTCGACGAGCTGAGCCGCGCGCACACCCCCCAGTACCTGGAGCAGCTGGAGCTGATCAGCGGGCGCTCCGGCTACCTCGACGCCGACACCTTCTACACCCCGCGCTCCTTCGAAGCGGCGCGGCGCGCGAGCGGCGCCGCCCTGGCGCTCACCGACGCGCTGCTCGACGATCAGGCGGACTACGGCTTCGGCCTGCTACGCCCGCCGGGCCACCACGCCCGCCCTGGTAACGGCATGGGTTTTTGCCTCCTCAATCACGCGGCCGTCGCCGCGCGCCATGCGCTCGCGCGCGGCGCGAAGCGCGTGCTGATCCTCGACTGGGACGTGCATCACGGCAACGGCACCGAAGAGATCTTCGAAACCACGCCCGAGGTGCTCTACATCTCGTTGCATCAGAGCCCGCAGTATCCGGGCACCGGCGCGGTGGGGGACATCGGCGCGCGCAATGGCACCGGCTTCACTCTGAACGTGCCGCTGGCAGCCGGAGCGCACAACCTCGTCTACGCCACGGCCTTCCGCCGGCTGCTCTTGCCGGTGATCGAGCAGTACGCCCCCGACTTCACGATCGTGAGCGCGGGCTACGATGCGCACCGCCGCGATCCGCTCGGCGGCATGGAGCTCGACGCGGAAGGGTACGCCTGGATGACCCGCCACCTGCTCGAGACGCTGCAGCGCGGGCCGGGCCAGCGCATCGCCTTCCTGCTGGAGGGCGGCTACGACCTGGCCGGCGTACGCGAATCCGTCCAACACACCCTGGGCGCCCTGTTCGATGCGCCTCCCGAGATCGAAAGCGGCGAGGCGCTCAGCGCGCGCCACGAGCTCGAGCTGGCCGCCGCGCTCCGCGCCCAGAAGCCGTTCTGGCACCTGTAACAAACTCCACGTCTCTGCTTGAGCGGAGTGGGCGGGAGCGCGCCGCTGGCGCAGCGTAAACTGGGCTCGTTGCGCGGCATCAGGAGAGCCGCTGGGATGTTGGTCCTGGCGACGCCACGCCCCCGCTGGCACTCACCAGGGCCGAGACGACGGACGCGGTGGGAAATCCAACCATCGCCGGCGGGCATTGGGCGTAGGCGAGCGGCAACGCAGCCCCGAGCGCGGCAGCGCCGAGCAGCACCGAGACCCAGCAATGCAGCTCGTCAGACGTAACTGCGCAAGGCGGCATGCCGCTAGCGGCTATCGGGACGCGGCACCGGAGGTGAACGCGCAGCCGTTTGCTCGCCTTGTCTCCGGTGGGTCGCCCGCGTAGGATCTCGCGCATGCATGCCCGAGAGGTTGACGTTGCCACGGCCGATGGCGCGATGAGCGCGTATGAGATCAGCGCCGATGACGAAGGGCAGGGCCCCGCGATCCTCTTCCTGATGGACGGCCTGGGCTACCGCCCCGCATTGAAGACGATGGCGGAGCGGCTTGCGAGCCACGGCTACAACGTGCTCTTGCCCGACCTCTATCACCGATCGGGCAAGCACGTGCACTTCGAGCCCGCCATGATGATGCAGCCGGAAACCCTGGCCGAGATGCGCAAGCGCGTCGGCAATCTCACACCGGACATGGTCATGAGCGACGTGGGCGCATGCCTGGACGCGCTGGCCTCGCGCGCCAACGTCGACGCGAAGCGCATCGGCGCGGTCGGCTATTGCATGGGTGGTCGCTACGCTTTCATCGCGGCGGCGCGTTTTCCGGATCGACTGCGCGCCACAGCCTCGATCCACCCGGGCGGCATTGTCATGGCCGATCCGGCGAGCCCGCACCTCCAAGCGGGGGCGGTGCAAGCGCGCATGTACTTCGGGGTCGCGAAGGACGATGTCTTTTTCACCAAGGCGCAAGCAGAGACGCTCGAACAGACGCTCGCGGGGTTGGGCAAGCGTTACCAGATCGAGTACTACGCGGCACGGCACGGATGGGCGGTGAGCGACACGCCGGTACACGACGCCCCCGAGGCGGAGCGCCACTGGCAGGCGATCTTGGCGCTCTTTGCCGAAGAGCTCAGGGCGTAAACACAGAGCAGAATCGAGTTGCTGCGAGGGTGGGCGGGCTACGCTCGCAAGCGCTCGGTACTTCGATTTGATAGAGTCGACGTACATGCGAGACGTCATCCGTTCCGAGCTTGCGGCCATCGTACCTTTCGATGCGCTGGAGCGGGAGCATTGGGCGGATGCTTTGACCTGGGTTGATTCCGGCGCCGAGCTTTGCCGGGTGGTCAAACCCGCGACGCCGCCGAAGCACATCGTGTCGTACTTCGCCGTTGTCGATGGCGAGCATGTTTTGCTCGTGGATCACAGGAACGCACAGCTGTGGTTGCCGCCCGGTGGTCATGTCGAGCCTGGCGAGCATCCGAGGAGCACGGTTTTGCGCGAGCTCCAGGAGGAGCTGGGCTTCTTGCCCAACCATGAAATCGGACCGCCCCTGATGGTGACTTGCACACCAACGGTGGGCCTCACCGCGGGCCATGTCGATGTTTCGCTGTGGTATGTCGTTCGTGCACAGAAGAATCAGTGCATCGTGTTCGATCAAGCTGAGTTCGTTGCGGTGAAGTGGTTCCGATTCTCCGAAGTGCCTGCAGAGCGAAGCGAGCCACACCTGACGCGATTCGCCTGCAAGCTGCAGGCGAGCGTCTCCGGTCGGAGTGCGTTCCAAACTCTTCCTTGACCACGGGGCGCCGTCGCGCAGGCTCGTCCCGGCGAGCCAGGATCGAGCGCTGCGTCATCCCGGGCAATCCGAACTCCTCTCGAAGCTCTGTCCTGCTCGAATCCCTTTGAAGTCCCTCAGATTCCGGCGACGTACTGCTGAAGAGTGCGCGTGCCCGACCAGAGCTGCAGCACACGGTGCCGTGTGGACATACGCAAGGAGCGCGGGGTCTACCAGCCGCTACCGAACTTCGTCGTCCACACGGGCCGCGCAGGTTACGGAGCGCCCGAGTTGGCGGGCATCGTGGCCACCGACGCGGAAGAGGTCAGCGTCCGCATTGCAGCCGACAGCACCGTCCGTCAGGGATGGTAGATGACCTGAGAGTTGGGGCGTGGCCCGTAGTCGTTCACCACCAGGCCCTCGGCGCCGCCGCTGAAGGTGATGTCGGGAAGGACGCTGTCGTCCACACCCGTGAACGTGACCGAGTCCACCAGGACCCGGACCGACATGGCGCCCGTGAAGGCGCCGCCAGTGCCCACATGCAAGCCGAGCTGCTTGACCGCACTCTTGTCGAACTCCGCAGGATCAGGCTGCGTGCCGTTCATCAATGGCACGTCGGGCATCTCGGAGAGGTTGAAGGCGATGTTCACCCACGTGTCCTCATTCATGAAGCCATTGGCGGCGGTGAAGGGTGTGGGGATGGCGACGAAGCCACCATAATCGTCGTCTTGGGCAAAGGGGTTCGCGTGCAGCTCGCCGCCGAGCGTGAGCGCTCGCACCCGGTACGTGATGACGACGTCGCTCATGTCGACGGGCGACGGAAGAACGAAGTTGAACATCGTGTTTTGGACGACCCCGTCGACGGGTACCACGAGCTCCACGCAGCCGCTGCAAGGTGAACCATCGGCAGCAGGACTTCCCGCGGCACCGCCGGGGTCACGGCTGGAGCCAGCCTCGCCGCCGGCTCCGCCTGTTCCGGCGGAGCCGGCCGTGCCGGCGCCCGCCGCGCCCGCTGATCCGGCATCTCCGGAGCTGCCCACCGCTGCGTTGGAGCCGGCGCTGCCGCCCGTAGGGCCCTCCGTTCTCGCGGCATCACCGCAAGCAACGAGAGTTGCCCCTACGAACGAAATCACTCCGCAGCTGACGAGCCGATGCATTCCGGTCCATGCCCCTTTCAGGCGAGCCAATCCCGCATCATGGACGGTTCGCAGGAGACGATCCCAGGCTCCGGCGGCGTCGAGCTAGCCGATGACCTTGCGAGGGTCCTTCATAACGCCCACGAGTAGACCTGCCCCGAAGAGCAACCCGGAGGCGAAGGCCGTGAGCCACTGTTGCGTCGAGCGGCTCATGCTCCACCTCCGAGCCAGCGCACGAGAGCCACCGTCAGCGCGCCCGTCACCAGGAACGTGAGCGTCGCGACCAGAGACCGCGGCGAAAGCCGGCTCACGCCGCAAACCCCGTGACCGCTGGTGCAACCGCTGCCGAGCCGCGTGCCGATGCCGACGAGCGGCTGGCTGCGGTACGCCCTGGGCGCCCCAGCTCTCGAGCAGTGGTCCGCGATCGCTCGCGCTGCCGAGGCGTCGTCGCGAACGCTGCCGCCTGACGCAGTCGAGATCACACCGGCTCCTGGCAGAGCGGCGCTTCGGACGAGCCGGGAGGGTACGGCAGGTGGGGCGGCATCGCTTGCTGGATCGGTAGGGCGTAGGTGGGCGAATCGAGAGCTGCTGTGCCGACCTCACCGGTGGGCGACGACAGATGGGCCCTCGGACTGTCAACGTTCCCCTCATGGTTCTGCTTTGTGCCAGCGCCACGGCCAAAGCTGCTCAAGGCACCCGGCCCTGAGTCGTTACCGGGCCAGGAGGCAAGCTGAGAGATGACGTTCGGGACCGTTTCGGGCAAGGCGCTGGTGGTGGCCGCGGCGATGGGACTTTCCTTCGCTTGTGGCGGTGGCGACGACGGCGGCGAGAAGGATGGCCAGCTCGCTGATGCCAACAAGACGACCAGCTCGGGCACCGGGGGTGGCAGCGGTACCGTGAAGCTGCCCGAAGTGTGCCAACGCCAGGCAGAGTGTCCCACCGGGTACGTGTGCGTTCCACCCGCCGAGTCATTCAAGCCCGCGCTCGATCAGAGTTGCTACAACCCCTGCGCCGCGACCTGCACCAACGCCGGGCCGTTTGCCGCCGACTGTGATCAAAACTGCAAGACGAGCTGCACGTTCCAGACCCCGCCGCCGGATGGCGAGCTCAATGGCAAGTGCCTCGCGGACGACGATCAGCCAAGCGGCGACCCCGACCAGCCCAACTCCGGCGGCACGGGCGGCTCGAGCAACAGCGGCGCCTCGATCCAGTGGGCAAATACCTGGACGGCGGACGTGGAGTACACCGCCAACTGCAACTGGGCCAACACGGCGCAGCAGTCGGGAACGCAGAAGTACACGGTGACCATGCAGGTCACGGGCGCCAACAGCACACCCAAGGCCAGCCTCTCCGGCGGATTCGCTCTGGAGGGCACTGGCGGTGACGACCGCATGACCCTGACCGGCGACTTCCCCATGCGCAACTGGAAGGGCGAGACGGCCACGGTGCACAGCCTCAACTCACCGAACGAGGTCACCATCCGCATGACCACGGTCGAGTCGGCGACCAAGGCGACGGGCACCATCGAAGGCAACTGGGACGCCAGCGCCGGCTGGAAGTGCACGGCAGCCGAAGGCAAGATTACTCTGTCCCGCTGAAGGATGACGCCGCTCTGCTCGCCCCAGAGCTGCGCGCGCTGGCCAACGCGAGCAACGGCGTCGCCAGCGTCGCCAGCTGGACCAGAAGCGTGGCCCGGCGAGCGCGCCGCTGAAATGGCGCAGGGCCACGAGCGCGCGCCGGCGTTGGTCGTCGCGCGCGGCTCCGTCCGCCCGGGCGAAGATCAGGACTTCCAGCGCTTCGCCCGTGTTCGCGTGGTCAATCCCCTGATCGCCGTCTGAGCATCCGGCGCCTCGCCCAGCGCTGCGAACGCTGGCGCTGAGGCTCAGCGCAGGCGATCCGCGTGGAAGCGGACGTGGTCTTTGATGAAGGTCGAGATGAAGTAGTAGCTGTGGTCGTAACCGATCTGCCAGCGCAGGGTCAGGCGTACGTTGCGCTGGCGGCAGGCGGCCTGGAGCAGCTCGGGCTTGAGCTGCTGGACGACGAAAGGGTCGTCGGAGCCGAGATCGACGAGCAGCTCGCGCGCGTAGCCGCGCGCCTTGATCAGCTCGACGCTATCGTACTGGGCCCAGGCCTGGGCGTCGGTGCCCAGGTAGCCCTGGAAGGCCTTCTGGCCCCAGGGGCACTGCATCGGCGCGCAGATCGGGGAGAACGCGGACACGGAGCGGAAGACGTCCGGGTTCTTGATGCCGATCATGAGCGCGCCGTGGCCGCCCATGGAGTGGCCGCAGATGCCCTGCCGGTGGGTGTCCGCCGGCAGGTGCTGAGCGATCCACTTCGGCAGCTCGTGGGTCACGTAGCTGTACATCCGGTAGTGCGAGGCCCAGGGCGGCTCGGTCGCGTCGACGTAGAAGCTGGCGCCGGTGCCGAAGTCGTAGCTCTCGTCGGCGCCCGGGAGGTCGACTTCGCGAGGGCTTGTGTCCGGCGCCACGATCATCATGCCCACCTCGGCCGCGTAGCGTTGCACGGCGGCCTTGGTGATGAAGTTCTGCTCCGTGCAGGTGAGCCCGGAGAGAAAGTACAGGACCGGAAACGGGCCGTCGCCCTCGGGCTGGAACACACCGACACGCATCGGCGAGCGCGTGCTCTCCGAGTTGTGCAGATACACGCTCTGCGTACCCCCAAAACAGCGGTGGCTTTCTACGGTGGCGAGTACGCTGGAGCGCATGGTGTTCTAGCCCTGCTTTCTTTCGTGAGATTCAGTAGGTGACGACGGTTCGAATCGACTTGCCGGCGTGCATCAGGTCGAAGCCTTCGTTGATGCGCTCCAGCGGCAAGGTGTGGGTGATCAGGTCGTCGATGTTGATCTTGCCGTCCATGTACCAGTCGACGATCTTCGGCACGTCGCTGCGGCCGCGCGCACCACCGAACGCGGTGCCCTTCCAGACGCGGCCCGTGACCAGCTGGAACGGGCGGGTGCTGATCTCGGCTCCCGCCGGCGCGACGCCGATGATCACGGAGACGCCCCAGCCCTTGTGGCAGCACTCCAGCGCCTGGCGCATCAGCTTCACGTCGCCCACGCACTCGAAGCTGTAGTCCGCGCCGCCCTTGGTCAGGTTGACCAGGTAGGGCACCAGATCGCCGCCGATCTCCTTCGGGTTCACGAAATGGGTCATGCCGAACTTCTCGGCGATCGCCTTGCGCCCGGGGTTGAGGTCGACGCCGATGATCATGTTGGCGCCGACCATGCGCGCGCCCTGGATCACGTTCAGGCCGATGCCGCCGAGCCCGAACACCACCACGTTGGCGCCCGGCTCGACCTTGGCGGTGTTGATCACCGCGCCGATGCCGGTGGTGACGCCACAGCCGATGTAACAGACCTTGTCGAACGGAGCGTCCTTGCGGATCTTCGCCAGCGCGACCTCCGGCACCACCGTGAAGTTCGAGAAGGTGGAGGTGCCCATGTAGTGCAGGATCTGCTTGGAGCGCAGGGAG
>JAICTU010000852.1 GCA_025936205.1 Polyangiaceae bacterium | reverse complement strand
TGAACACGAAGGCCACGAAGGCGACGAAGGACCACGAAGAGAGGATGCAGAACGCGGGTCGAGTCGACCCGTTTGAATTTCCCTATTATCAATTGAAGAAGAACTTGAACACGGAGGCACGGAGCCCCGCCCTCACGGAGGTCAACTGACCTTCCCCACGAATGGTGGGCACTCAAACGGCTGGGCATAATGTTTGGCCGAAGGAGCGACAGATGGGAAGACGGATCTACAGCCTTCAGTTCAAGCAGGAAGCGGTGGCGATGACGCGGCAGCCGGACGCGTCGGTGCGTTCGGTGGCCAGGAGCCTGGGGATTCGGCCGCAGACGCTGGAGTATTGGATCGAGCATCCGCCGGGGGCGACGCGCCAGGAGAAGCGCGTTGAGCTGCAAAGCGACGATCCGGCGGCGCTGAAGCTTCGTCTGCGCGAGGCGGAAGCGCGGATCCGGCGGCTGGAGATGGAGAAGGACATTTTAAAAAAAGCGACGGCCTTCTTCGCCAGCCAGAACCCGTGAGGTTCACATTCATCGATCGGCACCGCGGCGAGTGGCCGGTGGAGCTGATGAGTGAGGTGCTGGAGGTGAGCCGCAGCGGCTTTTATGCCTGGAGCAAGCGACCGATGAGCGAGCGGAAACAACGTCAAGAGGATCTGATCCAGCGGATCGCGCTGGTGCACGAGCAGAGCCGCGGCACCTACGGCTCGCCGCGCGTCTGCGCCGAGCTGAAGGACCAGGGTGTGTGCGTCTGCGAGAACACGGTGGCCAAGCTGATGCGACAGGCCCGGATCAAAGCCAGGATCAAGCGCCGCTTCGTGCCGCGCACGACTGACGCCAAGCATCCCAACCCGATTGCGCCCAACCGCTTGAACCGCGACTTTGAAGCGACGGCCCCGGACCGCAAGTGGACCTGCGACATCACCTACGTGCCGACCGACGCGGGCTGGCTTTACCTGGCGGTGGTGATGGACCTGTACAGCCGTAAGATCGTCGGCTGGAGCATGCGGGATCACCTGCGGGTGGAACTGATCAGCGAGGCGCTCAAGATGGCGATCGCCAGCAGGCGTCCGGCCGCCGGGAAGCTGCTGCACCACTCCGACCGCGGCGTGCAGTACACCTGCGATGCCTATCAGCGCTTGCTAGCCGAGCACCACATCGAGTGCAGCATGAGCGGCTGCGGCAACTGCTACGACAACGCGGTGACCGAGAGCTTCTTTGGCACGCTCAAGACCGAGCTGGTGCACGATGAACATTACCTGACACAGGAGCAGGCGCGGCAGTCGCTGTTTAAGTGGATCGAGTGCTGGTACAACCGCCAGCGGCGTCACTCGTCGCTGGGCTACCAGAGCCCCGAAGCGTTCGAGGCTCGCCTCAATTGAACCCGCGCCCACCGTTCGTGGGGAAGGTCATTGTGGGGTCGAAACATCGCACTGGCGCCTCCTTTCCTTGAGGTGGAAGCTAATGATTTGGGGCTGAAAAAGCGGCGGGAAAATAAAATTGATAAGTGCGGGGCGGGCGAGGGTTTGGGCGGCGGAGTGG
>JAICTU010000847.1 GCA_025936205.1 Polyangiaceae bacterium | reverse complement strand
TCATCGGGTTGGCATTCTGCCAATGCATTGGCGCGATCGCCAGTATACGGGCAGGGGTGGCGCAGGCTGTGGTCAGGAGGTTTTCACTCATGACGTTGACGAATCAATCCGTGCTCATCACCGGCGCCAGCCGCGGCCTCGGCCGTGCTCTATTTCAGCAGTTTGCTCGGGCCGGCGCGCGGGTGGTCGGCGTGGCGCGCGACCAGGGCGCTATCGAAGGTGTGGCCAGCGAACTCTCCGCGCGAGGCTGCAAGGCGTATGGTCTGGCCGCGGATCTGGGCGCGCAGAATGACATCTACCCGATCGCCGGAGCGGCGGCGGCGCTGGTCGGGCCCATTGATATCTTGGTACACAACGCCAGCTCGCTCGGGCCGACGCCGCTGCCGCTCTTGCTCGACACGGCCTGCGAGGACTTTGCGCGCGTGCTGGAGGTCAACTTGCTGGGGCCATTCCGGCTCAGCAAGGCCGTCGTGGGCAACATGTTGCTGCGCGGTCAAGGGCTGGTGGTGCACGTGAGCTCCGACGCTGCGACGAATGCGTATCCGCGCTGGGGCGCGTACGGAGTCTCCAAGGCGGCGCTCGATCATCTGTCGCGCACCTGGGCGGCGGAGCTGGCGGACAGCGGGGTGCGCTTCATCTCGATCGATCCCGGCGAGATGGACACGGCGATGCACGCGGCGGCCCTGCCCGACGCCGATCCAGCGACCCTGGCGCGGCCTGAAGACGTCGCGGCGCGCATCGTGAAGTTTCTGGGCAGCACGACGCCCTTGACGGGCCAACGCTTCGAGGCCGCGCGACTAGAGGCCGCATGAAGCCGGCGCGAGAACCGCGCGACGTACGCAGCGGTGGGCGCTTGCTGTACATCGACGTCGCGCGCGCGCGCATCGAGGATCGCCGCCCGCTGGAGTTGCCGGAGTTGCTGCGCTCCGGCGCCCTGCTGGTGCTGAACGACGCCGCGACGTTGCCGGCATCGCTCGCGGGGCATGCCGGCTCCGAGCCGCTCGAGCTGCGCTTGCTCGGCCGCGAGCCGGACGGCAGTTGGCGTGCGGTGGCGTTCGGCGCCGGCGACTGGCAGACGCCGACCGAGCATCGCGCGCCGCCGCCGCGGCTCAGCGCGGGCACGAGCCTGCAGCTCGGGGAGCTGAGCGCGACGATCGAAGAAGTCTCCGCGCTGAGCTCCCGGCTCTGGCGCGTGCGCTTCGCCGAGCAGGGCGCGCGCTTCTGGTCGGCGCTGTATCGCAGCGGTCGTCCCGTGCAGTATTCGTATCTGGCGCGGCCGCTCCAGCTCTGGGACGTACAGACGGCGTACGCGGCGGCGCCGTGGGCGGTCGAAGCGCCGTCGGCGGGCTATCCGCTCGATGCCGAGCTGCTGCTCGAGCTGCGACAGCGCGGGATCGAGCTGGCGAGCATCACGCACGCCGCCGGCTTATCGACGACAGGCGACGCCGCGCTCGACGCCGCGCTGCCGCTCGCCGAGCGCAGCCTGGTGCCGGAGGCGACCGTAGCCGCTGTGCAACAGGCGCGCGCTTCTGGACGGCGCGTGGTGGCGGTGGGTACGAGCGTGGTGCGCGCGCTGGAGGGCC
>JAICTU010000514.1 GCA_025936205.1 Polyangiaceae bacterium | reverse complement strand
GGGCAGAATGCGCGCGCGGCCTTGATCACCCGGGGGCTCTCCGAGATCGCTCGGCTCGCGGTGGCCAAGGGGGGACGCGCCGGTACGGCTGCCGGGCTCGCCGGCTTGGGGGATCTGGTCCTCACCTGCACCGGGGAGATGTCACGCAATCGCACCGTAGGCTTCGAGCTGGGGCGGGGCCGGCCTCTGGCAGAGGTGTTGGCTGCGCTCGGGCATGTCGCCGAAGGTGTGACGACGGCGCGCAGCGCCCATGATCTCGCGCTCGAGCTCGGGGTCGAGCTGGCGATTTGCGCCCAGGTCTACCAGGTGCTCTACGCAGGCAAGCTGCCGCAAGACGCCGTCGAAGACCTGATACGCCGGCCTCTCGTACGCGAGTGAGCGAGCGCGCTCCGTGGGCTGAAAGGCTCAAGGGCCGGCTTGCGCACTTTTGTGCGTTTTCCGGCGGAACATTGGCTAACTTGGAGTGCAATGGCGACGCTCCGGTACTTCCCACCCGAGGGGGCTCCGAAGGTAGTTCCGGTGCACAAGCCGCTGATGGTGATCGGTCGCGGCTCGGGCAACGACATCGCGTTGAAGGGCGAGCGCGTGCTGGAGCATCACGCGCAGATCGTGTTCAACGGGCGCGATTTTCAGATCGAGGAACTCGATCGCGAAGCCGAGATCAGCATCAACGGCAAACGCAAGCGGCGCGCTCGCCTGGTCAACGGTGACCGTATCGCGCTGGGTTCCGCCGAGCTGGTCTTCAGCATCTTCAGCGAGCTGGCCGAGCCGGGGCGGGCCGACGATCACGCGCAGAACCAGCGCGAGCTCGCCAACTTGCGCAAGCTGTTCGAGTTCAGTGAACGGTTGATGACATTGCAGACGCTCGACGCGCTTCTGGAAGCGCTGCTCGATGGCGTGATCGAAGTCACTTCCGCCGGCCGCGGTGCGCTGCTCCTGGTCGATCCGGGCGACGGCGAAGAAGCGCCGCTGCGCGTGCGTGCGGCGCGCAACGTGAAGCATGAAGCGATCGAGGGCGAGGGGGGCATCAGCGACAGCATCGTGCGGCACGTGGTCGAGAAGAAAATGCCACTGATCGTCAGCGACGCGATCAATGACACCATCTTCGGCAGCAGTGACAGCGTCGTGGCGCTCAAGCTCTCCAGCGTGATGTGCGCTCCTTTGCTCAGCCAGGGCGTGGTGATGGGGGCGTTGTACGTCGGCAACGACGAGGTCGCGCACCTGTTCGGCCGGCGGCAGCTGGAGATCCTGACGGTGTTCGCCGCCCAGGCGTCGCTCTTGCTTCAAAACGCGATGCTGCTCTCGGCGCTGCGGGCCGACAAAGAAAAGCTCTCGGCAGAGCTCAAGGATCAGCGGCTGGGCGAGATCATCGGGGCCTGTCCCTCGATGCTGGAGGTGTTCCGCAAGCTGCAGAAGGTCGCCGGCACGGACATCAACGTGCTCATCACCGGCGAGACGGGCACCGGCAAGGAGCTGATCGCGCGCGAGTTGCACCGCCTGAGCGTGCGCGCCGAGGGGCCCTTCATCACGGTCAACTGCGGCGCCATCCCCGAGAACCTCATGGAAAGTGAGATGTTCGGGCACGTAAAGGGCGCGTTCACGGGCGCGGTCGCGAGTCGGCCGGGACGCTTCCAGGCCGCCAACCACGGCACCCTGTTCCTGGATGAGGTGGGTGAGCTCACGCCGGCGCTGCAGGTGAAGCTGCTGCGCGCGATCCAGGAGCGGGTGGTGTTCCGGGTCGGCGACAGCCGCCCCGAGAAGCTCGACATCCGCATCGTCGCCGCCACCAACCGCGACCTCGAAGCGATGATCCGCACCGGCGAGTTTCGCGAGGATCTCTACTACCGACTGAACGTAGTGAACCTGTGGTTGCCGCCCCTGCGCGACCGCGGCGACGACGTGCTGATCATCGCCAAGGCGCTGCTCAGCAAGCACGCGGATGAGGCGCGCAGCTCGGTGACGGGTTTCGCTCCCAACGCGCTGGCGGCGATCCGCAAGTACGACTGGCCGGGGAACATTCGGCAGCTCGAGAATCGCATCAAGAAGGCGCTGGTGCTGTGCGATGACCACCTGATCCGCCCCGAGGATCTGGATCTGGGCGGCGCCAACCAGCCGGCGATCGTGCCGCTGGAAAAGGCCAAGGAAGACTTCCAGCGCCGCTACGTATTCGAGGTGCTGGAGCGCAACAACGGCAACCGGACGCAAACCGCGCGCGATCTCGGCGTCGATCCGCGAACCGTGTTTCGCTACCTCGAACGAGAGCAGAACCCCGGCGCGGGGGGCGCAGCCACGGGCAGCCCGCACGCCAGCGGGGCGAACTCGGGAGGATCTGCTCCCGGCAGCCCGGGCGACGGACAAGGTTGACGTTCGGCGAGCTCAGTCGCCGGGAGAGACCAGCCTCACGTTGACACAGCTCGGGACATCGGCAGCGAAGGCGCCGTCCAGGGCAGGGCCCAGCTCTTCCACGCGCTCCACCCAGAAGCCCTTGCCGCCCACCGCCTGAACCACCTGCTCGTAGCGAGTATGCTCCAGCGAGGTCGCGACGGCGCGCTCCTTGCCGTAAATCTGCACCTGTCCGCGCCGCACCTGCGTCCAGGCAGCGTCGTTGCCGATCACGGCCACGACCGGTAGCCGGTGGCGTGCGAGCGCTTCAAACTCCAGCGCGCTGAAGCCGAACGCGCCGTCGCCGAACACGATCACGCTGCGGGCGTTCGGGCGTGCGACGCTGGCGGCCAGGGCGTAGCCGGGGCCGATACCGAGCGTGCCAAGCGGGCCCGCATCGAGCCAGAGTTGTGGCCAGGTGAGCGTCAAGGCCTGGCCGACGCTGGCGACGAAGTCGCCGCCATCACCGATCACGATCGCGTCGCTGCTCAGGCGCCTGGCCAGCTCATGGCAGACGCGCAGCGGGCTCGGTGGGTTGGCGCCGCTCTCCATCTCGGCGCGCAGGCTCGCCTTGCGCGTGAGCTCCACGCCATCCAGCTCCTCCAGCCATTGCGGTGCGCGTTTCTTGGGCGCATGTGTCAGCAGGCTCTCCAAAAACAGCCCAACGTCGGCGTGGATGGCGAGATCCAGCGTGCGGTTGTGGCCGAGCTGGGCCGCATCGATGTCCACCTGGACCACGCGCGCGTCGGCGTTCCAGAGGGGAGCGCGGCCGTAGCCCACGCGAAAATCGAAGGGCGTGCCCAGCACAAACACCAGATCGCTGCGCTCCAGCGCGTGCCGGCGCGAGTGCGAGAACAGCGATGGATGCGTCGGCTCGAGCGCGCCTCGCGCCAGCCCGTTCAGATAGAACGGGAGCTGCAGGTGCTGCGTCACACGCTCCAGGATCGTCTGGCGCGAGCTCCAGCGCAGCTGCGAGCCAACGATGAAACACGGGCGCTCCGCGCCCTCCAGCAGCCGTACGGCGCGTTCGATGGTCTCCGGGTCGCAGCCGGGCTGCGCGGGAGCGAGCGGGCTGGTCGGCGGCGCATCGTCGCTGGCGGTGGCCATCAGCAGATCGAGCGGCGCCTCCAGGTAGACCGGGCCCGGCACCCCGGCCCGCGCGATCCGGAAGGCACTGTCGATGTACTCCTGGATGCGCCGCGTCTCCGGGATCTGGGCCGCCCATTTGGTCACGGGGGTCATCAGCCGCACGGAGTCCAGCTCCTGGAGCGAACCCATGTCCGCCAGCGAGCGCGGGCTGGCGCCACCCAGACAGATCAGTGGAACTCCCGCGCGCTGAGCATTGGCGACGGCCGTGATGGTGTTGGAGACGCCCGGCCCTGCCGTGACCAGAGCCACTCCTGGCCGCCCCGTGATGCGCGCGTACGCGTCCGCGGCGAAGCCGGCGCTCTGCTCGTGCCGGGTATCGAGCAGTCGGATGCCCTCGTCGACGCAGCCGTCGTAGATGGCCTGGATGTGGATCCCGCAGAGCGTGAACACCGCGTCGACGCCGTGGCGCCTCAGCGCTCGTGCCACCAGTCGCCCACCGTGAACCTGCCCCATCGCTGCTCGCTGCTCCCGCCCGGCTCGTGGCGACCAACATCGGCCACCCGTGCCTCGGTGATACGGCGCGGAGATCGCTCGACTACAGCCGCCTCCGGGGGGAGGGGCACGAGGTACTAGTGTACGCCGGGAGCGGTGCCGGCCTTGGGGCGGGTAGTCCCCAGCAGCCACGCGGATGCGGCGACCAGCACTTGCTCGGGCAAGGCTCCTCCACGCTGTGCGGGGCTCGTCCCGGCGCCGGTCGCCTGCCAGTGGAAGCCATGGTCGCCGAACACGACGACCAGGCTTTCCGGGGGGCGCTCCTTCAGCCAGGGCACGATGGTGTCGGCGAGCAGCGCCGCCAGTCGTTCCGTGCGCGCAGCCTCGGCTTCACCGGCTTTGGTGAGATCCTCCGCCAAGCGATCCACTCGAAACAGCTCACGGTTGCCGACCCGCAGCGTTTCCACGCTGCCCGTCACGCTCTTTTCCGCATTCGTGCTCGCGCCTGGCTTTGTCGGCTGCGCGGGCCTCGTGGAAGCGGGGTCGGCGAGCCGTTGAGCGCCGGAGTTGCTGGGCAGGGCTGCCCAGAGCAGCGCCTGGTCACGGCAGACCCCGCGCCCCACCAAGCGCTGCTCGATCGTCTCGTTCAAGCGCTGAGCGAGGTCGAAACGCATGCCATCGACCAGCAGCAGCTGCAAGCTGCGGGCGCGGAACTGATTGAGCCAGCGCTGCGCCACGTCGAAGATATCGCGCACCATGGTCGGGCGACGCGCGTGACCACTGAGCGTCTTGAACGCTGCCGCATAGCTCTGTGCGAAACCTTCCGCCCAGGTCTCCACTGCCGTGCGCGCTTCCTCCGGCGCCCTACCCATGGCTACCTCGCGCGACAGCGGCACGTAGGCCGTGACAAAGGCGCGCTCGACGCTCGCGTGTTGCTTGGGACCGTTCATGCTGCGGAGCTGTGCCAGCCAGGTCGCGCAGCGGCGCCGTTGCGCCTCCAGCTCCTCCGCGGCGGTGTGCGTGCTTTCCGGTACGCCCGCGTTCTCGGTCAGTGGAGCTGCCGCGGCCTCGGACAGGGGCGCGCTCGGCACAACCGTCGGACGCTCGTGCTCGCTGACCTCCACGGCGGGCAGGGGAACGATTTCGGCTGCCAGGTCCGTGCGTTCCGGGCGCTCGAGGCGAGGCTCCGGCGCACATACGAAGGCATCGACCTGCGGAGGCGCAAGGCTATCTTCAGCCCTCGGTAGCGTGCTCGCTGTTGCACACGACGCCACGCTCTCGTACTCGATGCTCGCCACCTGACCGGAGCGCGAGCCCGGCGGTAGCCACTCGGCCAGGGGACGGGGTGCGCCCGCGACGCACAGCCGAGCACTCGGCTCGGGCAGGAAGACTTGTAGCGGCTCCAGCTCCGCCAGATCGAACATGCGCCGCAGCATGTGGCTGTCTTCCAGGCTGAGTGAGCCCGAGCCGTCCGCGATGCCGTCGAGAGCTCCAAATTTCAGGGCGATGCCGCCCGCGCCGAGCAGCCGTGACCGGTACAGCTGATCGCTCAGGACCATTTCCAGCGAGTCTCGCGCGGTCCAGCCGCGCGGGGCGGCACCGAGTCGTTCCAGCTGCGCTTCGATCGAAGACAACACGAACTCTGCCAAGCGAGTGCGGCACTCGGGCCCCGGATCCCGGAGCTCGACGGCCACCCGCTCCGCCGCGGCGGCGGCCGCTGCGAAGCTGCTGGCATCGGTGGTGATCGCAGGGTGTAGGACGCGCGTTGCCAGCCCAGCGCTCTCCGCGCCTGGTAACGCTTCCATGGCACCTGCCTGCGTGGTCATGAATCACCCATGCCGCAACGGGCCGCGCTGGACCAGTTTTTGGCCGAACTGTGTCGCCACGGCCTCCGGGGTGCGGGGTGTCCCGCAGTCGGTGTCGTGCCCGGATCCAGAGCGTCCAGCATGAACGTCACGGACGCACGTCGATCGTGCTCTTTTGCTGCTCTACCAGTGCCACTGCGCGCGAGCGTTTCGCGTCCATTTGCAAGGCAAAAAATCTCGAATCTGCTCGCCACTTTGAGCCAAGCAAGCGGTTGACCGTTGACGCGCGCGCGAAGCAGGTTAGTTTGTTGTGTGAGTTCCCTCTGCGGAGTTCGAACGGTGCGCTCAATGGATCCCTGACACGATCGAACCAGGGACTCGAGAGCAGGTGGAGTGCTAGGCCCGGATACTTTT
>JAICTU010000714.1 GCA_025936205.1 Polyangiaceae bacterium | reverse complement strand
TTGCGAAGCCCTCATGTTCCATGTGGAACCTCACTTCGCGCAAAAATGAGGGCCACCTCGCGTTGCGCTGTTTGTCGAATGCGGACCCGCGCAGCGCGGATACTGCTGTAGTGCCGTGCTCCGTGACTTTTTTCGTGGGGATTTCTCAGGGCCGGGCCTCCGCCACACGGCCACGAACGACACCTCGGGGCGCGCAGCGTCAGCGCCTATCAGTGCGTGACGCCGCCGCTGGCGATGGCTTGCACGAGCTCGGCGCTGATCGGTTCTTCCAGATCGGTGGTGACGGCGTAGCCCACGCCGCGCCGGAGCTGCGCCACGATCGTGTAGCCGCGCCGATAGCCCTCGTACACCGGCTGCTCCCGGACGATCCTCGGCTCCAGGCTCGCGTGCAGCGGGATGCGCGCCGGGTTGTAGACGTAGACCGTGACGCGGTGGTTGTCCGTGGTGCGGTAGCGGAAGTACGCCGCGGGGCGATCATCGCGCACGCGCACCACACTGCCGCCCTGCCAGAGCGCGCCATAGCGCGCGAGGTTCACCACCGGTAGCCGGACGCCCACGTCGCGCTCCAGCTGCGGTACCAGCTCTTGCCGCGTCACCTGCGGCTCCGGCGGCGCCGAGTGCCAGTCGATCATGCGATCGAGCGCCTCTTCCGGCGAGAATGCCACGTTCTTCGCAGAACCACTGGCGTCCGCGCCACTGCTGGCAGCGACCCTGCCGCTCACATCCGTGGTGGGCTCCACGTTGTCATTCATGCGCATCCACAGCACCGCGACCGCTGCCGAGGAGAGCGCCAGCGCACCCGCACGGGGTAGCCACTGGCGCGCCAATCTGCGCAGCTGCTGCGCGCGCTGCGCCTCGCGCTCGACGTGGGCCTCGCGCGCGATGGCCCCGCGCAGGCGCGCCTGGAACTCTTCGCTCACCTCCGCGGTGTCACCGCCGAGCACAACCCGGCGCGTGCTGTCGCGGATCGCGCGGCTCAGCGCGACCTCTTCCGAGCACTCAGCGCACACATCGAGGTGCGTCTGCAGCTCCAGCATCTGCGGCGCGGGCAGCTCTCCGTCGACGAAGGTCTCCCACGGAGCATGAAGCTTCGGGCAAGAAGCCTCGGGATGCGGGGTGCCCCCGCGGTAGCTGGCCGTCGTCATTGGGCCCTCCTGGCGCGGCGATATTGCGCGAGCTCGACCGGCTCCTTCACAACGGTCGTTGAGCTCGGCGCGCTGTTGTTCGTCGTTGGGCTGGCAGCCGCAGCCGAGCCCACTCCTTCCGCAGCCTCGTCATCACCGGCGAGGCCGATAGCCTTGGCGTGCTCCAAAAGCTGCGCGCGGAGCCAGCGGCGGCCGCGATGGAGCCGAGACATCACGGTGCCGATCGGGCAGTTCATGCTCTGCGCGATCTCGCGATAGGAGAGCTGCTCGATGTCGGCGAGCATCACCGTCATCTTGAATTCAGCCGGCAGCTCGTCGATGGCGGAGAGCAGCGGCGCCTCCAGCAGCTGGTGGAGTGCTCCGGAGTGCGGGTCGCGCGTCGCCCGTAGGCTCGATGCGCCGATCCAACCATATGCCAGCGCATCGCCGTCCGGTCCGTCGAAGACCCTGCGCTCCAGGTTGCGGCGGCGATAGCCATTGAGGAAGGTGTTGCGCAGGATCGCGAGCAACCAGGCGCGCGGATTCGTGCCGGCCCGGTATTGCTGGCGCGAGCGAAACGCCTTGAGCAGCGTGTCCTGGACCAGGTCTTCCGCTTCCGAACGGGTCCCCGTCAGGCGGTTCGCGACCGCTAGCAGGGACGGGACGTTCGGAAGGAACTCTGCCTCGAATTCGGCAGGCGACACTGGGGACCTCGCGTGGTGGCTACCAACTCATGAGCCGGCAGGACGCCGGCTCGTGATAAAGAGTAAACCAATGGCGCGCGCGAGCTATTCCCGCGGCGCGGAGAGGCGCTTCTCCAGCTCCTCCAGGCGGCGCGAGAGCTGCTGCACCTCACCCTGGAGTTCCTGAATCGCGGCATAGTGCGGCACCACTGCACGGATTCGCTCATCGATGGTGTGCTGCCACTGTTCGATGGTCCGGCGCAGCGCTCCGTGTTGTTCCTTGTTCACCTGGGCATCCTCCGCGGTCACTGGGGCATCGAGCGCCGACACTTCCACCGCCAGAACGGGATCGACACCCGCTCCGGGGTGCGTGTCCCCGCTGTTATTTTCGTCCCGGGGCATCAGGCGTCCAATCGGGCTCTCTCGCAGCTGCGTGAGCAACTTACCCCCCCGGTGTCGGATGAGAGCTTTCAGTGTGGCCAGAGGAATCGCTCGCGGACGAGCCTTCAACTCCTCGGAGATGATCAGCGCGAGGGTGACGTCGGTCTTGTCCTCTTTGCTCGCGTTGTCGATGATTTGTACGTCTTCGCCGGCGCGCACCATTTCGGCGATCTGGAGCAACGTGACGTAACGGCTCTGGCGAGTGTCGTAGAGCTTGCGGTTGGAGTAGCGCTTGATCGTGCGCCGCCCTTCCCCGCTCTCGCCGTTTAACTCGGGATCCAATGGATCCAAGTGATCATCTTGATCCAGGGCGGGACTGTTGACGCCGTCCCAGGCGCTACCGCTGTTTTCTCCGGCGATATTGCTCTCTCTGGCAATATTGCCGCCGAGGGAAACAACATCGTCGCCTCGAGTGTCTTCCACTCGGGACTCGGAAAGCGGATCGCCGGCGGGATGCTCAATGCGCGGTCCAGCGGGACCGACCGGTTCGTGTTCGACGAGCGATGTGGTCAAGCGGCCTCTTTCGGGGTCATGGGTAAGCGCCGTAAACGGTGCCCGGCAGGGCGCCCCGGCTTGCGGAAACAAGAGCAGGGCTAATGCGAGGCGTCAAGAGGCCGGCCATGTAGTCGCGATAAATATGGCCTAGCGGCCCATCAGCCCACTTTCTCCCATGCATTTCCCGGAACAGTTCCGGTCGCCTTTGCTTGCTGCGCTTTCCCTAACGACCCGCCGGCCTCTAGCGCCTTTTCGGCCATGAGCTCCGCCCGGCAGAGCTGGAGCACCGTCGCGAGGAAGCTGGTGAAGCAGCGGCAGTCGATGCCGAGGCCCCCTACCCACGCCACCACCGGCAGTTCCCCGTCGCCGAGACGCACGCTGGTGTCGAACGCGAACAACGAGGTCCCCGATTTGTCGGCACCGAAGGGCAAGAGCCGCTCGTGCCCCGCGAGGCGCTCCGCGCCAGCCCTTGGGTGGCGCCCAATTTCGCTCGTGCCCAGCAGATCCGCTCCCTCGAAGAAGCGCGGCCAGCCGTCGCTGAACGCCAGGAACTCGCGATAGCTCGGCGGCAGGCGGCGTCCGAGACGCAACTCCGCCACAACGATGGCGCTCTCGGGCGCCGCGGGATTGCCGGAAAGTCCGATGGGACGATCCGGTGCCCGACGTTTCAACTCCATCTGGACCGCGCGGATGCTGCTCGAGAGCACACGCCAGCGCGGCTCGCCCGCT
>JAICTU010000622.1 GCA_025936205.1 Polyangiaceae bacterium | reverse complement strand
CAGGAGAAAGCAGAACGCCCCGGCCCCCACGAGAAGTTGTCGCTCCAGCGCCCACGTCACGGCGCGGCGATAGCGCGCGCGCAGCCACTCCATCAGCGCCGGCTCGCTCACCTGCGCGTCCCTGGGCCGCAGCAACAGCGCGCACAGCGCCGGGATGGTGGTGGCCGCGCACACCAGGGCTCCCGCCAGCGCGAAGCTGTAGGTCAGCGAGAGGGGACGAAAGATGCGCCCCTCCACGCTCTGCAGGCTGAACACCGGCAGCAGCGCGGCGATGATGATGGCCATGGCGAAGAAGGTCGGCCGCGCCACGTCGAGCGCCGAGTGGAACACCAAGTTCACCACGTCGCGCTGTGTCTTCGGCTTTCTATGCGCGCCCTCGTGCAGGATGTTCTCGACCAGCACCACCGCCCCGTCGACCAGGATGCCGAAATCGATGGCGCCCATCGAGATCAGGTTGGCGGGCAGATTGATGAAGCGCAGGCCGATGAAGGCGGCCAGCAGCGCCAGCGGGATCGTGGAGGCGACCACCAGCGAGCAACGCAGGCTGCGCAGGAAGAACCACACGATCGACACCACCAGGATCGAGCCGAAGAGCAGATTGTGGCGCACGGTGCCCAGCGTCAGATCAACCAGGTGGCTGCGATCGTAGAAGGTCTGGATGTGCATGCCCTTGGGCAGAATCTTGTCGTTCAGCTCGGCCACCTTGGTGTGGATACCCTCCAGCACGATCGAGGGGTTTTCACCGCGCCGCAGCAGCGCGAAGCCCTCGACTGCGTCCTTGTCGGTGCCGTAGCCGACCGTGCCGCGGCGCGGAGTACTGGACACCACGATGCGCGCCACGTCACCCACGGTGATGGGCGTGCCTTTCTCATTCTTGACCACCACCTCGCGCAGCTCGTGAGCGTCGGTGACATAGCCCACGCCGCGGATCGTCAACTCCTGGTCGCCATGCCGCAGAAAGCCGCCACCCACATTGCGGTTCGAGCCCGCGAGCGCGTGCGCCACGTCGTCGACCGTGAGCTCATGCGCGAGCAACCGCTCCGGATCCACCTCCACGTGGATCTCCTTCAGGAAGCCGCCGAAGTCGACCACGTCGGCCACGCCCGGCACCTGCTTCAGCGCCTTGGAGATGTCCCACTCCAGCGCCGAGCGCAGCTGCGTCATGTTGTGACGATCGCTGACCACGCGGAACTGAAAGATCTCGCCCAGCGGCGTGTACTCCGGAGCCAGCGAGGCCTCGACTCCGGGCGGAAGCTCCGCGGACGCGAGGCGCTCGGTGACGCGCGTGCGCGCCTTGAACACGTCCGCGTCATCCTGAAAGGTCAGAAAGATCAGCGACAGCCCGAACAGGCTCTCACTGCGCATCTTGGTCATCTCCGGGATGCCCACCAGCTCGCGTTCCAGCGGGATGGTGAGCTGGCGCTCGATCTCTTCCGGGGCCAAGCCCGGCATCTGAGCGATCACGTTCACCTGGTAGTTGGTGACGTCCGGATAGGCCTCGATCGGCGTGTCGAGGTAAGACTTGATACCGTAGAGGGCGATCAGCGCCGTCGTGACCAGCACGGCCAGACGGCGCTCCACGCAAAACTTGATCAGAGCGCGTAACATTCGCTTTTGATTTTCGGAAAGAGGGAGCTGGGCGGCGACGACGTCGCAGGTGGAAGGAGAGCCGCTACTCCGTCACAAGAGCTGCTCCGCCGCACCGTCGAGCAAGAGCGCGCCCTGTACGACCACCTGATCACCCGCGCTGATCCCCGAGGCCACCAGCACCTTGCCCTCCACGGGCTGCGCCACCACCACCGGCCGTCGCGAGTACGTCCCCGGTCCCGTCTGCACGTAGACGACCGTCTGCCGCCCATCCTTGATCAGCACGGCCTCCGTCGGCAGCGCCAGCGCCGCCTCTGGCGACTCGATGCGCGCGCGCCCGAACATGCCGGGGCGCAGCGACTCCTGCTGCGGATCGAGCGCGATGCGCACGGGCGCCGTGCGCGCCGTGCCGTCCACCACGGCACCCACCGATGCCACGTGTCCCTTCAACGGCTCGCGCACACTGGGCAGATCGATCGTCACGGCCGCGCCCTCGCGCACCATCGACAGATCGCGCTCGAACACGTCGGCAGCGACCCACAGCTCCGAGGGATCGCCGATCTCCACCAGCGGCTCACCACCGGGCTCCACCGCCGCTCCCGAGGTGGCGCTGCGGCTCACGACCGTACCTGCGATCGGCGCGCGCAAGATCACCTCCGTCCCCTGCCCGTCACCGGCGAAGCGCGCCGACGCCTTCGCGCGCGCCAGCTCTGCCTCCGCATCGACCACGCCCTTCTCCGCTTGCAGCCGCTCGCGCTCCGTACCCACGCCCTGCTGCAGCATCTGCACCTGGCGCTCCAGCCCCGCGCGCGCTTCGCGCACGGCCGCTTGCCCCGCCTGCAACGCCGCGCGGTTGGCTGCCGCCTCCGGGCAATCGAGCGCGAGCAGGGGTTGACCGGCGCTCACGCGATCGCCGCTGCGCACCAGCACCTTCTCCACTCGCCCCTGAAACGGAGCCCCCACCTTGGAGACCGCGCCATCACGAAACACGACGTGAGCCGGCGCGCGCAACACCGCCGCGCTCTTGTCGGGCGCGACCGCTTGCACCTGGATGAACTGCCGCGAGGCCTCCGAGACCTGGACTACACCGTCGGGCAAACGCGGCGCCTCGGGCGCGGACTGACCGGTACTGGCGTGGCTCGACGCGGAGCAACCGGCGCCGAGCAAGAACAGAAACAGAATCGGGGAGGTCGAAAGTGCACAGACACGAAGCGCCATGCCCTCGCCCTCAGCACCGGGCGTGCCAAGCTGCCTCACTCAGCGGATTATCCAGTCATTATAGTCACATAGCATGTTTCACGGCCTTGCTCGGAGTGCATACTATTTGTCAAGGTGTATCCTTGGTATCCACAAAGTAGCGGGCACATCCTGGAGGGCGAGAGCGACGTGTGAGTTTCGAGCCCAAACGCCGCTCGCAGCCAAAAGTGCCTACTATTTGACCAAAGTGTATCCTTAATATACAGACCCCGGCGTGCGTCTGACGCGCTCGCTCGGCTTGTGGTTGGCGGGGACCACGGCGGTGTTGCTCAGCTCCTATGGCTGGCAGCAGCTGCGGCAGGAGCGCGACGACCTGATCGCCACCGCCCGGCGCGAGATGGGGCTGCTCACGACGGCGATCCGCAGCGGCGTCGAGAACGCCATGCGCGATCAGAAGCAGCTCGACATCACCTCGCTGCTGGAGCGGCTCGAGCTGCAGGACTCGAGCGTCGACATCTTTGTCTTCGACGAGGCGGGCTCGTTGATCGCCAGCTCCTGGGGCAGCGGCAGCCACGTGCCGGCGGCACGCGACTTCGTGCGCAACGGCGCCGCGCTGGACGGGCTGCACATCGACGAAGGTCCGGCAGGCTTGCTCGCGTCCATTCCGTTGCGCATCGGCGGCCGCCACGCGGGGCGGCTGGTGGTGGTGCGCCCCACCGATGCGCTGCGCGCGGACCTGGACGCGGAGCTGCAAGCAGCAGTGCTCTCGACGATCGTGCTGATCGTCGCCTCCTCGCTGGTGATCTGGCTGGTGATCCGCCAGCAGGTACACCAGCCGATGACGCGCATCGTGACGGGCATCCGGCGCATGTCGAGCGGCGATTTGTCGAGCCGGCTGGAGATCGGCGGTGGCGACGAGATCGCCGAGATCGCCGGCGAGTTCAACGCCATGGCGGCCGCGCTGGAAGAAGCGCGCAGCCGGCTGGTGCTGGAAGCCGAGCGCCGCGAACAGCTGGAGCTGGACATGCAGCGCGCCAACAAATTGACCGTGGTCGGCGAGCTCGCGGCCACTCTGGCGCACGAGATCGGCTCACCGCTGCAGGTGCTGAACGGCCGCGCGCGCACCCTCGCGAGCCGCGCGGACCTGGCGGACGACGCGCGGCGTGGCGCCGAGATCCTGGTCGAGCAGACCGACCGCGTGGACCGCATCGTGCAACGCCTGCTCGGCATCGCGCGCCGCAAAGCTTCGATGCTGGCCGACGTCGACGTGCGGGAGCCCGTGCAACTGGTGGCCGATCTGCTCTCGATCGAGGCGCGCCGCCGCCGCGTGCGCATCGAGCTCGAGCTGGGCGAGGTACCCCCGGTGCGCGCCGATGCCGACCAGGTCCAGCAAGTCGTGCTCAATTTGTTGCAGAACGCCCTGCGCGCCTGCGCGGCCGGCGGCCACGTGAAGATCACCGTCGCGCAGTCGTGGTTCACGCGCCCCTCCAGCTCCACCGGCCAGCCCTCGGTCGCGATCAGCGTCGAAGACGACGGCCCCGGCATCAGCGACACCGTGCGCTCCCACATCTTCGAGCCCTTCTTCACGGCCTGGGGCCAACGCAACGGCTCCAGCTCCCCCGAGAGCAACGGCAACGGCGGCACGGGGCTCGGCCTGTCGGTGGTGAAATCTATCGTCCCCGAGCACGGCGGCGTGGTCACTCTCTATCCCGCGTCTTCCGCGGGGACACCCCGCACCCCGAGAGCCGCCAGCGGCGCGCGCTTCACCGTCCATTT
>JAICTU010000217.1 GCA_025936205.1 Polyangiaceae bacterium | reverse complement strand
TCAGGCCGAGCACGCTGAGCGCACCCCTGAGCGCGCGGCGCGAGCCGACGCGAGCCGTGAGCAGCCCTTCGACCAGGCCGTCCTGACCGAAGCGGCGGCGCGCGCGCACCCCTTGCAGCGCGCCGAGCACCAACAACCCGCCGAGCGCGAGCGCGAACAGCGCGCCGAGCAACCAGAGCGGACGGGCAAACTTCACGGAAACCTCCGCAGGATCAGCGCGCGCACCGCCGCGTCCAGCGCGAGCAGCAGCACACCCGGAAGCAGAAGGTAGCGATACAGATCCTCGAACGTGGCCACGTGGCCCTCGAACTTCGTCTTTTCCAGCTTGTCGAGCACGTCGTGCAAGCTCGCCTGCAGCCCCTTCGCGTCACTCGCCACGTAGCTCTCACCGCCGGTCGCCTTGGAGATGGTCTGGAGCAGCTGCGCGTTCACCGGGAAGAAGCGCGTCGAGTAACGGGGCTGGCCGAACAGGTCGAAGCCGTCTTGCACCTCCGCCTGGTCGCCGGCGCCGATCTGCACCGTGTAGATGCGCGCGCCCACCACGGTCGCGAGGTGCGCGGCGTACTCCGGCGATAGCTCACCCGCGTTGTTGTCGCCGTCGGTCAGCAGGATGACCGCCTTGCTCTTGGCCTGGCTGCGCCGCAAGCGGGCCGTCGCCACGCCGAGCGCATCGCCGATCGCCGTGCGGCTCGCGTCGATCAGATCCAGCCGCAGCCGGCTCACCAGCGAATCGAGCAAGTGATAGTCGAGCGTCGGTGGCGACAGCACGTACGCGGACTTGCCGAACACCACCACGCCGATGCGGTCCGTCTTGCGGCGCGAGACGAAGTCGCGGATGGTCGCCTTGGCCGCGTCCAGGCGCGTCGGGCGCACTCCGCGCTCGCGCTCCGGCGCGAGCCGGGCCAGATCTTCGGGGAAGTTCTCGATCACGGCGCGCATTGAGCCCGACAGATCGAGCACCAGCACCAGATCGATGCCCTCTTCTTCAGCGCTCTGCGGCACCACGGCGTTCAGCGGGCGGCCCAGCGAGAGCACGAGCAGCGCGAAGCCGACCGCACGCAGCGCGGCCGGCACGTCGCGCAGCCACACGCGCATGCCCACCGGACCGCCGGCAAAGCCCGAGACCGTGCCCAGCAACAGGCGGGGACGGCGCGCGTCCTCGCCGAAGCTGCCGCGCCAGAGCAGCGGCGGGACCAGCACCAGCCCGAGCAGGCGCCAGGGGTACTGCCACTGGGCGTGCAGCAACTCCGGCCCTCGCGCAAAGGCGGGATAAGCCGCGCCCAGCAGCACGGCGGCGACCAGGAACGCACTCAACAGCGCCAAACGCTTCATGGCTTGCTCTCCCCGGGGCCGGCCGGCACACCCTGCACGACGATCACCTCCGGCGCCGGCTTCGGCTCCTCGCGCATGGTGCTGCGCACGATCTGCTCGGCGTCGTCCAGCGCCAGTTCGCACTCCGCCCGCTCCGGCGCGAGGTTAGCGAACTTCACCAGGTCGGCGCGGCGCAGCAGGCGCTCGATCTGCTGCCACAGGTCGTTCTGCGGCCGCACCGGCTCGAGGTGCTGCAGGATCTCGCGCGTGGTGCTCTCCAGCCCGTCAAAGCCAAAGCGGCGCCCCAGGTAGTCGCGCACCGCCTGCGAGACCTCGGCGAAATGCTGCGTGGTCAAGCCCTGCTCGATCAGGCGCTTGCCGCGCACCAGGGCCAGCGCTTCCAGCGCGACCTCCCATGCGGGCCGCGGCGGCGGCGGTGGTGGCAGCGGCCGCGCCCGGCGCAACCAGCGGCTGACCAGGAACGCGATCAGCGCCCCCAGCGGTAGCGCGATCAGCGCGCCCAGCGCCACGTTCTTGGCCGCCGTCCAGACCTCGAGCTGGTGCTGCGGCGCGGGATTGGGGCGCGGCCTGGCCTGCGGCTCATTCGCCGTCGGGTCCTCCACCTGCACCTCGTGCGGCGCCGTGCAGACCGTGATCAGCTCGCCGCTGGCGCGCGCGATCGCGATCGGCACACTGGGCAGCGTCAGCGTGTGCGGGCCTGCCTCCTTCGGCATCGGCACGAACGAGAGATCCACGCTGGTGGTGGCCGAGTCCGCGCTCTGCGTGCGCGTGATGCGCGGCGCCGCGGGCCCATCCAGCGAGGGGATGACGAAGCTGGCGCGACTCAGCGCCTTGCCCTCGGGGCTATCGAGCTGGAGCTTGAATCCCCCGGGCAGCACACTCTCGCCCAGGCCGTGCTGGATCTCCAGGTGCAGCGGCGCCGCGTAGCCCGCCTTGGCGCGCGCCGGAAAGCTCTCGGTCAGCGCCGGGCGGGCCTTGCCTTCCGGGATGTGCTCGACGCACGCCGAAGAAACGGGCGAGGCCTGCGCCGCCGCCGCCGGTACGCCGGCGTCCGCGGGCCCGGGCGCCGCCAGCAGCGTGCGTGCCGCCAGCAACCCAGCCAGCGCCGCGACGAGTCCGAAGGGCTTCGTCATCGGTGCGCCCTCTTGGCTCGCCGCGCGAACAGGTCGCGCAACGGCCCGACGTAGGGCTGGTGCGTGTGGACCACGCAATGGTCGAGCCCGAACTTGCGAAACAAGGCCACCTGCTGCGCGCGCTGCGCGCCCATCGCCCGGGCGTAGTGCGCGCGCACGCGCGGGTCCGAGGTGTCCACCAGGATGTCCTCGCCACTCTCCAGATCCTGAAAGTTCGCCAGGCCGACGTCCGGCATCTCTTCATCGCGGGGATCGGAGATCAGCACGGGCACGATATCGTGCCGCGCCGAGGCGAGCGACAGCGCGCGCTCGTAGCCGCTGGTGAAGAAGTCGCTGATCACGAACGCCACGCTGCGCCGGCGCGCCACCTTGTACAGCGTCTCCAGCGCCACCTTCAGGTCCGTGCCCGGGTGCTCCGGTTGCGCGGCGAGGATCTCGCGCACCACACGCAGCACATGCTTCTGCCCCTTCTTGGGCGGTACGATCTTCTCGACCCGATCCGTGCTCAGGATCAGCCCGACCCGGTCGTTGTTCTTGATCGCGCTGAACGCGCACAGCGACGCCACCTCGGCAGCCACCCGGCTCTTGGGGCTGCCGCGCGTACCGAAATGCCCGCTACGCGACACGTCCACCACGAGCATCACCGTCATCTCGCGCTCTTCGACGAAGACCTTGATGAAGGTCTCGTCCATGCGCGCGCTGACGTTCCAGTCGATGCTCCGGACGTCGTCTCCGGGTTGGTACTTGCGGACCTCGCTGAAGGCGAGGCCCTGCCCCTTGAACCCGGAGATGTAGTTGCCCGAGAGCTGTTCTGTCGCCAGGCGGTGCGTGGTGATTTCGATTCTGCGCAGTGCCCGGAGCAACTCCTTCGGGATCACGCCAACTCCTTCAAGAGTACGAGAGACCCAAACATGACGGAAGCGCTAGCTCGAGTCCGTTCATGCTAGGGCACTTCGACCGCTTCGAAGACGCGGCGCACGATGGTCTCGGAGTCCACCTCTTCGGCCTCCGCCTCATAGCTGAGCACCAGGCGGTGGCGCAGCACGTCCGGGCCGATCGCCTTCACATCGTCCGGCTCCACGTAGGCGCGGCCGCGCAGGAAGGCGTGGGCCTTGGCGGCGAGATTCAACGCGATGCTGGCGCGCGGGCTGGCCCCGTATTCGATCAGCGGCTCCAGATCGCGCAGGGCGCGCGGCGGCTCGCGCGTGGCCAGCACGATATCGACGATATAGTCGCGCACGCGGTCGTCGGTATAAATGTCGCGCACGATGCGGCGCGCGTTCAGCAGCTGCGCGGGCGTGGCGCGCGGCGACACCTTCGCCGGCAGTGCGCCCGTCATGCGGTCCATCAGCTTGCGCTCCTCGGCGCGGCTGGGATAGCCCACCTTCACCATCAGCATGAAGCGGTCGACCTGCGCCTCGGGCAGCGGATACGTGCCCTCTTGCTCGATCGGGTTCTGCGTCGCCAGCACCACGAACGGATCCGGCAGCGGATAGGTCTTGTCGCCGATCGTGACCTGGTGCTCTTGCATGGCCTCGAGCAGCGCGCTCTGCACCTTGGCCGGCGCCCGGTTGATCTCGTCCGCCAGCACCAGGTTCGCGAACACCGGCCCGAGCTTGCTGGTGAACTCGCCCGACTTCTGATTGTAGATCACCGTGCCGATCAGGTCGGCGGGCAGCAGGTCGGGCGTGAACTGGATGCGCGAGAACTTCGCCTGGAAGGTGTCGCAGATGGTTCGCACCGTCAGGGTCTTGGCCAGGCCCGGAACCCCTTCGAGCAGTACGTGGCCGCCGGTCAGCAAACCGATCAGGATGCGCTCGATCATGTAGGTCTGCCCGACCACGACCTTGCCCACCTCCGCGACGAGGTCGCTCGCGAACGCACTCTCCTGGGCGACCACTTCGTTGAGGGCCCGCACATCCTGCATGCTCTAACTCCTCGAAAACACTCTATTTGAAGCAAACCGCGCCGGGCTCACGCCAGCCTCTGGCGGTCCAGCGACCCGGGCCCGCCCGGGCCCGGCCACATGTCGCGGAGCCGTATATCCCGTTCGGCCCCACGGAGACAATCCGGGGCTGGATTCTATTCCGGAAAGAGCTGTCCAGACGCAGCGAAGCGCTGCGGCAGCTCTCCCCAGGGCGGTGGGTTTCCCGCCTTCGGGGCGGGAGGCAGTTCGAGGACGCGGGAGGTAGAGCTCAGGCGGAGGCGGCCGAGCCGGGGCGGACCTCGGCCTCGGCCCCCCGCAACGACAGCTCGATCAGGTTCGGCAGGTGCACGCTCTTCACGAACACGCTGCCGAGCTCCCGCGCGCGGGCGAGCCGCTGCGGCTCCGTGCACGCGGTATGGAACACGATCCTGCCGACGACGCCACGCGCGCCGAGCAACCGCGCCAGCTCGATGCCATCGCCGTCCGGCAGCTCGATGTCGAAGACGCCGATCGGGAAAGGCCCGGTGAGCATCGACGCCAGCGCGCAGCACGCGACGTGGCGCACGCGCGCGCCTCTCGCTTGGAGGGTCCGCTCCAGGGCACGGGCGAGCAAGACGTCATCTTCAACGAGCAGCAGTTCAGTCGAAGGGCTCATGTACGGCGGGTCTTCCTGTGATGCTGGTGCTTGGCTCGTGGCTGCCCCCGTGGCGTCACCTTCCCAAGCGAGCCCCCCAATACGTTCGGGCGTTCCCCGGCTTTAGTTGTGAATAAGTCGATTTCCTTGTGGATGAGCGAAGCTGCGGAGAGCACCTTGCAAAACGCTCCCCTGTCCGCGGGGCCGCACGAGTTATTCACAGCCTACCCACCGCGCGAGCGGGGTTTCGGAAATGTGACCGCAGATCCGTGCCCGAGAGCCGGACTGGCGGAGTACGCTGCCCGGCATGCGCATCGCGGTCGGCACCAGCGGCTTCAGTTACAAGGAATGGATCGGCAGCTTCTATCCACCGAAGCTCGCGGCCTCGCGCATGCTCCAGTTTTATGCGGAGCGACTGCACACGGTGGAGCTCAACAACACCTTCTACCGCATGCCGAACGAAGCGCTCGTGCGCGGCTGGAACGAGCGCACGCCCGACAGCTTCCGCTTCGTGCTCAAGGCTCCGCGCCAGATGACGCACATCCGCAAGCTCGCCAACTGTGAGGACGCGCTCGCGCGCTTCCACGCCGTGGCGAGCAGCCTGGGGTCCAAGCTCGGTCCCGTGCTCTTCCAGTTGCCACCGACGTTTCAGCGCGATGTCGATCGCTTGACCAGCTTCTTGCGGCTATTGCCTCCGGGCTTGCGCGCTGCCTTCGAGTTCCGTCATCCGTCCTGGTTCGACGAGTCCACGTATGCGGCCCTGCGGGAGCATGCTGCGGCGTTGTGCATCGCGGAGGTAGATGAGGAGCGGCCGCCGCTGGTGGCCACTGCCGACTTCGGTTATCTCCGGCTCCGGAGAGAAGACTACACCCCGCAGCAGATCGCTGACTGGGCGGCTTCGCTACAGAGCTTGCCGTTTCGAGAGGCGTACGTCTTCTTCAAGCACGAGGTGCGCGCTCCGGTGCTGGCTCAGGCGCTGATCGAGCAGGTTTCCTCGCACAGCCCATCGCAGAGCTCGCCGCAGAGCGCGCCTACATCGTAGGTCCTCTGAAACCTCCGTTGCCCAAAAATTGGCCCACTGCGCCAACCCATGCATACAGGGTCGTGACGCTGGCCCTCGGCTGGGCAATACTGGCAGTTGGGAGGTAGCTCGTGCGCTTGGGAATCGATTTCGGAACAACACGAACGGTCGTCGCCGCGTGTGACCGCGGCAACTACCCGGTGATTTCTTTCCATTCCAAGAGCGGTGACAGCCAGGAGTTCTTTCCGAGCGTCGTCGCCGAAAAGGCCGGCGAATTCTGCTTCGGCTTCGACGCGCTGGCCCGCCGCGGTGACCCGGACTGGGCGCTCTGTTTCTCGTTCAAGCGCTGGCTGTCATCCCCGGACGCGACTCCGGGTTACAGGGTCCAGGTGGGCTCGACCGAGATCGATCTGATCGGTCTGGTGACCCGCTACCTGGAGGCGCTGCGCAAGGCCCTGCTCACCGAGTCCAACTTGCCACGCAAGGGCGTGAAAGAGGTGCTCGAGGCCACCGTGGCCGTGCCAGCGAACGCGTTCTCCACGCAGCGCCTGGTCACGCTGGAGGCCTTCCGGAACGCCGGCTTCCGGGTGCTGAGCATGCTCAACGAGCCATCGGCGGCCGGCGTCGAGTACGCGCACCGCTATCGCAACACGCTCAACAGCCGGCGCGAAAAGGTGCTGGTCTACGATCTGGGCGGCGGCACCTTCGACGTGTCGCTGGTCGACATGCAGGGCCAGGCGCACGACGTCGTGGCGAGCCGCGGCCTCGGGCACCTGGGCGGCGACGACTTCGACGACGTGCTGCTCGACCTGGCGCTGAAGCAAGCGGGCGTGCGCCGCGGCGAGCTCTCGCCCGGGACGATCGCCGAGCTGCGGCAGCACTGCCGCGAGCTCAAGGAGTCGATCAACCCCAACACGCGCAAGATCCACGTCGAGCTCGATCGCTACGCGACGGCCGCCGAGCGCAAGCAGCTCAAGCTGACCGAGGGCAAGGGCGTGATCGTGGCCATGGACGCTTACGACGCGGCCTGTACGCCGCTGCTCGAGCGCACGCTGGAGCTGGTGCGGGCGACGCTCGGCGCCGGCAACGCGGAGCCGGCGGACGAGAGCCCGCCGAGCGACGACCTCGAGGTGGAGAGCTCGGTGCAGGGCGTGGCGGGTCTGTATGTGGTCGGCGGCGCCAGCGCGCTGCCCGCCGTGGCCCGCGGCCTGCGCACCGCCTACGGCCGGCGCGTGAAGCGCTCGCCCTACCCCTCCGGCGCCATCGCCATCGGCCTGGCCATCGCTGCCGACGAGGCGGAGACCTTCAGCCTACCCCAGCGCTACCAGCACAACCTCGGGGTGTTCCGCGAGGTGCACGGAGGCATGCAGATCGGTTTCGACCGCATCATCGGCCCCGAGACGCTGGTGCCGGTACCCGGAGGCCAGCCCGTGCAGCTCTCGCGGCGTTACCGCGCCACGCACAACGTCGGCCATTTCCGCTTCATCGAGTGCGGCTGGCTCGACGACGCCGGTCACCCGAGCGGCGACATCAAGCCCTTCGCGGACGTGCGTTTCCCCTTCGACCCGGGGCTGCGCACCGAGTCCGATCTGAGCCGCGTGACCGTCGCCCGCTCCCCCAGCGTCGGCCCCGAGATCGAAGAGCGGTATTCGATCTCCGAGTTCGGCACCGTCGAATTGACGATTCGCGACCGCGAAAGCGGCTTCGAACGGCACTACAAGATCGCGGGCTGAAGGCGCATCAAAAGGGCTCGGAGCGGGCGACGCCGAGCGACGCCAGGATGAGCCCAAAGACGGTGCCGGACGGCGCGTCAGCCAGAGTCACTGCGCGTCGCCCGGCGTGTCGTCGATGTCGAAGCCGTACCGGCGGCTTCCGCGGTGCAGGAGCCACGTGCGTGGAGCCACGACCGGCGCCTGGAGCTCGGAAGTGGCGCGCCACTCGGCGAGGACTTCGCGCGCCCCGAACACCAGCTCGTTCGGGCGCTGGAAGCCGTCGAACCAGGCTGCCGAGGAGCGGCTGTCGATGAAGCCGGGCACGATGGTGTGCGGCGCGCGGCGTTTTCAGGGCACGAGCGTGGTAGCGGTCTACAAACACGCGGCCACGGCGCGCGAGCGCGCGATTGACGGCCCGCGCCAGACGAACCGAAAGGCCCTGCATGCCGCGTGACCAAGCTCGACGGTCGCACGCCTCGGCGATCCGATGGAGGTGATTGCTCTGTACCGAGAAGTGTACGAGCCGGAACCCGAAGCGCTGTTGGCTGCATTGAAACGTCGCGCGTCACGCAGCGAAGGCACCCCAGCGACGATGCGCAGCGTGACGTGGACCGGATGGTGCCGCGAGAGCGCTGGACGGCGCAGCTGCGACACCCCCGGGCTCGCTGCCGTTCGGCGGACGGCCGCTCCCGTGCGCTTGCCCCCCCAAGTGCGAAACTCGAGCGCAAGTTGGCGAGCGCGAGCCATCGAACATGAATTAGCACAGAAAATTTTTGGCCGGGTCTGTCTCCATCACGGTTTGGGTTGGCGTTTAGCAACCTCGGAGCATCCCGTGCCGATTCTGCATGGTCGTTCCTGCAACCACAACCACTACGACGCAAGGCTGGCCGCTCTCACCTCGAGCCTTGCGAAGATCCAGAATTGGACGCCGGCCTGATCGAGAAATGCACACCCGCTTTGGCGTATGCGCTGGTCCAAGGCCATGCCAAGGGCGCTGGATTCGACGGCTGGCGCCGGGCGCCGGTCGTGCAGTGGGCATATTCTGGAGTCGACCGGTGCCGTGAGTGGCCGAGCCCGCTCGAGCTCAGGGCTGGCGGAAGTGCCGCACGGCGATCCCGATGGCGTCCGCGATGGCTCCGCACGTGAACGCGTGCTGCGCCGTGTATTCGAACAGCACGTGACCGAGCACGGCGCTCTGGCTCGAGATGGGCAGCACCGCGAAGGAGCGCCCCACTCCGTCGGCGGTGGCGAGTTCGGGCGGCAGCAGCTCGCGCCCGCGGAAGACGCGGTTGGTGGAGTCTGCGCTGACGTGCTCGGAGCTGACCATCACGCGGGCCCGAGTCGCGTCTCCCGGCGCCTCGTACACGCACACGAAGAAGCTGCGTAACCCGAGCTCGGGCAGCAGCCGGCGCGTGCGCTCGCGCAGCTCTCCATAGTCGGCCGCCGCCGAGATGGCGTTGCACACCACCGCGATGCGCCGCGCCCAGCGCTTGAGCTCCAGGTGCGTGCGCCCCAGGCCGCGCTGCAGCGCGGCGCTGGTCGAGAGTCGCACCGCATGAAACAGCTCCTCCGCCAGCCGGTGCTTCTCGGGCTCGCTGTTCAGCAGCGGCACCAGCTCCTCGCGCAGCGCAGAGAGCACCTCATCGATCGCGTTCAGGTCCACGCGCGCCGCCCCCAGGCGCTGGGTCAAGCGCTCGGCCGCCGGCAGAAAGCGCTCGGAGCTGCCGGCGATGATGTCCTCGACCAGCGCGCCCAGCACGGATTGCTCCCAGCCGGCGCCCGCTGCCGAGAAGCGCCCGCGCGCGGCGCGTCCGAGCTGCGCCAGGATGCGCTCTCGCTGCCCCATCAGCGCCAGCTGAAAGCGCTGTTTGGAAGCGCTGTTGGAGCGCGTGCCCAGGCCCAGCGCCGAGCATCCGCACGACTGCCGCACCACCAGCTCCGTGCTGATGCGCAGCTCATGCTCTTCGCCCTCGGCACGCGCCTGCAGCACGCGCCGCACTGCCTCGCGCCCGATGCGATCCAGCGGCTGGCGCGCCGTGGTCAGCCCGGTCTCGGTCAGCCGCGCTTCCTCGATGTCGTCGAAGCCGACCAGCGCGATGCGGTCGGGAACGGACACACCGAGGCCGCCCAGCTCATCCATCGCGCCGATCGCCATGTTGTCGTTGGCCGCAACGATCGCGTCGAGCTGCTCCAGCCTGGGACCAAAGCGCTTGGCCAGCGCATGCACGGCCGCGGCGCCGCTCTCCATCATGAAGTTGCCGGGCAGGATCATCTGCTCATCCACCGGCAGCTGGTGCTGCCGCAACACCGCGCGATAGGCCGCGACCCGGATCTCCGACTCGGAGTTGGCGACGGGCCCGCTGATGAACGCGATGTGCTTTCTCTGATGATGAGCCACCAGGTGCCGCACCACCTGCGCCATGCCGGTCTCGTTGTCGACCGTCACGCTGGGCGCATCAGGCAGCGTCATGCCGACGCTGCACAGGGGTAGCCCGGAGAACTGAGCGCAGAACTTGCGCACGCCATCGAGCCCGACCTGGTGACTCAGGGTGCTCGCAAGCACGACCAGTCCATCGAGATTGTGCCGCCCCGCGAGCTCATAGACCTGATGCCGCGGCACTCCGGTCGCTCCCTCGGCGGCCAGCCCACCACCGACAAACAGCAGCAGGTTGGCGCCCGCATGCGCTGCCCCCTGCTCGATGCCGTCACAGATCGTCGCCTGGTAGGGATCGCCGAGCCAGTCCAGGACCACGCCCAGGGTCGTGGCCTTGCCTCCGAGGCGGTTCTTGGAACGGAACATTTACATCTTATAACGTCGCGATCCGCCCGAAACCTCAGGGGGAATCCGGAGTGGGCAGATTGCCCCGAGTTTTTTCGGACAGGGCTCACCCACGGCGCACAATCCACGCACCTCGGGGCAGACGGATGGTAGCCTGTCCCGGCTCGAGTGCTGCCCACCGCCGACGTCGCGATCCGGAGCCGGAAGGTGCTGCTGCGCCGAGACGGAGCGCGCCCGGAAGTGACCGCGGCGACGCTGGTGATCGCGGACGGACGGATCCGTCACGTGCACGAGGGGCATGCCCCAGCGCTCGGTGACACACCGCTGCTCGACTACGGCGACGGCTTGATCACGCCGGCCTTCGTCAATCCGCACACGCACCTGGCCATGAACTTCATGCGCGGGCGCTTCGCTGACCTGACGGAGAGTGACAATGCGGTGGAGCAGCTGTTCTTCCGCATCGAGGCTCAGCTCGAGCCCGCCGATGTGCGCGCCTTCACGCGCATGGCAGCTTACGAGAGCGTGCTCGCCGGTGTGGGCCTGGTCTGGGACCACTACTACTTCGGCGACGCGGTCGCGGCGGCGCTGGCGGACGTGGGGCTGGGCGGCGTGGTGGCTCCCACCTTGCAAGACGTGCACGGGCCGGGCGCCGGCAGGGCCGAGCGCGGGCTGGAAGACACGCTGAAGATCGCCGCGGACACCCGGCTGGCGCGCGCCGGCATCTTCGCGGCGCTCGGGCCCCATGCGACCGATTCCGTCTCTCCCGAACTGTGGTCGCGGCTGGCGCTGCTGGCCGAAAGCCAGGGGCTGCCGCTGCATTTTCACCTGGCGCAGTCGCCCGAAGAAGTGGCCCGGGTGCAGGCTGTCTCCGGGTGTTCCCCCGTGGAACGGCTGCGGCGCGCCGGCGTTCTGGAGCGTCCGCGCGTGATGGCGCACGGCATCTATCTCTCACTGGCGGACGCGCGGCAGGCGAGCTTCGGCGCCTCCGTGGGCTCCGCCCGGGGCTGGCTGGTGTTCTGCCCGACCTCGCAGACCCAGTTCGGTCTGCCCGCTCGCATCGATGAGTGGCTCGACGCGGGCGTCCCCTTCGTCGTCGCCAGCGACTCGGGCAACAGCAACGATGGTCTGAGCGTGCAGGCCGAGTTGCGCTGGGTGGCAGGCTACCGCGCGCTCCCCGCGAGCTTCGCAGGCGGGCTGACGCGGCTGCTGGCGGGCGGGGGGGGCGCGGAGTGCGCCGGGCTGGAGCGGAAGTCAGCAGTGGAGCGGCGCCGGTCCCTGGGCGACAGCGGTTTCTTGCTGCGCACGGTCTGGGACGATGCGGGCGCCCTGCACCCGGTGTTCCGGGCGGGCGTGATCGCCGAGGGGGCCCTCGCCAACCTGGCGGTCTGGAATCTCGATGCCCCGGAGCTCTGGCCCGCCACCGATCCGCTGCGTGCGCTCGCCTTCAGCAATCTGGCGCACGCGCTGCGTCAGCTGATCGTGATGGGACGGCCGCTGGCAGAAGATGGTGCTTTCGCGAGCTCGTTGCTGGCGAGCGCCGCCTACCGGGACGCGCTGCGCGAGGCGAACGCACGGCTCGAGCAGCTGTGGCGCCGCGCGGGCTGTTGAGGCGCCGTGCCCCCCGCTCTGCTCGTCGACACTTACTCGCTGTTCTTCCGCGCCCACCACGCGCTGCCGCCGATGAACACGCAGAGCGGCAGGCCCACCTCCGCGCTCTACGGCTTTTGCACGGCGCTGTTGAAAGAGCTGCGCGAGCGGCGCCCGAGCGCGCTGGCCTTTGCCGTCGATGCGCCTGCGCTGACCTTCCGCCACGAGGCCTATGCGGGCTACAAGGCGCAGCGCGAACGCGCGCCGGACCCGCTGCGCCAGCAGTTTGGACCGCTGCGCGAGCTGCTCGCAGCCTTCGCGGTACCGAGCTTCGAGGTGCCGGGCTTCGAGGCGGACGACGTGCTGGCGACGCTGGCTTCCGAGCTGCGCGCGAGCTCGCTGCCCGCGCTGGTGCTGAGCGGCGATCGCGATCTGTTGCAGCTCGCCCACGGCAGCGTGCAGGTGCTGTTTCTCGGCGCGCGCGGTCAGCCCGGGCGCCTCTACGACGAGGCCGCGGTGCTGGAGCGCTTTGCGGTGCTGCCTCGCCAGCTGCCATCGTGGGCCGCGCTGGTGGGCGATAGCTCCGACAACCTTCCAGGTACTCCGGGCGTGGGCGCGCGCACCGCAGCCAAATGGGTGCAGCAATACGGCAGCATCCCAGGTTTGCTGGATCAGCTGGCGCAGCTGGAGCCCGCGCGCTTGCGCACCGTGATCGAAGCCCGCTCCGAGCAGCTCCTGCAGAACGAACGTCTGGCCACCCTGCGCATCGACGTCCCTCTCGGCACCCAGCCCCACGTCGCCCCGCTAGGGGCCGCAGCCATCGAAAACCTTCGCCTCCTGTTCCGCGAGCTCGAATTCAAAAGCCTCGAAGCCAGACTCGACAGCCTCGCTGAAACTCTCCCTCCTCCTCCCTGACCCCCTGACCGCTCTTTTCACTCCTCGTCGATCAGGTCCATCAACGTCTGCACATCCACCGGCTTGACGAGATGTGCGCTGAAGCCACTGTTCAGGCTCCGCTCGCGGTCCGTCTGCTGGCCATACCCCGTGACGGCGATCATGCGCGGCGCTGCGGGCCCGTGCTCCTCGCGCAGGCGGACGGCCAGCGTGTAGCCGTCCATCACCGGTAGTCCGATGTCGAGGATGGCAACTTCTGGCTGAAAGCGCCGCACCACGCGCATCGCTTCGGCGGCGTCGCCCGCCGTCTCCACCTGATGCCCGACAGACTGCAACACCTCGGCGAGCATCACCGCCGCGTCGTCATTGTCGTCGACCACCAGCACGCGCTGCGGCCGAGAGGCGAGCTGCGTCATCCGCGACGAGAGGGGCTCCGCCACTTCCGGGCCGGGCTCCGCGATCGGCAGGTGCACGGTGAACGTGCTGCCCAGGCCGACGCCCGGGCTCTCCGCCATCACTCGCCCGCCCTGCTTTTCCACCAGCCTGCGCGCCAGGGTGAGCCCGATGCCGAGTCCCCCCTGGGAACGGTCGGCACTCTGCTGCCCCTGCACGAAGAGATCAAACACCCTGGGCAGCAATTCCCCCGGGATGCCGCGCCCGTCATCCTGGATGCTCACGCACACCTCGGCATCCGACGTGCGCCCGCGGATCGCGATGTGGCCGCCGTCCTCGGTATATCGGGCTGCGTTGACCAGGACGTTGGCGAAGACCTGGGTCAAGCGCGCGTCGTCCCCCTCGACCGGGATCGACTGCTCGGGCAAGTCGATCTCCAGGTGATGCTTGCGCTGTTCGAGCAGCGGGCTCGCCAGCTCGATGGCCTTGGCGATCACACCGCGCAGATCGAGCCGCTGTTGCTTGAGCGCCAGTGTGCCGCGGGTAATGCGCGACACGTCCAGCAGATCGTCGACCAGGCGCATCATGTGCTGCACCTGGCGCTCGATCACCTGCTGCTCCTTCGAGGTGCTCGAGTCGCCGCGCAGCTGCATCAGCTGCAGCGCGGTCGCGATCGGCGCGAGCGGGTTGCGCAGCTCATGCCCGAGCATCGCCAGGAACTCGTCCTTGGCGCGATTGGCCTCCTCGGCTGCCCGGCGAGCCGCGCGCTCTTCCTCGGCCTTCTTGCGTTCCGTCAGATCGCGCGTGACCTTGGCGAAGCCCACCAGCTTGCCGCTCTGGTCGCGCACGGAGCTGATCACGACGTTGGCCCAGAAACGGCTGCCGTCCTTGCGGACGCGCCAGCCCTCATCCTCGAAGCGACCGTCCTGCGCCGCCACCTCCAGCTCGTACTCGCACTTGCCGCCGCGCACGTCTTCCTCGGGGTAGAACGTGGAGAAATGCCGGCCCACGATCTCGCTTTCGGTATAGCCTTTGATGCGGCGGGCGCCGATATTCCAGGTGGCGACGTGACCGCCCGGGTCGAGCATGAAGATCGCGTAGTCGCGCACGCTCTCGACCAGCAGCCGGAATCGCTCCTCGCTCGCGCGCAGTTCTTCC
>JAICTU010000116.1 GCA_025936205.1 Polyangiaceae bacterium | reverse complement strand
TCTTCGCTCCTGGAACCAGAACCCCACGCCATTTGAGTGGACCAAACCCGCGCGCGCCATCATCAAATCACACAAGCGCATGCTTGACCGTATCTCGACGGCGGTGCACTAGCGCGCTCCGCGCGCGGGCACGGGCCGTTTCGGATCGACTCGATGGCACACTGGACGGCGTCATGCAGCTCGCAGCAGCAATGGACGTGCCACCAGTGCAACACCTGACTCGAGCCAGAGTGTGCCAGAGGCGTTCCGAGGCGGCATTCCTGTACCAGCCCGCCGCGATCACGGGACCACGCTGTCGGGGATCGCAGCTTCGGGTCTGGGTCCCTGCGCTCCGCCCCACCGAGCTCACCCCACATCCCGCTCGCCTCCGATTTCCCGCGAAAACTCCGGGCGTTCGGGCCGGGCGCTTGCCAGGGGACCGGGCCGGGCCCAAGTTGTGCGGACCCGAAATATGCTGCACCTGGATGGCCTCCGCCTCGAGCGCGTGCGCGCCTCGAAACAGTTTCGCGACGGTCGGTTTCACAACACGAGCGGCGCGCGGCCCGGGCTCCAGGGCAACTCGCTGTCGGTGATGGGCGAGTTCTTCTTCGGGCGTTCGCGCGCTCCCACGGGCGCCCTGCCCGTCGAGAATCCGCTGGGCACCTGGGCGGAGCCGGTCTCCTCCGGGCTGCGCATCACCTGGCTCGGGCACAGCACGCTGCTCCTGGAGGTCGACGGGCTACGGATCCTGACCGACCCGGTCTTCGGCGAGCGGGCGTCGCCGGTCTCGTTCGCCGGTGCCAAGCGCTTTCACCCGACGCCGGTGCGAATCTCGGAGCTGCCAGAGCTCGATGCGGTGCTGCTCTCGCACGATCACTATGATCACCTGTGCGCGCCCAGTATGCGCGAGCTCGCGCGGCGCGACGTCCCCGTGATCACTTCGCTCGGCGTCGGCGCCCGGCTGGAGGCGCTGGGCTTCGCGCCCGAGCGCATCACCGAGCTCGATTGGTGGGAGGAGCACGTGCTGCCCCGGGGCGCACTCTCCTTCACGGCCACGCCGGCGCAGCACTTTTCCGGACGCAGCCTGACGGATCGCAACGAGACGCTGTGGTCGTCGTGGGTGATCACCAGCGCCCGACGGCGACTCTTCTTTTCGGGTGATACGGGGCTGACCGAGGAGTTTGGCGCGATCCGCCAGCGCTTCGGTGCCTTTGACGTGGTGATGCTGGAGATCGGCGCCTGGCATTCGGCCTGGGGCAACATCCATCTGGGCCCAGAAAATGCGCTGCGCGCCTTCGAGCTGCTCGGCGGAGGCAGCTTGCTGCCCGTCCACTGGAGCACGTTCGATCTCGCCCTGCACCGCTGGGACGAGCCCGCCGAGACCCTGCTGCGTCTGGCACAGCCAGCCGGCGCGCGGGTGCTCACGCCCCTGCTCGGCCGCCCCTTCGAGCCCGCGCGCAGCGACGGCCCGACGCCGTGGTGGCGAGCAGTCGGGGCCTCAGGCGCTGCGATGTCCCCGGCTGCTGGGCGCCTCAGCAGAAGTGTGCCCTCGGTGACTGAACCAGAGCATTGAAGCGCCGAACACGATCAGCACAGCGCCCCAGATCAAGTTCACGTTGATGCCGAGCGAGCGCCGGTAGAGGTCGGCGTCAGAGAGCAGCCCAAACACGAGCAGCATCAGGCCGAGCAGACCAAACATCAAACCGATGGGCAGGCGAATATCGAAGTTCATGCTTCACCAGAGCCAGTTCACCAGAAGCCAGTTCACCACAATCTAGTTCACCAGAAGGCAATGTTCAGGGCCAGCACGAGCCCCAGGATCAGCGCGCCGAGTCCGGGCGTCGTCCGCCACCAGGCGCGCTCCGATTCCTGCACCTTCGGCGTGAGCGCGTAGACCAGGCCCTTCAGCTCGGCATCGGACTTGTCGCGGCGGGTCAGCAACGAGACCGCGATCGTGACCAGGACGCAGGTGCTCCAGGCCCAGATCGCCGTCCAGAAATTCTGCGCCATCTCGCTCGGGTAGTGCTTCACGATCGCGAGCCAGCCGCCCTTGATGCCCGCGTCGGCGCCTCCGGGCAAGCTGAGCCCGTGATGGAGCGCGGCCGCCGCCGTGCCCAGCAGCAGACCGAGGAAGGCGCCGTGCCCGGTCGCGCGCCGCCAGAACATGCCGAGCAGGAATGTGGCGAACAGCGGAGCGTTCACGAAGGCGAACACCAGCTGCAGAAAGTCCATGATGTTGTTGAAGTGGCTGGCGAGGTAGGCCGTCGCGACGCTGAGCGCGATGCCCACCACGGTCGTCGCCCGCCCGACCCACAGGTAATGCTCGTCCGATGCCTTCGGGTTCAGGTGCGTCTGATAGATGTCATAGGTCCACACGGCATTGAACGCGGTGACGTTGCCCGCCATGCCCGACATGAAGGACGCCATCAGCGCCGTCAGCCCGAGCCCCAGCACTCCCGGCGGCAGGTAGTGCGCCAGCATGGCGGGGATCACCATGTTGTAGTCAGGGCCGGCTGCATTGCGGGGCAGCGCAAAGCCACCGGGCCCCGCCGTGTCGGTCAGAGCGATCGCGATCATGCCCGGCAAGATCACGAGAAATGGAAACAACATCTTGGGCACCGCTGCGATCAGCGGAGTACGCCGCGCCGCAGCGACGGACTTCGCCGCCATGGCGCGCTGGATCACCAGGAAGTCCGTGCACCAGTAACCAAACGAGAGCACGAAGCCGAGCCCCATCAACATTCCGAACCATTCGACGCCCATGGGGTTGGCGCTCGCATGGCCGAGCTCCGCCCACGACTCCTTCCATGCGCCGGCGGCGAAGCCGCGCGAGGTAGCCACGTGCTCGAGCCGCTCCGTGAGCCCGGAGTAGCCGCCCGCATCGCGGAAGCCGAGGTACACCAGCGGCACGAAGCCCAGTACGATCAGAAAGAACTGCAGCACCTCGTTATAGATCGCGGACGTCAAGCCACCCAGGTAGATGTAGGCGAGCACGATCGCTGCCGACGCCCAGATGCTGACGTCGAAGGGCCAACCCAGAATCATTTCCAGGAGCCGTGCCAGCGCGTACATGGAGATGCCCGAGGAGAACAGCGTCATCACCGCGAACGAGAACGCGTTCAGCGTGCGTGTCTTCTCGTCAAAGCGCAGCTTCAGGTACTCCGGCACCGAGCGCGCCTTCGAGCCGTAGTAGAACGGCATCATGAACACGCCCACGAACACCATCGCGGGCACCGCGCCCACCCAGTAAAAATGGCTCGTCGCCATGCCGTACTTGGCGCCCGAGGCGGCCATGCCGATCACCTCTTGCGCGCCAAGGTTCGCGCTCAGGAATGCCAGCCCGGCCACCCAGGCCGGGATCGAGCGACCCGAGAGGAGGAAGTCTTCGCTGGTGCGCTGGGCCTTCTTCAGCCACCAGCCGATACCGAGCACAAAGGCGAGATAGACCGCAAAGATCGCGTAGTCGACGAAGCCTAGCTGTAGCTCGGGCACACGGGAGACGGTGCAGCAGCCCCAGCTCCCACGCAATGCTTCACGGGGAAGCGCAGCGTCCCGCCTCGAGCGCTGCGATTTTGCTCGACTGTGCGGCGGGGAAGAGCGCTACGCGTCGTTGGCCGGGCCAGTCGCGGGCGGCGGACGCAGCGTCGGCGACAGGTCGGACGAAGGATCTGTCCAGCACAGGCATAAGGCCGGCCGCAATGTGGCGCGCGCATCTTCCGCCTGCTCGTCGGCGAAGAGCGCGCGCGAAAAGTCGGGGCCGTCCAGCTCTTCGCGCGACAGACTCAGGTCCCGGGTCGTTTCCGCCAGGCGATCGGCGAGCACACTCGTGAACTGCCAGAGCAGCTTCATGCCCAGCTCCGGCTCGCTGCGCAGCAGATTGAAAAACGACTCCCGGGGGATCACCAGCAGCTCCGTCAACGTCACGGCGTGTGCATGCGCGCAGCGCGGGCGATTGCGCAGCAGAGCCATCTCGCCGAAGTGCTCGCCGGCTTTCAGCTCCGCCACTCGAGAGCCCGCGCGGCAGACCGCGACCGAGCCGCTCAACACCACGTACATTTCGGCGCCCAGCGTGTCCTGCTCGATGATGACGCCCCCGGGGTAGAAGCTCTGCACCTCGGTCACCGACAGCACGCGCAGCAACTCGCGCTCGTCGAGCAAGGCGAACAAGCGTGACTGCGCCAGAGCGCGCCGCTTGGCAGACAGGCTGACCAGCACCTGCGAGTCGTAGTCCCCGACCCGGCCCAGCGTGACCACCGCCGCCGTGATGTTGTCCTTGCCGCCCAGCTCGTTGGCGCGCGCCACCAGATCATCGGCGACGTGCTGGCCGTCGTCCCCGAACAACGCCACGCGCAGCTCATCGATACTGCCTTCCGCCCCCTCGAAATAGCGGTGCAGCCCGTCCGAGCAGAGCAGGATTCGGTCCCCCTCCGCCACGTCGATCACCAGCGTCTCGGCCTCGCAGTGCTCGTACACACCGACCGCGCGCGTGAGCGCGTTCTTGGGTGCAGCTTCCTGCGCGGCGCTGCCCGGCAGCTTCCGGCGGCGGACCAGCTCGTTGTGCACCGTGTGATCGCGAGTGAGCTGCTCCAGCTCGCCTTGCCGCGAGATGTACGCGCGGCTATCGCCCACATGGACCACGAAGGCGTGGTTGCCGAGCACCAGCACGGCGACCAAGGTCGTGCTCATGCCGCGCTTGCTCGCATCCCTGCTCGCCTCCTGATGCACGGCGCGCGAGGCCTCATTGGCCGCCAGCTGCAGCAAGCTCGCGACCTCGTGTTTGGTCACCTCGACCGGCGCATTCTCGCAGTCGATGTAGTCTCGCAGGAGCTGCTTGCGGGCCAGGATCGCTTCACGAAACGCCTTCACCGCCAGCGCGCTGGCGACCCCTCCCGCGGCATGTCCACCCATGCCGTCGCACACGACGGCCAGACCCAGCGCGGGATCGAGCAGGAAGTGATCCTCATTCCGCGTGCGGGCTCGGCCCTTGTCGGTCGCCGCCATCATCTCGAGGGCGGGCCGAAGGTCGCTGCGCGCCGCGATGGAGACGCGCGCCGAGGTTGGGGCAAGCGTGTCGCTGCTCGGTGTAAAGGGCTCGGGGAGCATGCTCCTTTGAACGGATTCGGAACAGCGGATTTGAGCAGAAAATTCCCGGAGCGAGCCTTCGCCGAAGAGTGTCAAGCCAATGACACCATTCAAGGTTTGCGAAGTCGGTCCCGAGTCGCGCGCTGCGGACATCAGAGCGCGAGCGTTGCATGTGGATGGCTGGCGCTCATTCTGACTATTTCGCCCCACGCCCGCTGCGGGTGAGTTGCATCGATGTGGGCCCGCGCGGTCCGTGCTTGCTGCAGCGCAGCGTCGAAGCTAGCCTGACACGTAGCGCTTCGCCACGTGGCCCGTCGCCGCGTGGCACTTCCGTTCCCCCTTTTGGTGCCCATGCTGACGAACGACCTGCTGCCTGACGACGACGTTTTCAACGACTTCTGCGATCGCGATTCCAACTGGGGTCCGCTGCTCTTCTTGAGGCCAGAGCGCCGTGAGCGCATGAGCTGGCTGCGTACCGCCGCCGGTGCGTTGCTGCTCGGGCTGCCCTACGGCTTGCTGGCGGCGATCCTGCTCGCGCTGTGCGCGCGGCTGTTCTCGCAGCCCATGCCCTCGATCTTGCAGTTCCCGCTGTTTCTGACGCTCGGGTACTGGCTGGTGGCGCAGTTCACGCTGGCGCGAGCTTGGAATCGCCGCGCGCAGCGCCTCGCGCGCTGGAGCTGAGCTCTACTCGCTCTCCGTCAGCTGAGCCAATTGCTGGTCCAGCCAGCCCTCACCCGCGAACGGCTTCGCGTGAGTGCCCTCCGGTTGGACCTCCACGCCCAGCGACAGGGGCGCGGCCTTGAACAGGAACGCGGCGTGGTTCTGCTCGCCCAGCCGCAGCAGACGCCCCTTCACGTCGATGGTCTTGCTCACCGCGCGCTCAACCGAAATCTCCTGACGCTTTGGAGCAAGGTCCACGCTGCCGCGTACCTTCAACCCGGGCATGGCCAGGAAGTCAGACGCCCCCGGCGGTAGCCCGTGCACGCCCAGCAAGGCCAGCACGGGCTTGGCGTCGTCTCCCGCGAGCAGAAAGTCCGCCGTCCAGTGCCGAGTGAGCGGCGAGAAGCGGACGTCTTCCAGCGCTGCGCTGAGCCGCCAGGAATCGATCTCGTCCGTGCCGGGGTGACGGATGTCGACGGAGTCGAGGTCGAGTGTGGCCGCGCCGATGTGCAGGGGCGCCTCTGGCTTCCAGCGCATGCCCTGCAGCGTCAGCTTGCCGCTCTGGCGCAGTGACCAGTCGCCGATCGCGAAGCTGGCGCCGCGGAAGCGCACTTCGGCTCTGCCACTGGCGACGCCGTCGCGCCAAACCAGCTCCGCGCTGGCCCGCCCGAGCTCGGCGGAACGCGGCTGGAAGCGCCCCGGGCGTAGCCGCTCGGGCAACGCCTCGAGCTGATCCAGGGACAGGCCCTGCAGCTCGAGCGTCAGCGCGTGCGGGGGCGCGAACGGGAATGTATCGCTCAACTGCGCCTCTGCCTGCAGCTGCTCCAGCGTGACCACGCGCCGGCCGTGCGCGTCGAGCCGCAGCCGCTCGATGCGCAGCGAGACGGGCAGCGCCTCCTGCCCTGGGCGAGCAGACGAGCTGCGCAGAGCCGAGCCAGCGCGCATCGAGAACGCGCTCGAGCCACGCCACGGACCGCGAGCGTAGGCGACATCGCGCGAGGAATACGACAGCTCCAAGTCGTCCGCCCAGCGCCCGCGCTCGGCCGCCGCGCGCAGCGTGAGCTCGCCGCTTCCGCCGGAGAGCCCCTGCAGCTCGGTGGACAGGCTCTCGAGGAAGGCCACGTCCACGACCTTGCCGGCGAGGTCGATGCGCGCCGCGAGCCGCTGATCCCACTGCCCGGGCAGCTGATCGACGCCGGTCTGATCCAGCGACGCGTACACCTGCGCGTGGCCGAGCTCCAGGGCCCGTTGCTCGGGGCCATACGTCAAGACGCCGCCGCGGAGCTCGACCTCGCTCGGGTCGATGCCGAGGCTCTGCTGCGGCACGAGCTCGAAACCGCCGCGCACGTGCGCGTTGCCACGATAGCGCAGCTCCGAGATCCAGAGCTCGTCGTAGTCTGCATCGCTGTTGGCGATACGCAAGGGCCAGAGATACGAGGGCTCGCGCGGCTCCGATGTCCCCGATGGCTCGGACAGCGGCGGCAGCGCGGCGCGCCGCCGCTCGCTCAGCTGCTCGAACTTGGGCCGCACGCGCAGCACCAGGTGCTCGCCCGTCACGTCCCGCGCCACGAAGCGCCGGCGGAGCAGCTCGTGCAACAGGATGTCCGCTCGCCCGCGCGGCACGTCGAGCGAGAGGTGCACGTTGCTGTCCACAGCCTCCAGGTGCAACTGCCGCAGCTGCACGACCCCTGGCCAGAGGCTGAAGCTGCGCCCGGTGTCGATGTGCAGTACGCCCGTGGCGCGCGCCAGAAACCAGCCGAGCGCCCCGCTCAGCAGGAGCGCGTTGACCAGCGCTGCCTGGAGGAAAAAGAGGAGAGCGAGCGCGAGCCCACACTGATAGGCGCGAAGCCCGCTTTTGCGTCCGGCAAGCCGCTGTGGCGCCCAGAGCCGGCGCGGCCGCGATCCGGAAACTGACGCTGAGCTTCGGCTAACCAATGGCGGGCATATGCGCAGCGCGCGCCCGTCGCGCAACTGCTCCCTGCACACTGCCGCAAGCCGGGTGCAGCCCCAAATCCGCTCATGAGGCACCCTGGTCAGGGAAACGCACCGATCGCGGCCCGCGCCACCGGCCCGTTAGCCGCCAGAGCCCCTGTTTCTCGCGCTTGCCCGCCCCTGCGGAGCTCGCGCACCATGCTCGACATGCAGCGTTTTCGCTCCGGACCGCTCGCCGTGCTCGGCGGCTGCCTCGCTCTTGCTTGCGCCAAACACGACGCGCCGGCGCAGACCCGAGCGGCGCCGCCGGCGCCGACGAGCACGCCCCCGAACGCACCCGTGAAGGCAGTCACGAGCGAGAAGCAGGGCTTGCCCTGGTACGAAGACGAACCCGATGCAGCCTTCGCCGCGGCGCGCGAGTCCGGCAAGCTGGTGTTGATCGATCTGTGGGCACCCTGGTGCCACAGCTGCCTGTCGATGCAGAGCTTCGTGCTCACGGCCGCGAACTTCCCCACGCTCGCGCAGCGCTTCGTGCTGCTCGCGATCGACACCGAGCGCGCCGAGAACGCCGAGTTCCTGCGCAGCCTGCCGGTCAGCGTGTGGCCCACGTTCTATGTGACGAATCCGGGCCGCGAGGTGCTCGGGCGCTGGCTCGGAACCGCTTCGGCTTCGCAGTTCGCGCGCTTTCTCGTCGAGAGCGATCGCAGCGCAGAGCTGCGCGGCAGCGAGCCCCTACCCGCAAACGACCCGCGCGCGCCGCTCCGCCTCGGCGATCAGCAGGCGACGCGCGGCGAGTTTCAGCCCGCCGCGGACAGCTACGCCAAGGCGCTGGCGATCGCGCCCGCGGACTGGCCGCGGCGCCCTGAGACGTTGGTGGCGCAGATCACCATGCTGTCCAAGGCCCATGCGCAGCGCGCGTGCCTCGAGCTCGCCGGCGCTGCGCTCGGGCAGATCGGCGCCTCGGTGAGCGCCGTGGATTTCAGCTCGTACGCGCTCGGCTGCGCCGAGGCGGCGCCTGCCGGTGATGCGCTCGCAGCGCGCGTGCGCAAGGCCGCCGAACAAGCGCTGCTCGGGATCTGCCTCGCGGAGACCTCGGAGCTGACGCCCGATGATCAAGCCGACGGCTGCGCCAACCTGGCAGAAGCGCGGACCGCGCTGGGCGACGAGGCGGGCGCGAAGCAGGCGCTGGAGCAGCGCCTTGCGATCCTGCAGCGCGCCGAGGCGGGCAAGCCCGATACCATTGCGGTGGCGCTCGACTGGGCGCTCACCGATACGCTGATCTCGCTCGGGCGCGCACAGGAAGCGGCCGAGCTCGCGGCGCGCCGCGAGCGCGCGCTCCCGGACAACTACAATCCTCCGCACTATCTGGCCAAGGCCGACAAGGCGCTCGGACGTTACCAGGACGGCCTGACGGCGCTGGAGCGCGCTCTGCGCCTCGCCTACGGGCCACGCCGCATCTCGCTGCTGACCTTGAAGGCTGATCTGTTGCTGGGGGCCGGGCGCAAGGACGAGGCACGGCAGGTGGTCGTCGATCAGCTCGCGCAGTATCGGGCCTTGCCCGAGGGCCAGCGTTCGCCGGCACGCGAGAAGCAGGTCGAACAGCGCCTCGCCGAGTGGCACTGAGGCTCGCGGACGGGCAAGCGAGCCCCCCACGGCAGAGCGCGCTAAGCTGCGCGCCATGGAACTATTTTTCAGTCGCATGTCCGGTAACTCGGGGCGTGCCGTGTTCGGGATGATCGAATCCGGCGCGTCCTGGACGCAGCGCCCGATCGAGCCTCACGCGCGCTCAGACCAGCATCTCGCGGTCAACCCGATGGGCAAGGTGCCCGCGCTACGCGATGGGGAGTTCACGCTCTGGGAATCGAACGCCATCAACTGGTACATCGCTGAAAAGCACCCCGAGAACGGGTTGCTGCCCACCTCGATCGCGGGGCGCGCAGCGGTCCAGCGCTGGCTCTTCTTTCAGGCGGGTCACATCAGCCCCGCGTGCGTGGCGGTGTTCATGGCTCGCCACGAGCGCATTCAGGCGTTCTGGCAGCGGCGCGGGGACGAGTCAAAGGCACGAGCAGCGCTGCTGGAGCTGGAGCGGTTCCTGCCCGTGCTCGAATCCGCGCTCGCCGGGCGGGAGTGGTTGGAGAACGAGTTCTCGCTCGCCGACGTGGCGTACGCGCCGCACTTCCTCGCGCTGGTCCAGACCGGATTTTCGTTCTCTCCCTACCCGCACGCCCTGCGCTGGCTGGAGCGGCTCTGGGCGCGCCCCGCCTGGCAACAGACCACGAAGCTCTTGTATTCGGAGTGAGCGGCAGGCGCGACTAGAGCTCAGCCCGGCACGACCTTCTGGATCGACCCGTCCGCGAGGTGTTGCAGCGGGGCCACCTTCACGCAGCGCAGGTGCGTGACGCCGCCCGAGAGCGTGCTGTCGTGATAGAACAGGTACCAGCGGCCACGGAACTCGACGATCGAATGGTGCGTCGTCCAGCCCAGCACGGGCTCCAGGATCCGGCCACGGTATTTGAAGGGGCCAGTGGGGCTCTGGCTGGTGGCGTACGCGAGGAAGTGCGTATCGCCCGTCGAATACGAGAAGTAGTAGGTGCCCTGGTACTTGTGGAGCCAGCTGGCCTCGAAGAAGCGGCGATCGTGGTCGTCGGCGCGCAAGGGCGTGCCCGCGTCGTCGGTGATCACGATCTCCTGCACCGGACCGGCGAAGGCCGTCAGGTCTTGACTCAGACGCGCCACGCGCGGGCCCAGCGCAGGGACGTTGCCGGACGGCTCCTGGCCGCTGGCATCATACTTGCCGCTCTGCCAGCGCTGTAGCTGACCGCCCCAGATGCCGCCGAAGTACAGGTAGGCCTGCCCGTCGTCATCGATGAAGGCACACGGATCGATGCTGAAGCTGCCCGCGATCGGCTCGGGCTTCGGCTCGAAGGGCCCTTCCGGACGTTTGCTGGTGGCCACGCCGATGCGAAAGATGCCCTGGTGATCCTTGGCCGGGAAGAACAGGTAGTACACGCCGTTGCGCTGCGCCGCGTCCGGCGCCCACATCTGCTTCTGCGCCCATGGCACATCCTTCACGTGCAGAGCACGCCCGTGCTCCAGCACCGGGCTCTGCAGATCGTCCATGGAGAGGATGTGGTAGTCATCCATGTCGAAGTGATCGCCGTCGTCGTTGTGCGGCACACCGTGCTCGACGTCGTGAGACGGGTAGACGTAGATCCGCCCATCGAACACGTGCGCGGACGGATCCGCCGTGTACAGGTGCTGGACCAGCGGCTGCCCGAACTTCACGGGAGACCCCACGTGGGGGGTCGCGGCGGAAGCCTTCTTTTCGTCGAGATTCTGCGATCGCATGTGGCACGGCTAGCACCCGGAGCCGCTTGCTTTCAAGACGGCCCTCCCCGAGCGCCCAAAGTTTTGCGGAAATGCTGGACGCCGGGGCAGGTCACAGGCTCGGAACCGGGACATTTGTGCGAGATTTCAAGCGAGTTCTAGCGGGATGAGGCAGTGCGTGCCGACGGGTGTGCGTACCGCTCTGATTTGGCTCAGCCTGGCGCTCGCGCTGGTCAGCGCGTGCCGCCGAGAACGGCCGGCGCCCAGCTACTCGCAGCGGGTCGCGCCCATTTTGGAGCGTCGCTGTGTCGCCTGCCACGGCAGCGCGCCGGGGCGCGCCAACGTGAGCCCGGCGCTCGATACCCCCGCCGCAGCGCAGCGCGTTGCGCAGCAGTCGTTGCTCGCGGTGGAACGCCGGCAGATGCCGCCCTGGGGAGCCGACGGTTCGGGCGCCTGCGGCCGCTTCGTCGATGCTGCCTGGCTCGATGACAGGGAGCTCGACACGCTGCGCAGGTGGACGCTGGCAGGCGCGCCGCTCGGGAAGGAGCCAGGAGCTGGCAAGCCGCCGGGAGAGGTCACCGATCCCCTGGCGTGGTTGCTCGAACCAGCGCCGGGCGAGCGGCGCTTCGATCTGAAGACCGAGTTCACGCCCGCGGCAGGCTCGGCGATGCGCTGCTTTCGCAGCGAGGCCGCGCCCGAGGGCGGCTGGATGCTCGGCGCGATCGGTCTGCGCAGCGACCCGCCCCTCGCAGTACAACAGCTGCAACTGTACACCCTGAGCGATCCGGCGCAGCTGGCGGCGGTGCAGCGCCTGGAGCAGGAAGACCCCGAACCGGGCTGGAGTTGCCCGGGCGGCAGTCGTGTGCAAGGCAGCGCGCTCATCGCCAGCTGGTCGTGGCTCAATCCGCTGCAGCGCTTGCCTGCCGGCAGCGCGCTGCGCGCCGGCGCGCGTCTGCCGTTGCTGGTGCAGGTGCGCTACAACCTGGCTGGCGCCGGTGTTGTCCAGCACGGCGTGCACGCGACGGCGGAGCTCGTATTGCGCCCGGCGCCCGCTGATGCAGCGCGGCTCCAGCCGCTCTCCATCGGCGACCTGCGCTTGCCCCCCGGACAGCAGCGCGTGGAGCGAACGCTCGACGTCACGTTCTCGGAGCGCTCGAAGCTGCTCGGAGTCATTCCGGAGCTGCACGAGCTGGGTCGGAGCCTCTCGCTCGAGCGAGTGCGCGCTGGCCGGCGCGAGTGCCTGGCCAGCTTCCCGGAGTGGGCGCCCGCGCAGCAGCAGCTATTCCGTTATCGCAGCGGTCTGGATCTGGATCCGGGCGATACCTTACGGCTCTCGTGTGCCTTCGATACGTCCAGCCGTCGCGAGGAGGTGCACGGCGGCGATGAAGGCGAGCGCGAGCAGTGCCGGATCCATCTGTATCTCGCCGGGCGCGATTGAGCGTGGGGCTAGTACTTCGTGCACTCGGCACTTCCTTCACATTTGGAAAATCCCGGAGCGGACTTCGGGTCTCTCCTGGCGCGCGAGTGGCAAGATCACGGCAGCTCGCGCGCCGGTGCCCCCGCTGCGATTGCCCAGGCGCACGGAGCCACCGTGCGCCTCGGCGATCTGTCGCGCCAGCACCAGACCGATGCCCGAGCCACCCACTTTGGTGGTGAAGAAGGGGACGAATAGATTCGCCGTGTCCGCGACGCCGGCACCATCGTCGTCCACGTCCAGCTCCAGCTGCTCGCCGTTGACGCTCCAGTGCACGCGCACGCCCCCGCCGCGCTCCAGGCTGGCGTCCGCCGCATTCTTGATCAGGTTGATCAGTAGCTGATCCAGCTGGTCGGCGTCGGCCTGCAGCACGATGGGAGGTCCGGGCGATACCTCGACCGTGATCCGTTGCTCGAGCGCGCTGACCCGCGCGGCCCAGTCCGCGACGGCCATCGGCTTCCGTTGCGGCGGCGGCAGACGCGCCAGCCGGGCATATTCACCGATGAAACGCGCCAGAGCTTCCGCGCGCCGCGCCACGATCGACAGCCCCGCTGCCAGATCCTCGCGCCAGTCTTCCGGCAACGCTGCTCGAGCCATCAGGCTCTGCAGGCTGTCCGCGACCGAGCGGATGGGGGCGAGCGAGTTGTTGATCTCGTGCCCCATGACGCGGATCAGGCGCTTCCAGGCATCTCGCTCCTCTTCGCGCAGCGCGCCGCTCACGTCGGAGAGCACCACCAGCGCGTGCGGTTCCCCCGCCAGCCGGAACGCGCCGCGGCGCAACTCCCAGTGCCCGCTGCCGAGCACCGCCGAGTCCTTGATGGTGCGCGCAGCGGGCCCCTCCAGCAGCTCGCTCAAGCCGAGGCTGGCGGCGTGCTCGCGCACGAGCGCCTCCACGGACTTGCCGAGCGCGTGCGCCGCCTCCTCATTGGCGAGCTTGACCCGGCCTTGCTCGTCGAAGGCGAGCACCACCACGTGCACCTCCTCCAGCACCTTGCGGAGCAGCGCCCAGGCCTCGATCTCGCCCAGACGGTACTGGCGCAAGCTATTGCCCAGCTCGTTCAGCTCCCAGAGCACATCGCCCAGCGGGCTGGCACGTGGCGCCATGCGCACGCGGATCGCAAAATCTCCCTCGCGATACGCCGTCAGCACGCTGGAGATGGCGCGCAAGCGCAGGGCCAGCGCCGCGCCGGCGCGCTGTACCAGCAGCGCTGAAGCACCCAGCGCAAGGCCCAGCGCTGCGAGCACCGTCACGCCGCTGGCATCCGACAGCGCGCTCCACAGCGCGACCAGCGCCGGTGGCAGGGCCACGCGCCAGACGCGCCAGTATTCGCCTGCTCGCACGACCCACGCGGCCCGCCCCTCCGGCGGCGGGGGCTCGGCCCCGCTCACTCGGGAACCTTGATGCCGAGCGCCTGCAGGCGGCGGTAGAGCGCGCTGCGCGACAACCCGAGCTCACCGGCGGCCGCCACCACGTTGCCCTCCGTGCGCCGAACCGCGCTCCGGATCAGGTACGCCTCGGCATCGACGAGCGTCATGCGCTCCAGCTCCGGCACCTCCAGCGCCGGCCGCTTGAGGTTCAGATCCGGCAGCCCCACGAGCTCCGCCTCCGCCAGCACGACCGCGCGCTCCACCACGTGCTCCAGCTCGCGCACATTGCCCGGCCAGGGATGAGCGAGGAGGGCGTTCATGGCCTCGGGCGCGAAGCCGCTCAGGTTCTTGCGGTAACGAGCGGTCTTCGAGCGCAGGAAGTGCGAGGCCAGCGCAGCGATGTCTTCGGCCCGCTCGCGCAGCGGCGGCAGCTGCAGCTCCACGGTGTTCAGCCGGTACAGCAGGTCTTCGCGAAACGCGCCCTTCTGCACTTCCCGCACCACGTCGATGTTGGTGGCCGACAGCACCCGCACATCCGCGTGACGCGTACGCGAGGAGCCCACGGGCTGGTACTCGCCGCTCTGCAGCACTCGCAAGAGCTTGGCCTGCTGGGAAGCGGGCATCGTGCCGATCTCGTCGAGAAACAGCGTGCCGCCATGGGCCAGCTCGAAGCAGCCTACGCGATCGGTCTTGGCGTCGGTGAAGGCGCCTTTGACGTGGCCGAACAGCTCGCTCTCGAACACTCCGTCCGCCAGCGCCCCGGCGTTGACCGGCACGAAGCTCTTCTGCGCGCGGCCGGAGGCGGCGTGGATCCAGCGCGCGACGACATCCTTGCCCGTGCCGTGCTCCCCCGTGATCAGCACGTTGGCGTCCGACCCGGCGACGCGCTCCATCAGACGCCGCACGGGGGCCATCGCCGCCGAGCTGGCGCTCAGATCCGGCAAGCCGCGCTGCTGCTCGCGCTGCGCCTGCGCCTGGAAGCGCTCGGCCTGTTCGGTCTTGCTGCGCAGCTCCAGCTGCACCCGCAGGATGCTGAGCAGCCGCTCGTTCTGCCAGGGCTTCTCGATATAGTCGCTGGCCCCCCGCTTCATCGCCTCGACCGCGCCCGTCACGCTGCCCCAGGCCGTCATGACCACGATCGGCAGCGCCGGATCCCGGGTCCGCACCTGAGTGATGAGCTCCAGCCCTTCGAGGCCAGAGGTGGTGTCGCGCGCGTAGTTCATGTCGAGCAACGCCAGATCCAGCGGCTCGCTCTCCAGCGTGGCCAGCACTCCTGCCGGAGAAGAGGCCTGCACGACCTGAAAGCCCGCGCACTTCAGCAGCAAGCGCAGGGCCTCGCGGATATCGCTCTGATCGTCGGCAACCAGGATGCGGGAAGGCTTGGAGCTGACCACGACGCTACTCATACCTCAGCGCGGCGGCGGGCGAGGCCCGAACCACGCAGCGTGCGGGCACAAAGCCGGCGAACCTCCCGCCGAGCACGAGCATAGCGCCACCGCTCACGCTGCCGCCGAAACGTCCTCCACGATGCGGCCGTCGAACAGGCGAATGCAACGGCGCGCGCGGCGCGCGTACTCACTGCTGTGAGTGACCACACACAGCGTCGCTCCCGCAGCATGCAACTCGCCCAGCAGATCCATCACGCCTTCCCCGCTCTTCGAGTCCAGGCTGCCCGTGGGCTCATCCGCGAGCAGGATCGCAGGATCGCCGGCCACGGCGCGCGCCACGGCCACCCGCTGCTGCTGTCCACCCGAGAGCTGGGCGGGCAGATACTGCCGCCGATTCGCCATTTGCACGCGCTCCAGAGCGGCGTCGACGCGGCGCTTGCGCTCCGCCGCAGGCATATCGCGATACGTGAGCGGCAGCTCGACGTTCTCCCAGACCGTCAGATCCCCGAGCAGATTGAAACTCTGGAAGATGAAACCCACCTCGCGGTTGCGGATGCGTGCGCGCTCGCGAGCGCTGAGGCCCGTGACGGGGCGGCCGTTGAGCAGATACTCGCCTGCGCTCGGCGCATCGAGCAGGCCGAGCAAGGACAGCAGCGTCGTCTTGCCCGAGCCCGAAGGACCTTCGATCGCGAGATACTCGCCCTTGCGGATCTCGAGGTGTATGTCCGAGAGCGCATGCGTCTCGAGCTCCTGGCTCGCGTACACCTTGCGGATCCCGGAGAGCTTGACCAGCCGTGGTTCAGAAGAGTCCGTCATCTGGGGTGCTCGAGGGTGGGGTCGCACTGTGTTCCGGCTTCCTGCGGCATCGCAAGCGCTGCTGCTCTGGAGTCGCGGCGAGGCCGCCAGAGCCATCGGAGTGCCAGCAGCGTGCCAGCTCTTCACGCGACCACAACCAGCCGAAAGATCAAGGGGTGTGCCGCAGCGGGAGCTGCGCCGCCTGTCCGCTTTCGGGATCGCTCGTCCCAGCGCTGGGATCAGACCGGGCGCGTCGCCTGTCGCCTTGCGATCACTGGCCGAGACGTCGAGCAGCCTCGAGCAAGGCCTGCGGCGCGGGATTCTCGTCGGCGCCTTCGTTCGCTCCCGCCCAACGCACGATACCCTGGGGGTCGACCAGCAGCTGGCAGCGAGTCACTCCGCCACACAGGGCGCTGGTTGCCTGCTGGTCGCGATCAGACAGGAACGGGAACGAGAGCGCGAGCTCACCCCGCAGGCGCGCGAGCATCTCGGGTGGATCGGGCATCACGGCCAGCAGCTGCACGCCCGCCTGTGCCACCTCGGCGGCGCGAGCGCCCAGCGCGATCAACTGCTGCCGACAGCCGTCGCAGGCAGCGCCGCGAAACACCGCGAGCCACACGGGACGCCCCCGCAACGCACCGAAGGTCAGCGCGCGACCTTCCTGGTCGACCAGCACCAGATCCGGCAAGGGCTTGCCCACGCTGGGCTGCCCCACCGCCGCGGGCAGCGCGACGGGCTCGGTTTGCTCGCGATCTCGGCCTGGCAGACGCCAGGTGAGATACGCGAACAGCAGCGTGAAGAAGGAGAGCGCACCGAGCACCCCCCCGCGCAGGCGCGGACCCACTTTCAGTTTTCGCGACGCTCGCACACGTATGCGTTCAGGTTGCGGCACGGCAGATCATTCCAGGAACCAGCGGGCATGATCTTTACCACGCAGTCCTCGCGACCCTGAAAGTCATCGGGCTGCCCCATGGCCCAGTTGGCAAAGACCACGGGGGCACCGCCGATCCACAGCATGCGCCCTTCTTGAACCAGATCGCTCGCTCCGGTCCAGGAGGTGGCCGTGATGTGCTGGGCGATCAGCTCGTCTTCCTCGCGCGATTCGATGATCACCAGCCCCCCACCCCACGTCTGACAGGCAGCAAACGCGTCCGTCCACGCGGCAGTCTGAGTCGCTGCCAGGTAGCACGTCTGGCCGTCGGCGCTCGTGAACTCGCCGGGTCCCGCGCAGCTGGGGGTGGCTTCCGGCTCAGAGGCAGGCGGATCCGGCTGCATGGCCTCGGGTTGCACGCCCTGGGGCTGCACGCCCTGGGGTTGCCCGTCCTGCGGTAGCATCGTGGGCTCCAGCGCGATGTTGCCGTCCCCCGGCACCCCTTCGCTGACCGGCATCTGCGCGTCGGGCTCCGCTGGTGTCACTGCGGGCTCCGACTGCGCGGGGCCGGGTTCGCCGAACGTCGGCGGTTCCTGCAGTGCCGGTCCCCCGCTCGAATACGAAGCCAACGGCTCGAGCGAAAGGCAACCGCCGAGCGAAAAGGCCAGCAGCAACCCGAGTGGCGTTGTCACGTGCGAGGAGTGAGTCATAAGATCGCCCGCACGCGCCGATCCCGCAGCGCGGGATCCGAGTCTCGACTCGATGGCTCGTGCAACGGGACGCTACCATGAATGTGGGTGCGCGCACGACATGCGTGGTCCTCAAAAAAGAACCCTCGCTGTAAAAATCGCTCCTCGCTGTCAATCACCGTGTTGCACGGTGCGTCACCCGCGACAGCGAAGGCCACTCGGCCTCAAGCGCGCGCGGGGCTGTCGGCCCACACCACCTTGCGATGCTGGGCATACCAGCCTGGTACCTGGGCAGCATACGCCTCCTCCACCCTGGAGCGCTTGATCTTGAGTGAGGGCGTCAGGAAACCATTTTCCGTGAGCCACTCGTCCTTCACCACACACGCAAACTGGAGCTGCTCGAAGGCTTCCAGCCCCTGATTCACGTGCTGGACGTGCTGAGTGAGCTCGCTCTCCACCTGCGCCTTGGCACCGTCTTTCACCGCCGCCCAGGCGTCCCTGTTCAGCACGACCAGCGCGTACGGCTGCGGCTGGCCCGCGCCGCTCACGCAGCATTGCTCGATGCGCGGATGATTGAGCAGCTCGTTCTCGATCGGCGCCGGTGCAACGTACTTGCCCTTGGAGGTCTTGAAGATCTCCTTGACGCGACCGGTGATGCGCAGCCGCCCCAGCTCGTCGATGCTGCCTCGATCGCCCGTCTTCAAGAAGCCATCCTCGGTAAAGACGGCGCGCGTCTCATCCGGCTGCTTGAAGTAGCCGAGCATCAGCCCGGGGCTCTTCACCAGCACTTCTCCCTCGGGGCTGATACGGCACTGCACGTCGTCGTACGGCTGCCCCACATAGCCCACGCGCACCTGACCAGGCCGACTGACGTGCGAGTAGTTGAAGTTCTCGGTCATGCCGTAGCCCTCGAGCAACTCCAGACCGAGCTTGCGGTACCAGGCGATCAGCTCCGGCGGCACCGGCGCAGATCCCGAGCCCGCGATGCGCGCGGCATCCAGGCCGAGGCCCTTCAGCACCTTGCGCCTGACCAGGCCGCTGACGATTGGGATCGAGAGCAGGCGCTCGAGCTTCCTGGCAGGCATCTTCTTCAGCACGCCTGCCTGGAACTTCAGCCAGAGCCGGGGCACCGAAAGGAACAGCGTCGGCCGCGCCCGCTGCAGATCCTGCAGGAAGGTGTCGACGGACTCGGCGAAGTACACCTGAAAGGCAGCCCGCGTGGAGGCGCATTCGACGAGCCAGCGCTCCATCGTGTGCGCCAGCGGCAAATAGGAGAGCATGCGATCGGCGGGGGTGAGCTCCAGCAGCTCGCAGATGCCGCGCGTGGCGTCGGACATCGCGCCAAAGCTGATCATTGCCCCCTTGGGCTGGCCGGTGCTGCCCGACGTGTACACGATCGTCGCCATCTCGTCCCGAGCGCGCCGGGGTAGCTCGGCGAGGGGCTCGTGCTGGGCGATCACGTCGTCCCAGCGCGGCTCACTGCCGGCGGGCGCCAGAGGAAAGGCCACGCGCGGCAAGCCCTCCGGCACGCCTTTCTGCATCTCTTCCCAGATTGGGTCGAGCTTGCCCACGAACAGCAACCGCGCGTCGGAGTGCTCGAGGATGTAACGCACCGTGCTCGCGTTCAGATTGGGATACAAAGGGACCGACACCAAATCCGCCATGCAGATCGCCCAATCCGCGAGGATCCAGTGCGCACAGTTCTTGGAGACGATGGCGACGCGGCTCTTCGACGGCAGGTTCAGACTGCGCAGGTACGAGGCCATCCGCCGCGCCTCTCGCACGGCCTGGGCGAAGGTCCAGGTCGCGACACAGGCAGCCCCGCCACCGAGCGGCTGAATGAAATGCAGCCGATCGGGTGTCTCCTTTTCCCAGTGGACAGCCCAATCGACGATCGTCTCCGGGTCGCTCATGGCGGGCCAATACCACTCGGGGCTCCGGCCTGGCCAGGAAGTCGCTGCCGGCTGGGAGGGCCGCACGACTCAGCGAGAGGCGCGTCGCGTTGCATTGACGCCAAACTCGAGTCATATTGTTTCGGCCATGGATTTGTTCAGCGCACTACGCTTTCTCTGAGACCTGCGGGCCATCCACCCGTGGGTTGTTGCGGGCTGGGTTGTTGAGGCGGGTTGTTGAGGCTGGGTTGTTGAGGCCGTGGCTGTCAACGCCCTGTGGCCTCGTGGATGCCCTGGGAGGCCACTCCCCCTCTCGAGCGTAGCCCCCCGCCGGCCTTTCACCAGCGGGGAAGCGCCTGCTGCGGGTGCCCCTACTCCGGCGCCCCCCGGTACCCCGGGCGAACAGCGCCGAACCCGCCGATGACATCACCCTTTGCCCCCTCTTTGCAGGAGGTCCCTATGACCAAACCGACCGCCCCCTCCTCTTCCGTTGCCACTCAGAGCCCGCCCCGCGGCGCCATCCTCATCTCCGTTCCGCCCCCGACGCAGACCGACCATG
>JAICTU010000212.1 GCA_025936205.1 Polyangiaceae bacterium | reverse complement strand
TCGCCGGCATGCCGTCACCGCGGAAGCCGGGACCGGCGCCGCACTCGATGTGGTCGTACATCGTCTCCGGGTTCAACGTGCGCAGCTTGTGATTGTGCCAGGCCATCACCAGCAAGGTGCCGTCGAGATCGAAGGCGAGATCGGTGGGATGATTCAGCGCCACGGTCGTGCCGAGCGCACCTTCCGCCGTGCCCTCGCCGGGCCCGCCGTCGCCCGGGAAGCCGGGGATTTCCATCGAGCCCAGCACGGTCTCCACGGTCTGATCGGGCAGCACGCGCCGCACCATGTGGTTGTTCCAGTCGATGAACCACACGATGCCGTCCTGCCCGAACGCCATGTTCATCGACCAGTAGATCTTCGTGTCTTCGCGCCGGTGGCCGTCGCCGTTGAAGCCCTCTTCGCCGGGCAAGCCGAGCCAGGTACAGGCGTGACCGCTCTCGCTGCAGGGCGCGGCGGACAGAGCGCCGACGCGGCTTTCGACCGAATCGGAGGAAGAGGAGCAGCCCAGCGCGACCGCGGCTCCGAGCAGCAAAGAAAGGACTCGGGGTGCGGGGTGTCCCTGCAGAAATCTCATAGAAAACGGCCTCACGGGGGAGAAGGTGTCACGTCTCGCGGTGATGTAGCACACGGAAGCGAGATCACGCAGCCAGGCCCATTGCCCGGTTTGAGGTCTATCCCGCATTTTCAGCCGAAGGAATTGGCCCACTTCGAGCGTGCTCGCGGACAAACTCCACGATCGCGTCGGCCGCTTCCCCGCGTGTCGGAATGGAATGCGGCCCGGGCCAGGTGACGACTCGGCGGCTCAGCGTCGAGAACTTGTTTACGAGCAAGGCCGCGTGCTTGGCGAGCGGATCCGCTTCACCCCAGATGTGCAATGAGGGCATCGTGAGCGGCTCTTCGAAGAGCGGCAAGAGCTCGGCGGCGCGCGGGGGAAAACCACCGATCAGCACCACGAAGCCGAGCGATGGCAAGCTGCCGCGCCGGGCGACCGCGCTCAGCGCAGCGGCCACTGCCGCACCCTGGCTGAAGCCGAGCAGGCCGACCGAGGGCCGCTGCTGCAACTGGGCGCTCAGCTGCGCCCGCGTCTCGGCCCAACCTCGATACTGGCGCCCGTCCTCGCTGGAGTTCCACCACTCCAGGTTGGGCGGCGGCGAGGGGTTGCCGCCCATGCGCCGCACCAGGTTGGCCACGGACGCTTCACTCGCCGTGTGTGGCGCATCGGCAAAGCTCAGGTCAACGTGCTCGGCCAGCCGTGGCTCGAGGGCTCCCAGCATGCGGCGCAGGGCGAGCCCATTCATGGTGAAGCCGTGCAGCCCGAGCAGCGAGGTTCGCATCGGCCGAGTCTATTCTCGTTGCGCGCGTGTGCGAGCACCAATAGGGTGAGCCCCTCGCCATGTCTTCGCTGCTTTCCATTTCGCGCGGTTACACGTTCACGGCAGTTTTTGCGGCGTTTGCGTTCGTGTCGTGCTCGACACCTTCGCCGCCGTCGGCGGCTACCCCCGAGCAGCCGACGGCGACCGAGGCGCCGGCACCGTCGGAGCATGGAACCGAGGGCGCGCTGCCCACGGAGCCGGAAGTGCACCTGAAGGATCCGACGCAGCTCACGTTCGGCGGCGAGAACGCCGAGGCGTACTGGTCGTTTGACGGCAGCAAGCTGATCTACCAGGCGCACGAGGGCGAGGGCTGCGATCAGATCTACGTGCGCTCCGCCAGCGACGCCGCTGCCAAGCCGCAGATGGTCTCCACCGGCAAGGGCACCACGACCTGCTCGTACTTCCTGCCCGGTGACAAGGAGATCATCTACGCCTCGACGCACCTGGCCAGCGCCGAGTGCCCCGCGCGCGCCGACCAGAGCCATGGCTACGTGTGGGCCATCTATCAGGGCTATGACATCTTCCGCGCCAACGCCGATGGCAGCAACGTGCGGCGCCTCACCGAAACGCCCGGCTACGACGCGGAAGGCACGGTTTGCCCGATCGACGGCTCGATCATCTTCACCTCGGTGCGCGACGGCGATCTCGAGCTGTACCGCATGGATTCCGACGGCAAGAACGTGAAGCGCCTGACGCACACGCCCGGCTATGACGGCGGCGCCTTCTTCAGCAGCGACTGCAAGAAGATCGTGTGGCGTGCTTCGCGCCCGCAAGGCGCCGAGCTGGAGGATTTCCAGAAGCTGCTGAAGCAGGGCCTGGTCCGCCCCACCAAGCTCGAGCTGTTCGTCGCCAACGCCGACGGTAGCGATGCCAAGCAGGTCACGCACCTCGAGGCCGCGGCGTTCGGCCCCTACTTCTTCCCGGGCTCGAATCGCATCATCTTCTCGTCCAACTACGGCGACCCGAAGGGCCGCGAGTTCGATCTGTTCGCGATCAACGTGGACGGCTCGGGCCTGGAGCGCATCACCCACGCTTCGGGGTTCGACGGCTTTCCGATGTTCTCTCCGGACGGCTCGCGGCTGGCCTTCGCTTCCAATCGCGCCTCCAAGAAGGGCACGTGGGATACGAACCTGTTCGTGGCGAACTGGGCCGATGCTCCGGCGCCCAGCGCATCAGCCAGCTCCAAGTGAGCGGCAGTTTCGGACGGGTTTCCCCCCTCGGTAAAAATGTTGCGTGCGGGGTTTCTAGTTAGTTAAGAGACGGGCCGTGGGTGTCAGCGGGGGAGCAGGGCAAGGCGCGGGGCCCCCGGGGGCCCCGGTGCGTCCGGAACGGGCGTTGTGGCTGCTGACCGCGCTCGAGCGGGTGAACCGCACCATCCTCGCCGCATCGTCGCTGGAGGTGATGCTGACCGACGTGCTCGACGCCATGCTCGAGCTGTTCGAGTGCGATCGCGCCTGGCTGCTGTATCCGTGCGATCCGGCGGCGCCCGGCTTCACCGTGCCCATGGAGCGGACGCGGCCGGAATGGCCGGGCGCAGGCGTGATTCGCGAGCGCATCCCCCTTTCTCCAGAGACGCAGCGCGCGCTGGCCGCCGTGCTGGAGAGCCCGAAGGCCGCGCGCTGGGATGGCGCGCACGGTCCCATGCCGTCGCTGGAGGAGACGTACGCGCGCTTCTCGATCCGTTCGCAGATGCTGCTCGCCATCCATCCCCGCTCGGGCGCCCCCTGGTGCCTCGGGATTCATCACTGCGCCGAGCACAGGATCTACTCGGACGACGAGGCCACTCTGCTGGAGTCGATCGGCGCTCGGCTCGCCGACGGCCTCACCGGCTTGCTGGCGCTGCAGGCTTCGCTGGCTGACCGGCGGCGCCTGGAGCAGGCCCAGCAAAAAGCACGGCTCGGCAGCTACGAATGGCGGCGCGGGGAAGCCGAGGCCTACTGGTCGCAGGAGCTCTACCGCTTGCTCGGGGTCGAGCCGGGGGCGAAGCCCGCCCTGTTCACCAGCGTGGTGGACGCCATCCACCCCGATGACCGCGAGCGCTTCCAGGCACAGCTGGGCCGCGTCATGCAACGCGGCGGTGAATACGAGGTTCAGGCCCGCGCCCGCCGTCCCAACGGCGAGGACTGGATCATGCACGCCTGGGGGCAGGCCTTCGTGGACTCCAGCGGGCAGCTGCTGACCATGATGGGCGTCGCGCAAGACGTGACCGAGCGCGTGCAGGCCGAAGAGCGGCAGCGCGGGCTCGAGGCCGAGCTGCGGCAGTCCCAGAAGATGCAGGCGATCGGGCAGCTGACGGGCGGCGTCGCGCACGACTTCAACAACCTGCTGACCGTGATCCTGGGCAACCTGGACGAGATCCGCGACCAGCTGCTGGGCAGGCCCCTGGGCATCGAACTGCTCGCTCAGGTGCAGCAGGCAGCCTCGCAAGCCGCCGAGCTGACGCAGCGCCTCTCGGCGTTCTCGCGCCAGCAGCCGCTCCAGCCGCGCGTGATCGATGCGGGCCGGCTGGTGGCGAACCTGGAGTCGCTCTTGCGCCGCACGCTGGGCGTGGACATTGCGATCGAGGTCGTTCAGGGCGCGCGGCTGTGGTCCAGCGAGGTCGATCCCGCCCAGCTAGAGAACGCGCTGCTCAACCTGGCGGTCAACGCGCGAGACGCCATGCCCGACGGCGGCAAGCTCCGCATCGAGACCGAGAACGTGCGCATCGATCCCGACGAGGCCGAGGAAGAGCTGCGGCCCGGTGAGTACGTGCTGGTGAGCGTCACGGACAACGGCGTCGGTATGCCCGAGCAGGTGCTCCATCGCGCTTTCGATCCCTTCTTCACCACCAAGGGCCCGGGGCGGGGTACCGGGCTCGGCCTGAGCATGGTCTACGGCTTCGTGAAGCAAACGGGCGGTCACGTGCGGCTCTGGAGCAAGCCGGGCGTGGGCACCTCCGCCAGGATCTATCTGCCGCGCAGCCTCCAGCCAGCTCAGCCAACGGAAGCACCGCGCGCCGCCCATGAAGATCCGCGCGGTAGCGGCGAAGCGATCCTGGTGGTCGAGGACGATCCGCACGTGCGCTCGCTCACGGTGCGCATGCTGGAGCGCCTGGGCTATCGCGTGCACCTGGCCGAAGACGGCCCCACCGCGCTGGCGCGGCTCGAAGAGCACAGCGACATCTCGCTGCTGTTCACGGACATCGTGCTGCCCAGGGGCATGAACGGCGTGGAGCTATCGAAGATCGTTCGCCGCCTGCGTCCGGACCTGCCGGTGCTCTACACCTCCGGCTACACCGAGAACGCGGTGATTCATCACGGGCGGCTCGACCCCGGCGTCCAGCTCCTGGAGAAGCCGTTCACGCGCGCGGATCTGGCGCGTCACGTTCGCTTGGCGTTCTCGCAGAAGCCGCTGCACTGAGCTCGGCGCTGCCGGCGCTTCAGAGCTCGGGCAGCGGCAGCGAGACCACGAACGTCGCTCCCTTGCCGATCGCGCTCTCGACGCGGAGCTCGCCGCCGTGTCCGGTCTGGACGATGTGGCGCGCAACGGTGAGGCCGCGCCCGAGCGCCGTGCCCGGCGGCTTGGTCGTGAAGAACGGATCGAAAATGCGCGGCAGATCCTCGGCGGCGATGCCGACGCCATCATCGGAGACCCAGGCCTCGATGCGCTGGTTGGTGCGGCGGGTGCCTACCGTCAGCGTGCCCTTCGCGGCGGTCTCGCGGGCGGCGAGCGCGTCCGATGCGTTCCGGATCAAGTTGACGAACACCTGCGTCAGCTCGCTCGGATCGACCGTGATCAGCGGCAGCCCGGGCGCGTAGTCGGTGTGCGAGTCGGCCAGCAGCCGCCAGGTGTTGCGGGTCACCTTCAAGCTGCTCTCCAGCACCCGCGCGAGATCGGTCGGGATGCGACGCCCATCGCCCGGCTGCGCAAACTGCGCGAGGGAGCACACGAATGTGGCCACGGTCTCGATGCCCACGGCCGCTTCTTCGATCGCGAGCGGCGCCTGGCGCAGCGCATACTCCAGCTTCGGCGACGAGAGCGCGCGGCTCAGCTCGTCGATCGCCGCCTGGCGCTCGGCAGCTTCCGCGCGCACGACCCGCTGCGCGCTGGCCAGCGGCTCCGTCAGCATGCGCAGCGCGCGCTCCAGGAACGAGAGATTGTCGCCGATGTATTGCGCCGGCGTGTTGATCTCGTGGGCCACGCCCGAAGCCAGCTGACCCAGGGATTGCAGGCGCTCGGATTCGCGCAGCTGTTCCTCGTACAGCTGGCGCTGCCGCTCGGACAGCTGCCGCTCGCGGATGTGGCGCAGCGAGCGCACGAGCCAGCGGCTGAGCTCGCTCTTCCACAGGTAGTCATGGACACCCTGTTGCAGCAGAGAGCGGGCGAGCGGCTCGTCGCCGTCGCCGACCAGGGCGATCAGCGTGGCCCCCCGGAACAGCGACTGCAGCTCGCGCGCGTCGGCCACGCCCGAGCCGTCCAGCAAGCTCGTGTCGAACACCACGATGTCGGGCAGCGAGCGCGCGGCGCGCGCCTCCGCCTCCTGCAAGGAGCGGGCGACCGCGCACGAATAGCGCGGCTCGGCGTCTCCGGCGAGCGCCGTGCGCAGGCGCAGCGCATCCTCCGCATCCCCGCCCAGGAACAGCAGCTCCCCGGCGGGGGCTGGGGCGGGAGACGACGCCAGCGCTCGCAGGGGGACCGCCACCATTCAGCTCTCTCAGCCCTTCACGCTGACGGTCAGGGGCTCGTGCAGGTTGTGTCGTGCCGCCATGCGCCGCAGCAACACGGCGACCGTCGGCGTGACCTCTTGCCCGCCGCGGGCCATCACCACGCCGTCCATCGACTTGGCATCTTCCACCAAGAACATGCCCATTTTGAGCTCCTGCGCCGTGAGCTTCAGCTGTTTGCGGTTCTCCAGCCGCTCGAACTCCGCCTGCGCGAAGGGCTCCGTCACGCGCTTGTCGAAGCCCTCTGACAGCAGCGCATCGGCGATCGCGCGCGGTACGCGCTGCTTGTGGCTCAGCTGATCGGCTCGTTCCGCTGCTAGCACGATGTGCGCCGCCCAGAGCAGGCGGCCGTGGCCCTGGCCGCGATCGACATCGGTCAGGGCAGGGGGCGGCTCCGCCAGGCGCTCGATGATGCCCAGCACCGCTTCCAGCCTCGGGATGTCTCCGAGCAAGCCTTGCGCGGTGCGCGGCGCGGTCCCCAGCAGTTGACCGTCTTCGGCGCTGACCGCCTGGCCACCATAGGCGCGCTCCAGGAGCTCGGTCGGCATGCCGACGTAGCCCAGGTGGGCGAGCATCACCGCCAGATCGAGCTGCCAGGCGTCCGCCAGGTTGAGCGCCTTGCTCACGTGTTGCACCAGACGATTCACGCGGCAAGCGCGCGTGAAGGCGACCGGGTTGACCAGGCTCAAGAGCTCGGTCAACACCTTCACGCAGCCGTACAGGGTCTTCTGCAGCAGCTCCTTTTCTGCGGTGATCAGCCGATGCTGCTCCATCGCGTCGTCCACGGCGCGGCGCAGCGCATCGCCATCACAGGGCTTGGTCAGGAAGCGGAAAACGCGCCCGTAATTGATGGCGCGCGTGGCCGCTTGCATGTCGGCTTGCCCGGTGAGCAAAATGCGCACCATGTCCGGCGCCAGCTGCGCGGCGCGCTCCAGATAGGCGGCCCCGTCCATGCCCGGCATGCGCATGTCCGAGATGGTCAAGGCGAAGCGCTCGCGGCGGATCAGCAAGGCCAGCGCCTGAGCGCCACCCTCAGCGGTGATCACATCGAAGTCCATGCCCAGCGTGCGGCGGATGCCCTCCAGCACACGCGGCTCATCATCCACGCACAGGATGCGATTTCCGACGTCTTCGCTCATCCCGACTCCCGGTCCCAGAGGTCGCGCACGTCGTCCATCCAGCCGTCGAGCTTGCCGAGCACGCCCAGCGTCTCGAGATGGGCGCGGTCCACCTGCAGCTCGGTGGGGCGCCCTGCGCGCTCGTTTTCGATCGCGTGCACCAGTGCGTCCGCCACGTGCACGATGCTCGGCAAGTCAAAGCTCGAGCTCTGGCACACCGCCGGCTGGTGATGAAAGGCGACCGCTTCGACCAGCGGGTGCTCGATGCCCCACAGGCCCAGCAGGTACGCGCCCAGGCGCCCGTGATTCGTGCTGGTGATCTGCTCTTCCATCTCGGGCGGGATGCTCTGCCCCACCACGCGCTGGCGCGTCAGCTGGCGCATGATCTTGGGCGCCCGCGAGGCCAGCACCAGCTTGCCGATGTCGTGCAGCATCCCTGCCAGGAAGGCGTATTCCCCCGTCTCGGCGTCGGGAGCGATCTTGCGCGCGACGCCGGCGCACACCAGGCCGTGGCGCTGTTCCTGATCGAGCGATAGCCCGCCCAGCGATTGCTTGGGGCTGAAGGCCGAGAACACCTCCGCCGACAGCACCACCTTGCGCAGCATGCGCATGCCGATGAAGCTCACCGCTTGATCGATGCTGACGAACTTGCGCTTGGAGCCGAAGAAGGCGCTGTTCGTCAGGTGCAGGACCTTGGCGGCCAGAGCCACGTCGCCGCTCACGATGCGCGCGATCTGCCCCAGCTCGATGTGCGGATCCGCGATCGCCTCCGTCAGGCGCGTATAGACCTCGGGCCGCACCGGCAGCCCGGCGACGCTGCCGACCAGCGTGCGCAGGCTGTCGGATTCGAGCAGCGACTGCAGGCTCAGGCTGCGCCGCACCACCTCCTCCAGCGTGGCCGGCTTGCACGGCTTGGTCAGGAAGCTGTGCGCCACCGGCATCGCCCGCAGCGTGGCCTCCAGCTCGGAGTGGCCGGTGAGGATGATGCGGACCACGTTTGGGTATTCGTCGTGTACGTGCGCGAGCAGTGTGGCTCCGTCCATGCCCGGCATGCGCATGTCGGAGACGATCACGTCGAACTCGTGCTCGCTGAGCTCCGCCAGAGCCTTGTCGGCGCTGTCCACGAACGACATGTCCCAGCTGTCCGCCATCTCGAACAGCATGCGCTCCAGGCCCTGCAGCACGCCGACCTCGTCGTCGACGAACAGGATGCGCTTTCGGGCCTCGGTCTCGGCGGCCTGCGTCATACGGGCTCCTCCGCCTTCGGAACCTGGATGAAGAACGTGGTGCCGCAGCCGACCTGGCTGCTGAAGAAGAATTTCCCGCCGTGCTTCTCCACGATCGTGGCCTGTGCGAGCGGCAAGCCCTGGCCGGTGCCCTTGCCGACGCCCTTGGTGGTGAAGAACGGATCCATCACCTTTTGCCGGATCGACTCGGGAATGCCGCTGCCGTTGTCCTCGACTTGCAGCTCCACACAGTCGGGCAGGAGGCGCGTGCGGATCGTGAGCTTGCCGAGTTGACCGTTCTGCGGCGCGGCCCAGCGCGCCTCGATGGCATCGGCGGCGTTGACGATCAGGTTGATCAGCACCTGGCCGAAGGCCTGCGGATAGCCTCGCACAGGCGGCAGGTCCTCGCACAGCTCCAGCGCCAGCTCCGCGTGGTAGCGCCAGGAATTGCGCGTCACCGTGCTCGCCGTGCGCACCAGGTGATTGAGATCCATCTCCTGGGCTTCGTCGCTTTCCGGATGCGAGAACTCCTTCAGCGCCTGCACGATCGCGCGCACCTGATCGATTCCGGAGCTGCTCTGCTCGATGGCCAGCGGCGCTTGCTCGCGCAGGAACGAGAGCCGGCTCTTCGCGAGCTCCTGCTCGCAGCGATCCAGCTCACCCGGAGCGGGGCCGCCGGCGCGGCAGCTCTCGAGCAGGCGCTCGAACGAACTCGCCAGGTCCAGCAGGCGCTTGACCGTCACGTGCAGGAAGCTGGTGTTGTCGCCGATGTACTGCATGGGCGTATTGATTTCATGGGCAACGCCCGCGGCGAGCTGGCCGATGCCGGCGAGCTGCTGAGCGAGCTGAAGCTCGCGCTCCAGGGCTCGAAAGCGGGCGTCGAGTTCGACCTCTCTGCTCGCTCGTGGTTCGGTAATGGCCCCCAATCTCTTGCCCCCTCCGCTTCGCAGCCGGCGCTTTTGGCGCCAGCGGGTAGGTCGCTTTGCCTACTCCAGCGCAAAACGGCCGGAGCCAGCTCGACCGTAGAGCGGCCTGGACAATTGAAATGAGCTGATGACCGCCTGCTGCACCCTACAATCTCAGATCCTGCGCCGAGGTAGGTGCGTTGGGCTCCTGCAGTGCTCCCTGGAGGGTGGGGCGATTATGACGGGCGGGGTGGCGGTCGTGCAAACAGTTTGCCCCCGATCGCGGGCCGCTTGCTGTCATGGATTCGACCATCTTCCACCACGTCTTGATCGCGGACGACTCCCAGCCGATCCGCGACGTGCTCGCCAAGACCCTGGAACGCGAGGGCAATCTGCGCGTGAGCCTGGTGGAAAATGGCGCGGAAGTGCTCAGCTTCATCGAGCAGACGGTGCCCGACCTGCTGATCTGCGACCAGCACATGCCGGTGCTCGACGGCCTCCAGGCGCTGAAGATGCTACGCCGCCGCTGGTCTGCGCTGGAGCTGCCCGTGCTGGTGCTGACCGGAAACAAATCGGTGAGCGACAAGGTGGACGCCTTTCGTTTCGGCGCAAACGATTATCTGACCAAACCGACACACCGCGAAGAGCTGCTCGCGCGGGTCAAGGCGCAGCTCGCCCTGAAGACCGCCATCCAGCAGAACCTGGCTGCGCGCGAGAGCCTGCTGCAAGCGAGCAAGCTGCAGACGGTGGGCAGGCTCGCAGCTGGGTTGGCGCACGAGATCAACACACCGGCGCAGATTGTGTCCGACAACCTGCACTTCCTGCAGCGCAGCGTCGCGAGCCTGAAGACACTGCTCGGCCCGCTCACGGAGTGGGCGGCAGGCGAAGGCGCCCTGCCTGACGAGACCGCGGCCAAGCTGCGCGCCGGCTGGCGCAAGCACCGGCTCGACTTCGTACTCTCCCAGGCGCCCGAGGCGACGGTGCAGAGCCTGTCCAACGTGGAACGCATCGCCACCTTGATCACGGAGCTCAAGGCGTTCACGGGAGACGGCTCGCGGGAGGAGCGCTTGCCGAGCAACGTGAACGACGCGATCCGGAACGCGGTCGGCGTCTCGCGCGGCTTCTGGCAGGAGAGCGCGCAGGTCGAGCTCGATCTGCAGCCCGATTTGCCGGTGATCCCGTGCTACGTCGCCGAGCTGAACCAGGTCATCCTGCACCTGCTGTACAACGCCGTCGAAGCCGTACGCGGAGACTTCAGCGCAGGACCCACGGGGCAGGAGCGCGCGGCGGATGAAGCGCGCCGCGGGCAGATCCAGATCCGCTCGTGCCGGTCTGGCTCCGGAGTCGAGATCCTGGTCCGCGATGACGGCCCCGGCGTCGATCCGGCGATCCTCGACCAGATCTTCGATCCCTTCTTCACCACCAAGCGCGTGGGCGGCGGCACCGGACAGGGCCTCGCCGTCGGCTATGACGTGATCGTTCGGCGCCACCAGGGGCGGCTCACCTGCGAGCCGAGCCTCGGTGGCGGCGCGTGCTTCCGCATCTGGCTGCCGGAACATGCCGGCGCGGAGAGCACACGTTCCCGCGCCGTCGCTCCTGCGGCTGCGCACCAGTAACTAGCGCGCCTGAGGCTGGCCCGGAGTCACCTCCAGCGTCTCCAGCCGCGTGTGGCGCAGCACGCGCATCGGCAGCCTGCGTCCCTGCGCCTCGTCGCTGAGCACGCGATGCAGATCATCCACGCCCAGGATGGGTCGCCCGCCGAACTCCAGGATCAGATCTCCCTCGCGCAGCCCGGCGCGCGCGGCGGGGCCCTGCGCCTCGAGCAGGGTGACAAAGGCCGCGCTCTCCTGCGTCAGCCCCAGCTGTCGCGCGAGCCGCGGCGGCAGCGGCGCCGTCTGCGCTCCCAGGCCCAGAAAACCGCGCCGCACCACGCCGTCGCGCAGCAGCTTCATCGCGATCCACTTGGCCGTGTCGATGGCGATCGCGAAGCAGATGCCTTGCGAGCGCAAGAACGTCGCGGTGTTCACGCCGATCACGCGAGCGTCGGAGCCGACCAGCGGGCCCCCCGAGTTACCGGGATTGAGCGCCGCGTCCGTCTGGATCACCTCGTCCACGAGCCGGCCCGACTCCGTGCGCAGCGAGCGACCGACGGCGCTCACCACGCCCGCCGTGACCGTCCAGGAGAAGCCGAAGGGATTGCCGATCGCGATCGCGATGCTGCCGGCCTTCAGACGCTTCGACTCGCCGAAGCTCGCGTGCGGCAGCTCCGGACCGGCCATGCTCAACACCGCCAGATCGGTGTGCGGATCCTCGCCCACGATGCGCGCGCGCTGATGCTCGCCGCTGGGCAACGAGACATCGATCTGCCGCGCCCCGTGCACGACGTGACTGTTCGTCAGGATCAGCCCGTCGGGCGTGAAGATGAAACCGGAGCCGCTGCCCCGGCGCTCGGCGCCACCGTGCTCGGACTTGCCGCCGACGTCCACCTTCACCGTGGCCGGGCCGACGCGCTCGGCGGCCCGGGTCACGGTGCGGGAGTAGGAGTCGAGCAGCGCCGCGTCGTCGGGGCCGGCCCCGAAAGACCACACTTCCGACGACGCGCTTCCGGACGAAGAGGCCTCGCTGTCTGCTGCCAGGATCTCCAGCGCAGCCAGCGTACCCGCGCTGCTCGGGGTCACACCGAGAGCACCCCCGTGCGCAGCAGATACGCGAACTTCTTGCGCTGCGGCTCATCGAGCAGCGCATGGATCTGGCTCAGCGCATTCTTCACGTTCTGGCGCAGCCGCTCGGCGCTGCGCGCCTGCTCTTCCTCCGCTGCATCCACCTTGCCGCCATCGAACTCTGCGCCCTCGAAGGCGGCGGCGAGGGCCGTGGTCCGGCGCCGCTGATCCACCTCCGCTTGCGCGCGCTCCGTCTTCAGTGCGCTGAGCACGGTGGCGAGCTGAGCGACCTGCTCGTCATTCAACTCCAGCTTGTGAGCGAGAAAGCGCAGCGGCCGGCGCACGCCGAACCCGCCGCCCTCATCCACGGGCGAAGCGAACCACTCCGGGCGCCCGCGCCGGCCGAAACCGCGGCTTCCGCACGCACCGGGCCCGCAACCGTGCGCCTCTGCGTGCTGCGCGACGTGTTCATCCCAGTTTTCCCCGGGACCGCCCGGACCTCCATGGCCGTGATCTCCGTGACCATGACCATGCCCATGACCATGCCCGTGCCAACCGCGATGTGCCGCGGCATGGCGCTGCCAGTAACCCCAAAACCCTGGGTGCATTTTTCTATTCTTCCTTCTGCCAGGGCTGTCGCACCTGGCGGGATTGGTGGTGCGGGCGATATGCCACGCACGAATGTGAACTAAGTCTCACGCCTGAAACTGTCAAGCCATCGTGCGCTGCCGAATCGCGTGCGCCGCAGCGGCGGCCTTTGACGGCTCCCCACGGCCTCGGGTACAGGCGAGGGGAGAGCGATGGCCAATTCGAGCGAAGACCTACAGTTGCAAGCACTCCAGGACGACTTTGCCGCGGGTCGGCGCACCCCGCTCGACACCCTGCGCCGGGCGCACGCGCGAGCCACCGAGTCGGCGCACACCCACGCCTGGATCACCCTGCTCGACTGGGAACGCATCGAATCGCAACTGCGCCAGGCCGACGAACGGCGCGCGGCCGGCCACGACCAACCCCTCTACGGCGTGCCATTTGCGGTCAAAGACAACATCGACCTCGAAGGCGTGCCCACCACCGCCGCGTGCCCCGGCTACACTCGCGTGCCCGCGGCCTCCGCGGCGGTCGTCAAAGCCCTACAGGACGCCGGAGCGATCGCCTTCGGCAAGACCAACCTGGACCAGTTCGCCACCGGCCTGGTCGGCACCCGCTCCCCCTACGGAGCCTGCCCCTCCGCCTTCGATCCAGGCTCCATCTCTGGTGGCTCCAGCTCCGGCTCCGCGCTGGCGGTGGCGCTCGGCCATGTCAGCTTCGCGCTCGGTACGGACACGGCCGGCTCTGGCCGCGTGCCGGCGGCGTTGAACAACATCGTCGGCTTCAAACCCACCCGTGGCTGGCTCAGCACCCGAGGCGTGGTCCCGGCCTGCCGCAGCCTCGACTGCGTCTCGGTCTTTGCGGCCAACGTCGCCGACGGCTGGCGCGTGCTCGAGATCGCCGCCGGCTTCGACAAGGCGGACGCCTACTCGCGCGCGGCTCCGCCGGGCACCAGCACGATGGACGTCCCCGGCTTCCGCTTCGGCGTCCCGTCCCAACTCGAGTTCTTCGGCGACAGCGGCAGCGAACGCGCCTATCGCGAAGCCGTTGCCCGCCTCGAACAGCTCGGTGGGCAGCCCGTGCCCATCGACTTCATCCCCTTCCGCCAGGCGGCGGAGCTCCTCTATCAAGGCCCGTGGCTCGCCGAGCGTTTGCTCGCCTTCGGCGAGTACGTCACGCGCGACGAACCCGGCATCGACCCGACCGTCGCCTCGATCGTACGCGGCGCCGCCCGCCTGACGGCAGCGGACGGCTTCCGCGCCCAGTACCGACTGCGCGAGCTCGCCCACCAGACCAACGCCGTCTGGCGCGACATCGACACTCTCGTCGTCCCCACCACTGCCACCACCTATACCCACCAACAGATCGCCGACAACCCCATCGAACTCAACTCGAAGCTCGGCATCTACACCAACTTCACCAACCTGCTCGACCTGTGCGGCGTCGCTGTGCCCACCGGCTTCCGCGCGGAACGCCAACCCTTCGGCGTCACCCTCCTCGGACCTGCCTTCACCGACCGAGCGCAGATGCAACTCGCCGGGCAGCTGCATGCGAGCTGGCGACCCACTGTAGGCGCCACTAGCGTTGCTGTGCGAGCAGCCGCCGCAGCGGCGCCGCGCAAATCGACTCTTACCGTCGCAGCGCGCCCCCGCGCCCGCCAATCGATCGCCCTCGCCGTCGTCGGAGCCCACCTCCACGGCCAACCCCTCCATCGCGAGCTCACGGAACTCGGAGCCCGCTTCGAACTCAGCACCCGCACTACTCCGCGCTACCGCCTGTTCGCCCTCGCCGGCACCGTCCCCGCCAAACCCGGCCTCCTCCGCACCAACACACCGGCGGGCGCCATCGAGCTCGAAGTCTACCGACTCGACGCCGCCGCCTTCGGCCAATTCGTCACTGCCGTGGGCGCCCCCCTCGGCATCGGCAACCTCGAACTCGAAGACGGACGCTGGGTCAAAGGCTTCCTCTGCGAAGCCCACGCCACCGAAGGCGCCACCGACATCACCCACTTCGGCGGCTGGCGCGCCTACCTCGCATCTCTCATATCACACAACCCATAGAGCGAGTGGGCTCGCCTCTACAGCGCACCGGGGCACCCTAGTCTCGACTTGCGCGATTTTTGAGCCTGATTCTGGGATAGATGCCCCCCTCGCCATCCGTCCTCGCGCTACGCGCTGCGGGCGGTGGCTCCCCCCAAATCGCCCGCTGCGCGGGCTCAG
>JAICTU010000686.1 GCA_025936205.1 Polyangiaceae bacterium | reverse complement strand
GTTGCGTACACTCGCCGAGTTGCGTGCCAGTGGGCCGCGCTCGGGCTCCGAGCAAATCAGCCAAGCGAGCTCGCCGCCCGCCTGGCGCAGCGCGTGCGCACGTTCCTCGAAGAAGCGACGGGGGAGGCGCGCGGCCCCGGGAGCCCGCAGCGCACGCCACGTGGAGCCCGCAAGTCCCTCGGCGGCCAGGGCGGCTGCGAGATCGGGCGCCACGCTCGAGAACACCAGAGGATTGCGCAGGTCGGGCTTGTCGCTGGCGTAGCGTTCGAGTGCCTCCCGGTAGGTGATGCGCGGGAAGGGTGGAGCCGAGACTTCACGTTGCCCGAGCTCGGCGAATACGCTGTACAGCACCGGCTCGATCATCGCGAAGATCGCCTGTTCGTCGGCGAAGGCCATCTCGATGTCGAGCTGGTAGAACTCGCCCGGTGAGCGATCCGCACGCGCGTCTTCGTCGCGAAAGCAGGGCGCGATTTGAAAGTAGCGCTCGAAGCCTGCCACCATGAGCAGCTGCTTGAACTGCTGTGGAGCCTGAGGCAGCGCATAACACTTGCCCGGGTGCACCCGGCTCGGCACGAGAAAGTCCCGCGCTCCTTCCGGTGAGCTCGCGGTCAAGATCGGGGTCTGAAATTCGATGAAACCGCGCTCGGCCATCAGCTCGCGAAGCCGTGCGATCACCCGCGCCCGGAGCAAGACGTTCTGCCGGGTGCGCGCGCGACGCAGGTCGAGATAGCGGTGCCGCAGGCGCAGTTCTTCCGGAACAGGGCTCTCCTCGTGAATCGGAAACGGCAGCGGAGCTGCCCGGGACAGCAGCTCGAGCTGGTCCAGCTGAACCTCGAGATCGCCGGTCGGCAGCCGCGGATTTCGCGCGCGTTCGCTGCGCAACACGAGCGCTCCGGCGATACTGACGACGGATTCGAGGGGCAGCTGCTCCGTGACCTCGAAGGCCGGCATCCCTTGTTCCAGGACGCACTGCACGACGCCCGTCGCGTCGCGGAGCTCGAGAAAGAGCACTTTGCCGAGCGAGCGCTTGCGGTGGAGCCAGCCCGCCAGCTGCACGCGAGCACCCGCATCGCCGTTCGACAGGTCCCCCACACGATGGGTGCGGTAAGGAGAACTCTGAACGGATGTTGCTCTGGATGGGGTCGTCATCGGGCGTCTTTCCTCGGTTCTTTCCGCCTCGGAAGACGCCAGCGCAACGACGAGCCGCCTGGGGTCACCCGGGGCGGCCGTCTCGTTGTGTGCGCTATTTCATGAAAAATCGCGGAACAACAGCGGTCGCCTCACCGGCGTCCACGTCGTTGCAATTGCGATTGTCATGGCTGCGCACCCTCTCATTGTACGCGGGCGAGGCCGCGCGTCAAGTTGATGCCACGCCCGCCCGCACTGGCATAGTAGGCGCGTGTCGCGCTCGCTCTGGCCGTTGCTCCTGGCTCTGTCAGCCCTCTTGCTCGCGTTCGCGGCGCGGGCGAAGACGTACACCGTGCCGACGGTGCCCAATCCGCGCACGACGCAGGGGGGATTCGTCACGGATGCCGCCCAGGTGCTCGGCGCGGCGGAACCGGTGATCGAGGCGCGCTTGCGCGACTTCAAAGCGCGCACCGGTGCCGAGGTCACCGTGGTCATTCTGCCGTCGATCGGCGACGCGGTGCCCAAGTACTTTGCGAACGCGCTGTTCCAGCTCTGGGGCGTCGGGCAGCGGGGCGCTGACAATGGCGTGCTCGTCTTGCATGTGCTCGATCAGCGGCGTGTCGAGATCGAGACCGGCTACGGCAGCGAAGGTCCACTGCCCGACGTCAAGTGTCACTGGCTGATCGAGAGCGTGGTGATCCCGGCGTTCAAGGCCGGGCATTTTGCCGAGGGACACGAGGCGCTGACGCGCGGCATCGTGTACGCGCTGGAACACCCGGAAGCGGGCCGAGACGAGCTGCTGAACTCGGCGGCTCCCAGCGGCACGTTCGCAAACGTGCCAGCGCCTCAGGCAGCGTTTGCGCTGCCCTCCCAGCCCTCCCAGCCCTCCCAGTCCTCCCGGCCCGCGCCGGCGCCGGGTCTGGAGCGCTTCCTGCCGACGCCGCTGCACGCGCTGCCGCTCTTGCTGCTCCTGGCGTTCACAGGCCTACGCAATCGAGCCCATCGGAGGCTCTATCCCAATCCGAGGAAGCGCCCGCTCGCGAAGACGGCTGTGGCCGGCATCGTCGCTCCGGTGCTCTGGGGCGGAGCCGCTGCCTGGGCCGCGATCGGGCAGCTCTCGTGGCTGCACCATGTTGCCGCTTCGCTCTTGCTCGGCAGCGCGGGCATCATCGCGTGGGACTGGAGGCGGACCCAGCGGCTCGGGCTCGCGCGCCATGCGCCGCGCGAGTGCGCCAAATGCGGCGCGGCAATGGTCCGGGCGGAAGACGGCGCGGCGGAGCAACTCGAAGACTGGCGAGCGCTCGAAGAACGCATGGGCGCCTGGGACTACGACGTCTGGACCTGCGCCTGCGGCGAACGCACCTTGTTCCGGTATGACGGCGTCACACCACGGGCTCCGTGCTCCCTGTGCCACTACCACACCACGACCCGCGAGCGCGTCGTGCTGCGCGCCGCAACTCAGCTGTACGAGGGAGAGGCCCGGGTCACCACGCACTGCGAGTTCTGCGGTCACGAGATCGTCGTGCACGAAGTCCTCCCACGCCTCCCGCCGCCCAGCAGCTCGAGCGGCAGCTCCAGCGGTTCCAGCAGCAGCTCCTTTGGCGGTGGCAGCTCGGGGGGCGGCGGCGCAGGCGGAAGCTATTGAGCCCGGCCCTCAGGATTCGTCACATCTCGCGCGTGCCGCCGGCGCTGGGTCCCCCCCCGAGGCCCGGCCCGGCGCCTCGGCACTGCGGCGCCTCGAGACTGCGGCACAGCCTGGCACAACTGCACGGGCTCGCAACTTGCAGTACACTGAGACACCGATGAAACAGAAACGCGCGGCCGGTTCGAGAGCGAGTGCCCCGGGGGTTCGGGGCGGGGTGGTCTGGCTTGCCTGCCTCGCGCTCGGCGCGTGCGGCGGGCGGACATTGGCTCCGGACGGGGAAGACCCGCCCGGGGAGCTCGGCGGCGTCACGCCGCAGCCCTCCACGTCCAGCGAAAGCACTCTGCCCGCCGATCCGGTCGTACCGGCAGCGCTTGCACCGGAGCCCGGTGTTCCTGCGTCGCAGCCGTCACAGCCGTCGAGCTCGCAGGCGACGGACGAGACTGCGACTACCCCGTCGGCAAGCGGCCCCCGCAGCGTGGAATGCCCGTCGAGCTATCCGGAACCGCACTGGTCGCCAACGCCCTGGATACCCTACGGCGTCGAGGACTCTCCTGGAGGCACGGATGCTTCGAGCCTACTGAGCGCTGTCCAGGCAAAGATCGTGGGCCACTGGCAGGGGCTGGCGACCACGCCCTGGACGACGCCTTACGAGGTAGACGTGACGTTCGAAGCGGATGGTCACTACTCCGCCCGTTGCACCGACCCGGCGCTCGCCGAGTGCTGCCGCGCGTTCTATTACGGTACAGACGACGACAGTCCGCTCAAACAGTGGCGCATCGACGCGACGCTCAGCGGCAAGCTGTTCGGGCAGATCGACATCGTCTTCGACTATCCCAGCGAAGCGGGCGTCGAATACGGGCTCCCCTCCTGGCAGGGCGAGCTTTCACGGATCGAACGCGATTTTTACGGCGATGGACTGCGCTTCCAGTTCGCGACCAGCGACGGCTATGGCCCCGTGCGCTACGACCTGCGTCGGGAGTCGTACTAG
>JAICTU010000582.1 GCA_025936205.1 Polyangiaceae bacterium | reverse complement strand
GGCCGAGCGCGAAGAAGAAGAGCGCCGACTGCACCCCGAGCCAGAGCCCGCACGTGCGCGCACGGGCGCTCAGCCCCAGTTCCGCGGCGACGACGACGAGCAGCATGCCTGCGAACGGGGCGCGGATCGCGAGCTCCAGCACGAGCGCTGCCAGCGCCTGGGTCGCCAGGATCCAGTGGACGAGTTTGCCGTCGAGCGCTCTCCCTGCAGCAGGCGCCAGCGCCAGCACCGCGAACGCTACGCCGAACGCGAGCCAAGCGGCCACGGCGGGCCACGGCGCTGCGCGCAGCCGCGATGAGCCCCATGCGCCCGCGGCCGCCACCAGCCAGGTGAGGAAGCCCGCGCCCAGAACAAAGCGTTTCACCGCGATACTGCCCATGCTGCTCCAGTGTAAAGCTCGCTGCAGGGCAGGGGAATAGGCCGAAGGTCATGCGTGACCTCCGGCACATGCGCGGAGCCGCGCGCGCCCTTAGAACATGGGCGTGCGGCGGTCGCGCCGCACCACGCCGCCGAGGCCGGCGGCAGCAGGAGGAGTGCCATGCCCGAAGCGTTCATTGCTGCTCTGCGCAGCATTCACATCGTCGCCGGTGGCGTCGCCCTGGCGACGTTCTGGATCCCGTGGCTGGTAAAGAAGGGGGCGCGCGTGCACCGCCGCGTGGGTTGGGTGTACGCGCTGGCCATGGCGATCGTGAGCGTCACCGCGCTCGTCAGCTGCATCTGGCGCAGCCTCGACGCATTTCCAGAAAACGATCGGAACGCCCAGTTCTTGGGCCTGATCGGGCTACTTTCGGCGGCAAGTGTCTCGTACGGCCTGCGCGCGCTGCGCGCGAAGAACACCCGAGGTCGGAGCCTCTGGGATCTCGCGATCGCGTCCTTGCTGTTCGCCGCCGGCGTGCTGTGCGGGGTGCTGGGCGTCCTGCACCTGCGACCGCTCTGGTGCATCTTCGGCGCGGGCTCGGCGCTGGGCGGCGTCGTGCAGGTCCGCTACTGGCTCCGCCCGGCGCTGACCCGCGCCGACCGCGTGCTCCAACACATGAGCGGCATGGGCACGAGCTGCATCGCCACGCTGACCGCGTTCCTCGTGGTCAATATCGACAATCTGGGCCTCCGAGCGTACTCGTTCTGGGTCTGGGTGCTGCCGGGCCTGCTCGGTGGCGCCGCGCTGAGCCTGGCCTCGAAGCGCTGGCAGCGCGCGCTGTCGTAGCGTGGGACAGGACCTCCGCTCATCGGGCTGCACATGCAGGGCCGCGGGCTCGAACGAGCTGAGCCCAGGGCCCCGGCCAAACCAGGGGTGAGGCGGCCGCGATCGACCGACGCAATCTGTTCGTTGACGCGCGTCGCCTTCCGATGTCATAGCGGGCGGGTGAGCGATCAGAGTTTTCCCGTCACGGTGCTTGTCCGGCGTCCCGACGGCTCCACCGAGTCCGTTCGGGTGGGCACCGCGGTCCGGGCTGGCAATGGTTTCCAGTTGCGGCTGGGCGAGCTCTCGATCGGCACCGTGGCGGACGCGCCGTCGCGCGGCTCGCGTGAAGCACCCTCGTCGGGCGACCGCGGGATGGTCTTCCCTCCGTACGGGCGGAGCAAGGGCGCGCCGATCGCCGGCGCTTCGATTCAGGACCTGGAGTACTACATCTCGGGAAGCCGTCGCTCTCTCGATGACCCGTCCAAGTCGCGTTGGCATGACAAAGAGCGTGTGCTGCTTGCTGCCATGGAGGCCGAGCTCGCGCGTCAGCGTGGGGGCGGCAACAGTGGCACGGCCATGGATGACGATCGCGGCGAGGGGCCGCCGGACGACTACGAGGACTCGGCCCCTCCGGACGACGATATCCCGTTCTGAACGAGCCGACTCGCATCGCCACCGCGCGCTGAGCCTTGGACGGGCGAGTGACCATGCACGAGCCATCCGGGCGTATCTCGATCGTGCCCCCGGTTCTGGCAGGTGGCCGTGACCATCCGCTCGAACAGGCTCTCGAGTTCGAGTCGTACCGATGGGGATTCCAGGTAGCCGAGGGCTCGTGCAATCGCCTCGAAGGTCGCCAGCCCCGAGGGGGCGGTTTCCCTGCGCAGGCCCCAACGAGTGGGCGGCCCCGAGGGCAGAGTCACCGGCTGCGCCCGCGCGAGTGCCCCGATCCGCTTGGGCATCCGGCTCGCTTGATGCCAGCTTCCGTCCGGGACGATCAGGGTCACGGGACGCGAGTCCTCGCTCCGGAACGCTTCCGTCAAGGTGCAGGCGCCGGCCTGCGGATACAGCACCAGAACGCGCCGCTCTTCGTCGTGCAGCTGGTCGAGCCTGACGGGCTGGTCTCGTAGCCCGTGCACCTGGAGTTCGCTGTTGGCGAGCGCCGCGAGCGCCATGGGTCCCGTCGCGGTGGTCTTCGCCAGCTCCTTGTAGTGCATGACCAGGACCACCCGGGTTTCCAGCTCGAGCGGGGCGATGAACTCGCACACGCACGAGGCAGCGTGCAAGCGGCAGCGGGTGCAGCGTGGCGCGTTCTTGGAGCGATGTCCCATGCACGACGCTTCTAGCACGCGCCGCCAAGAATCGGTGGGGCGTCACCAGCTCAGGGGCAAGCCGTTGTCGTCGAGCAGTTGACAAACGTGCTCGATCGAGAGTCGCCCTGGCAGTTGTTGGCGCCGGTGCCGCCGTCCAAGCGATTGTGGTCGTTGCAGTCCAGCAGCCGATCGTCGCCGGCGTTGCCCGCGAGGACATCGTCGCCCGTGCCACCGGTGATGAAGTCGTTGCCGTCACCGCCCGTCATGTTGTCCTGTCCCTGTCCCCCGTTCATGGCATCGTCACCGCGGCCACCCGCCATGGTGTCATCCCCATCCTCGCCGTTCAGGTTGTCGTTGCCATCGGCGCCCGAGATCCGGTCCTGGCCTGAACCTGCGAAAATGGTGTCGTTGCCGGGGCCGCCGTTGAGCACATCGTCGCCGTCGCCACCGAAGATGCGATCATCGCCGCCCAGGCCGTTCACCGTGTCCTGGCCACCCAGGGCGAAGATACAGTCGTTGCCTGGCGTGCCGTTCAACGTGTCATTGTTCGAGCTGCCAAGGATCACGTTCATGCCGCTCTTGTTGCAGGCGTCGATTTCTGCCTGCACGGAGAGCGCCTCGCTGCCTTGCCCGATGAGTTCCTGCTGCGCCGGATCGCTGGCTGCGTCGCTGGCATCCGAGCACTGAGTGCTCGCGATCGCGAGAGCTGCGAAGAGCAGGCGCGTGGTGTTGCTCGCCATCCGTTTCATGATTGGGGCTCCTTCTGGACACGCGCAGCGCGCCTTGCCCCGGGGCCTGTCATGGCCGAAGAGCGCGGTCGCGTTCCCCCCGTGTCCGAAGGATTTGTACCATGGAGGAATACAACGGCCCTGTCGCAGGGCGACTTGTGTGGAAAAATTCAGTTAATATTAAACTGGTCCTGCCTACGCTGCGAAGGACGGTTGCCGCATCGCCGAGGTTCCACCATCCGCGGCGGACACGCCCGAGTCCGCAAAGAGGTGAAGCCGCACAGGTCCAACGACGCTCGCCGAGGAGACGGTTGGCACAGCTGCGCCAGCGCTGGCCAGGGGCTGCCGTGTAACAATGATGAAACACGTGGTCGCCCAGGATCTCGCTGTCGCTAGGAGCCATCGCCGTCGGCGCTCACGAGCGATGGCGGTGTCAATGGTGTGGCCGTCGTCGCCATCGCGGGGGGCGTCGCCGTGACGGGCCACTACGGCATGCACAGCGACAGCCTCCCAGGTGATCTTCGGATCCCTGGGCGCCTTTGACGAGGACCGAGGAGAGCTCGGTCAATGGTCGCGCAGCAGGGCACCCTCATCCCCAATCTCGCCGGCGCGAGTGACCGGCTTGTCCATAGCGCTCGACCACGACCCAGGGACCTGCAGTCGACCCGAATGGCTCCGCGCCGGGGGCGCCGCCGGCAAGCGCCGCCGAGCATCAGCGCGGCGGCGGCCAGCAAGCAAAGCCTCAGCTCGCCGAGGAAATGACCGACGCGCACTCGGTCGTGCAGTTGAACACGGCGCCCGAACACGATCGATCCTCGATACAGGAGTTACAAGAATCGAGCTGGTCCTGCCGGTCGGCGCTGTCGTTCGCCTTGTCTTCACACTTGCTCGTGCAGGACGCTACATCGTAGTCGGAATTGATGCAGTCCTTGTACTTGTCGCAGACCTGCGCGCAGCTGACGACGTTCTTGGCGTCGCTGCAGCCGACCAGGCTTTGACCGAGCAAGAAGGTCAGGGCAGCAGCGGGAATCAGTCGGGTAAGCATCTTTTCTCCTTACAAATGCGCCGGGGAGGCGCACCCGGAAAGAGCAAGTGCCGTGCCGTGTGGGGCGAGCCATTTCGAGGCGTTTTCTTCGGCCTCTGGTGCTTCTGGCTCGTGGCAGAAAGGATGGTTGGGGCAGGCCTGCAGAGGCAACGGCACGCTCACGGCCGAGTACGGACGCGAAATCTTGACGGCGAAGCCGGATCGCATTCGTACGTCGTCTCGAACTGATTGCTGAAGCAAACCGTGTCGATGTTGGCGCCCACCACGAGCCCGTCCGTCGGGATGCCCGTGCCAGGGTAGAGGAAGATCTGGATCGGGCCCGAGCCGTCGTCGATCTCGAGCTCGAACCCAAAGGGGCTGTCGTCGACGAGCGGACTCACCATCGTGCCGCGCAGATGCAGCAGGCGCGCCTCCGTGGCTTCGCCGACTGCCCCCGTTGCGCTGTGCTGAGGCCGCACGGGCTGCGCGTTCCCGATGAACTTCACCGATGCGGGTTGGATCGCCAGCAGGCCGGAGTTGTCGACGAGAGTGCCCGCCACCCGCACCACGTCTCCGATGCGCAGCTCGCTGCCCGCGGAATCGAGGACATAGATGCCGTCGGCTCCTGACTGAATCGCAAATCCGCCGTCGAACGCGCCCGACGGAACGGTGACGGTTCCCTGGACCTCGACGCTCGTTCCCGGCGGCTGACTGCGAGCGGCGCCGATGGCGTCGCACGGCCCGTCAGGCTGGCCCGCATGCGCTAGCGCGAGACCGCAGGGCAAGACGAACGCAGTGGTCACCAGGAATCGGCTGAGCAATGCTCGGCCGAGCAGAAGCCGGCGAATGGATCGGTTCATGACGTTCTCCTCCTCTCCGCGCTGGACGCAGCGCGGCTCCCGCGCGTAGCTTCGACAAGAGAATCGGAAAAG
>JAICTU010000662.1 GCA_025936205.1 Polyangiaceae bacterium | reverse complement strand
TGGGGGTCTTCATCGCCATCGTGCTGGTGGGGCTGCTCTTCTATGTTGCGGGCGTCGGCAACATCGTGTTCCGGCGGGAACGCATGCAGGACGCGGCGGACGCGGTCGCGCTCGCCACGGCCATCGGTCACGCCCGCGGCATGAACCTGATCGTCTTCATCAACCTGGTGATGGCGGCCCTGGTGGCGATCCTGCTCGCGTTGAAGCTGATCGAGCTGCTGCTCACGGGCCTGATGCTGATCTTGGCAGCGATCTCCTGGCTGGTGCCTCCGGCAGCCACGGCCATTCCGATCGTGAACGTGGCGCGAACGACCGTGAAGAACGTGCACGACGCGGCGCGCGAAATCATCGACAACGTGCTGATCGGGCTGAACATGGCCGAACGCGCCATCGCGTACGTCACACCGGTCGAGTCGGTGGCGATGGCCAGCGCCAAGGTAACGGAGAAGTACGGCAACGTCGTCGACGCGGCCGTCGCTGTTCCGACCCGCATCACGCTGCCCGTCGAGAACGACAAGTACGACACCTTGTGCAACGAAGGCGCCAAGATGATCGAGAAGCTGATCGAATGGGCCACTGGTGGCATCCCCTTCATCAGCAAGGTGATCAGCATGGCCACCGGCGTGCTGCTCGATGGCGTCAAACGCGCGTACTGCTACCAGGATGGCACGCCGCCGCCTTCGACCAAGATGGAGATCACGCGCCAGCGCCCGATCGACCAGGAGCCGGGCCTGCATTGTGAGGAGGACCGTTCACACTTGAAGGAGCCGTCACAGGCCTGCCTGGACTGGGAGCAGGAGCTGCGCGAACGGCATCCGGAAGCCGACGGGGACTGCGTGGATCCGAGAACGGACACACAGCGCGCGCGGCTCTGCCGAGGCGCCCTGGTCGACGCGCGCGAGCAGTGCCAGCCGGGCCGGGAGCCGCGCATCACCAGCTACTCCTGGTCCGAGCAGGAGCTCGAAGAGCACGTGGTCTTCGACGTTGCGACCTGGAGCTGGGTCACCAAGGGCTATCAGTACGTAGGCCAGCCCGCGATGCACAACACGATGAACTACGCGGACGCCCAGAGCGCGTACGAGGCGGCCAATGCCAACCCGGATCGCGCGGGTCTGGAGGCGGCGGAGGCGGCCCAGAACCGCAAGGCCGATCCGGGAGTGCCGTGCGACGACGGGTTTATCCGCGTCAGTGAAACGCAGCAGCCCGAGCAGCTGTGGAGCCCCTGGAACCTTCAGCCCACCTTCGAGGAGTTCCGGGATGTGACGCGGCCGGTCTGCGATAAGCGGCTGATGGCGGTCAAGCAGACCCTACCCAACGGCGGCGAGATCCCGCCGGAGACCGCCGACCACCGTTTGCCCCCCGGCTTCAATCCGGACGGCTACACCCTGCGCTATCCGACGGTGAAGCAGGTCTACAGCTGCAGTCAGAAGGACGAGATCGACATGACCTTCCCCGCCGAATGGCAGTCGAACACGAGCGGCCAGAACGGGGAGGACAAGGCTCCGCAGAAGATCGAGGAAGGCGTGTTGCTGGGCGCCGAGGACTTCCAGATCCGGGGCGTGGCCGTCAACAACGGCCAGCGCCCGTTCAAGATCGACCGCGGACTGTTCCACGGCGCCTTCGACCGGAAGGTGGCCAACGAAGATTGGGTGGACGCGGCGCGGCTGGTGGGCAAGGTCGCGGTGGCGCAAGCCGAGTACTACTTCAATCATGACGGCGTTCACAACAAGGAGCCGTACGACTGGATGTGGAACATGGACTGGCGAGCGCGGCTCGTGCGCTTCCGTCTGCCCAGCAGCGAGGACGACAATCAGGGGAGCGACAGCCAGAGCGAGATGGACGTCGCGAGCCTCTCGGGCATCGGTGACAAGATGAGCACCGACCTCGCCGACGTGGCTTGGCCCAAAGATGCCCCGAGCCTGGAAAGCCTCGAGCAGCTGATCGTGCATTGAGATGAAAGCAACTCACCGCCCCATCGCCAAAGGTCGTGGCCGCACGCGCGGTGCCGCCTATGTCGAGGCCATTCTGCTGATCATGTTCATGATCATCATCTTCGGTGGCGTGATGTACCTGGGCCGGTACTTCGAGGCGCAGCAACGCGCGCTCGGCATCGCCCGGCGCTGCGCCTGGCAGTTCTCGCAGAACGCCTGCGTCGCAGACCCGAATTGCGGTACGGCGGGTCACCGCGCCTGCTTGCCCGCCGTGTGCAATGGAGTGTTCGGCGATCCAATCAACGAGCCCAACGACACGCTGCTGCAGAACATCAACGCGGCCACGAACCACGCGCAGACGACCAACGGCAACTCGATCGATGCCAACGAGTCGACGAACAACCAGAACCTGCGCGCCGGCGTGGACAACAAGCTGGGGCCGATGCTGGCGATGGTGGTGGGTCAGTCGGTGACCGCCGTGGCGCGCGGCGAGATCGAGCGCCCGCGCTCCCTGCCCGACGCAGAGGCCGCGATCGAGGTCGGCTACTACTTGCCCTGCAACCTCAAACACGAGGATCCGATCGAGATGGCGCTCAGCCTGTTCAAGGATCTCCTGGGTTCTGCGCTGTGATGGGCCCGCCGGTCCCCTTGCTTTCGAGCGCGCGGCGCCGCCCGCGCTTTCGGCTGCTGGCCACGATCCGGGTGCTGGCCCTGCTCGCCGTGATCTCGTGCGTGAGCCTGTGGGGGCTCTTGCGCGCGACGCAGGCAAGCGCCGCGGACGTGCTGGTCCAGCTCGGCAATCAGCTGATGCAGTTGCCCGACGCGCACTACGGCGGCGGCGTGCGCCAGCTGTGGATCAACGGCCTGTCGCTGAATCTGCAGTCGGGCTGGTCGGAGAAGGATCCGATCGCGGTCTCGGCCCAGTTCCGGGCGGCCTGCGCTGCGCGCTCCGCGATGCAGCTGGATGAGCGAGAGAGCGCTCGAGTGGCTCCGCTGAAGGCAGCGGGCTGGTTCCAGAGCGCGCTCGACGGCGTGATGGTGCGCCAGGGAGAAGCCGGTACCTCGATCGTCTGCCTGGACGCGATGAGCAAGCCCTGGGATGTGCTCAGCATCGCCGAGGCGACCCGGCGTTTCGTGCAGACGGGCGACCTGCAGGAGCTCGGTCGCCTGCGCTACGCGCTGGTGCGGCGCAGCGCGCACGGCAGCGTCTTCCTGACACTGTGGACCGACGGCTCGGCGCGCTTGCTGGAGCAGTTTCCGCGCGATCGAGATGCGCCGGGGGTGGACTTCCCGGATGTGGCGCGCGTGAGCGGTAGCCAGCGGTTCCTGTCCGCACGGCTCTCCGACAGCTTGCTGGCGATCTATGCGCACCGCACCGGCAGCGTGGAGCAGCTGGCGGAGCAGTACCGCGAGGCGCTGAAGACGGGCGGCTACCACCTGCTCGATGACTACGCGCGCAGCGCGGGTCATGAGAGCTACCGGTTCGAGAAGGGGCTACGCCACGTACAGCTGACCCTGGCCACCGGCAAGGACGTGACGCTGGCGACGCTGATGTCCCAGCCCTGAAAATACGCCCGCCGTGCCGGCCGCCTCCCCCCTCGAAGCGTAAAAAATGCCGGGAGAAACCCTCCTCCCGAGCCCTGAACCACGAGCCGGCGTGGCGATCTGGTCCGTCCCTGGCTCACGGGCTAAACTGGAGCATGCGATCGAAACTTCTCGGAGCCTGGGTTGGGGCCCTGGTTCTGATCGGCGTGGGTGCGCCCGCGCGAGCAGAAACGGTGTGGAGCACGGCGCGAGCCCCGGCCGCGGGCCCCCCGCTCTCGATCGGATCGTACTCGAGCGGCTGCGTGCAGGGAGCACGCGAGCTGCCGGTGCCCGCCGCGGGCGGGCGTTATCTGGTGATGAAGCCCGAGCGGCATCGCGTGTTCGGCCACCCGCAGCTGGTGGACTTCATCGAGCAGCTGGGGGAGCGGCTCGAGCAGAAGCAGCTGGGGCCGCTGGCGGTCGGGGATCTCGGGCAGGCGCGTGGTGGTCCCGCACCCAATGGTCACGCGAGCCACCAGACGGGGCTCGACGTGGACCTCTGGTACGAGGCGGGCAAGCCCGGCGCCGAGCAACACTCGGTGGTCGATCTCGAGGG
>JAICTU010000731.1 GCA_025936205.1 Polyangiaceae bacterium | reverse complement strand
GGCACGAGGACCAGCGTGCCCTGCGCATATAGAGGGACGAGCGTGGCGTACGACAGCCCCCAGATATGAAAGAGGGGCGCGACGCTGAGAAAGCGATCCGCGCCCGGCGGCACGGGCCAGACGGTGCAGTGCTGCAACACCGAGACCATCAGCGAGCGATGGCTGTGTTCCACGGCCTTGGGTTCGCCGGTGGTGCCGCCCGTGAAGATCAACAGCGCCGAGGCATCCGCTGCCGGCCCGGCCCCAAGCGCCGGGTCACCCGGCAACGCCAGCCAGGCATCGAGCGCGAGCCCGTCCGGACCCGGATCGCCGAAGCACCAGAGCTTCCGGATACCCGTGCTCTGCGCCAACGCCTGCAGTTTGTCCCGCGCTTCTGGCCCCGAAATCACGAGCCGCGGCCGCGCCTCGCGCAGCACCAGCTCCAGCTCCGGTGGAGCGAAGAAGGGATTGATCGGCGCGACCTGCGCGCCTGCGCTCCAGACGGCGAGCAGCGCCACCACGGCCTCGCAGGAGTTGGCGAGCGCGAGGGCCACACAGGTCCCGGCCGCGTCGAGCTCGCTCAAGCGCGCCGAGAGCCCCGCCACCGCCTGGCCGAGCTGCGCGTAGCTGAGCCGCCGCTCGCCGCAGACCAGGGCCAGCGCGTTCGGTCGCTCGCGCAGCGCAGCCTGAAAGGCGTGCACCATGCTCGGGTGGCGCACCAGCCCTGGATCGATCTGCGCGATGACCTCTGACATCCGGCGCTCCGACCTCTCGCGTCCGACCTAGCGCTCGTGGCCGCCGGCGTCCGGTGACGGAAAGCCCTCGAGCCCGGGTCGAAACTTCTTCTCGTCCAGGAAGGCCTCCATGGCGCGGTTGCGATTGGCGTGCCCGCCCAGGTGCAACGCTTCGGCGATCTTGGCGTACAGGTAGTCCGCAGAGGTATCCCAATCCATCGAACGACAGCGCTTCATCGCGATCTTGGCGCCGCGCAGCACCGTCTGGTTCTTGCTGAGCAACACGCGCGCCAGCGCGCGCGTGCGCTCGCGCAGCTCCGCGCGCGGCACGGCCAGGTTGACCAGCCCCTTCTGCGCGGCGATGCGCCCGTCGAAGGGCTCCCCGGTCATCACCAGATACAGCGCGTCGCGATAGCCGAGCGCTTCGCTGGCAGCCTTGGTGACGTTGCCTGCGGGCAGGATACCCCAGTTGATCTCGGAGAGCCCAAACACGGCATCTTCCGCCGCCACCGCCAGATCGCAAGCCACCAGCGGCGTGAAGCCGCCGCCGAAGCACCAGCCGTTCACCATCGCGATCGTCGGCTTGGGATAGTCACGCAGCCTGCGCCACTGCCACTCCTCGTTCAGGCGCCGGAGGTTGAGCAGCACGGTGTCCGGAGCCGCATCGGTTTCGCGGAAGTATTCCTGGAGGTCCATCCCCGCCGTGAAAGATTCGCCTGCGCCGGTAAGCACGAACACGCCGCAGCGCTGGTCCGTGGCGAGAGCTTCGACCGTGCGCTTCATCTCGGCAATCAGCGCGGGATTCATGGCGTTTCGCTTCGCCGGGCGATTCATCGTGACCCAGGCGATCCCCTCTTCGAACTCGACCAGTACGTTTTCACCCCATGGTTCTCGCTCGGATGCCATCTCCAGCGCTCTAACACTGCACCCATCGAAACACCATATGCGGGCTCCGAGGCCTCGGTTAAGCTGGTCGTTCCGGCGGGGCACCCCCGCTCAATGGAGGCGAAGCAGATGACGACGTCACAATCAGGTCCGGTCCTCGAGGGCACCGCGTGGCAGGGGAACATCTTCAACGGCGACTGGGTCGCCTCGCGCGGGGGCAGCATCGAGATCCGGGAACCGGCGAACGGCAAATTGCTCGGCCGCAGCGGCGTCGGCAACGCCGCGGACGTCGCCGCGGCTGCCAAGCACGCCGCCAGCGCACAGCCGGCCTGGGCCGCCACCCCGGTGCGCGAGCGGGCGGAGCTCTTGCATCAGGTTGCTGCATATCTGCGGCGCAACGCCGAAGAGCTGGCGGGGTTCATCGCGCGCGAGACCGGCGGCACGTTCCTGAAGGGCATGCACGAGGTGCGCGAAGCGCAGCAGCAGCTCGAGGCCGCCGCCGCGCTCGGCCTGCAACCCGATGGCGTCACCCTGCCCAGCACTCCAGGGCGCCTCAGCATTGCGAAGCGCGTCCCGCTCGGCGTGATCGGCGTCATCTCGCCCTTCAACTTCCCGCTGATCCTTTCGGCACGTGCAGTCGCTCCGGCGATCGCGGTCGGCAACAGCGTGGTGCTCAAGCCCGACGCGCAGACGCCCGTCACGGGCGGCGCGATCCTGGCGCTCGCCTTCGCCGAGGCGGGGCTGCCCAAGGGAGTGCTTCAAGTCGTCCCCGGCGATGTCGAGGCCGGTGAAGCACTGTGCACCGATCCCAACATCCAGATGATTTCCTTCACGGGCTCCACGGTCACGGGCCGCCGAGTGGGTGAGCTCGCCGGCAAGCACCTGAAGAAGGTGGCGCTGGAGCTGGGCGGGAAGAACTCGCTGATCGTGCTCGAAGACGCAGATCTCGATCTCGCTGCCAAGAACGTGGCCTGGGGTGTCTACCTGCACCAGGGCCAGATCTGCATGGCCACCGGCAGAGTGCTGGTGCACGAGAAGATCGCCGCGGCGCTCACCGCGCGCCTGGTGGAGAAGGCCAAGCACCTGCCGGTCGGAGATCCGGCTGCGGGCAACGTGGCGCTCGGGCCGCTGATCAACGAGCGCCAGCGGGACCGTGTGCACGCGATCGTGACGCAGGCGGTGCAGGAAGGCGCCAAGCTGGAGGCAGGCGGCAAGTACGAGGGCCTCTTCTATCAACCGACGGTGCTCACTGGCGTGCGCTCCAGCATGCGCGCCTTCCGTGAGGAGGTGTTCGGGCCGGTGGCAAACATCACCACCTTCGCCAGCGACGAGCAGGCGATCGCGCTCGCCAACGACACGGAGTACGGCCTGTCCGCGGGCGTGCTCTCTCGCTCGATCGGGCGCGCCATGGCCGTCGCCGAGCGTCTCAAAGCGGGCCTGGTGCACGTGAACGATCAGACGGTCAACGACGAGGTGGTCAATCCCTTCGGCGGCACCGGCGCTTCCGGCAACCACACCAGCATGGGTGGACCGGCGGATATCGGCGAGTACACGCAGTGGCGCTGGATGACGGTCAGAGATTCCGCGCCGCCCTACCCGTTCTGAAGCGCTGTTCCGAAACAGCATCCGTCGCCAGCGTTGCGCGGCCTCGTGAGCTCGAGGCTTTTTTCGCGAGGCGCTGGCGG
>JAICTU010000528.1 GCA_025936205.1 Polyangiaceae bacterium | reverse complement strand
CCGGACTGGACAGATCTACCATCTCAAGTATAATCCGCCGCCCGATTCTGCCCAGTTGATGCATCGGGACGACGATAAAGAAGAGACGGTACGCAAGCGTCTCGATGCGTACGACAACATGACCGCCCCGCTGCTGCCCTACTATCAGGGAAAGAACATGCTCTGCCATGTAGATGGCGTGGGCTCTCCGAGCGAGGTCAGCGCGCGCATCGATCGAGTGATCGGGCAGCTCAATAGTGTTTCCATAGGAGCTGTTTCTACGGGAGCTGTTTCCACAGCAGCTGTCGCGAAGGGAGGGGCGGACGGAGGCTGAAGGCACCGAGACGGGCGTGATCGAGGCGGTCTTGCCTCGCGCCATGTATCGGGTGCGCTCGAGTCAAGGGCGTATGCTGCGGGTGGGCGTCGACGCTCTGAGCAGCGGGATCATCGTGAAGCTCATCGTCGGAGATCGCGTGGTAGTCCGCATCGCGGAGCGCGACCCGAGCCGAGGGCAGATCGTACGCAAGCTCTAGGGCTGACGCAGCGCCTCGACCCCACCCGTCTCGAACCCCAACCACCGGCTCTGCCCTGAAGGTTTAGGAAGAGGACGCCATGAAAGTTCGACCCAGCGTTAAGAAGATCTGTGACAAGTGCAAGGTGATCCGTCGCAAGGGCGTCGTGCGGGTCATTTGCGAGAACCCCCGCCACAAGCAGCGGCAGGGCTGATTCCACTCCATTTCTCGGACCCGTTTCCCAGACGGTTCATCAGAAGGTTGATAGAGGTTTCCAATGGCACGCATAGCCGGTGTCGATCTACCCCGCCGCAAGGCGATCGCTTACGCACTGCCGTACATCTACGGAATCGGCCTCCACACCGCGAAGATCATCTGCGCGAAGGTGAACATTCCGCCGGAGCGGAAGGTGGACGAGCTGTCCGAGAATGACGTCAAGGCGCTGCGCGAGACGATCGAGACCTTCAAGGTCGAGGGCGATCTGCGCCGCGAGGTGCAGCAGAACATCAAGCGCCTGATGGACCTCGGCAGCTATCGCGGGCTGCGCCATCGTCGTGGTCTGCCCGTCCGTGGCCAGCGGACTCACACCAACGCCCGCACCCGCAAGGGGCCGAAGCGCGGCGTAGCGCGCGCCCGTCCGGCCGCTCCCGCCAAGTGACGCGCGGTTATCCAGCAGCCCGTTATCCAGCAGCCGGTTATCCAGCAGCCGGTCATCCAGCAGCCCAGTAGAAAGCAGAAGCCGAGATGGCAGCTACAACGACGACTCAGACCAAGAAGCGCGGCACCAAGCGCGTCACCCGCAAGAACATCCCGACGGGCGTGGCTCACATCCGCTCGACCTTCAACAACACGATCGTGACGATCACGGACGTGGCCGGCAACGCGGTGTCCTGGGCCAGCGCGGGCGCGCGTGGTTTCAAGGGTTCGCGCAAGAGCACCCCGTTCGCCGCTCAGCTGGCGGCGGAAGACGCGGCTCGCCGCGCGATCGAAAATGGCATGCGCTCGGTGGCGGTGTTCGTGAAGGGACCCGGCGCCGGACGCGAGAGCGCCCTGCGCGCCCTGCAGTCGGCAGGCTTCAAAATCACCCTGATTCGGGACGTTACCCCGGTCCCGCACAACGGCTGCCGCCCGCCCAAGCGCCGCCGCGTCTGAGGTAGGAAAAGAACCATGGCACGTTATATCGGTGCGGTCTGCAAGCTCTGCCGCCGCGAAGGTACCAAGCTCTACCTGAAGGGTGAGCGCTGCTTCTCCGACAAGTGTTCGGTGACGCGCCGTCCGTATCCCCCGGGCCAGCACGGCCAGGGGCGTTTCAAGATGAGCGAGTACGGGCTGCGCCTGCGCGAGAAGCAGAAGACCCGTCGCATCTACGGTCTGCTGGAGAAGCAGTTCCGCGGCTACTACACGCTGGCCTCGTCCATGAAGGGCCGGACCGGTGAAACGATGCTGGGCCTGCTCGAGGGCAGGTTGGACAACCTCATGCTGCGCGCCGGTCTCGCTTCCACGCGAGCCCAGGGGCGTCAGCTCGTCCGTCACAACCACGTGCTCGTCAACGGCAAGCGCGTGAACATCCCCAGTTATCCGCTCAAGGCCGGCGACAAGATCGAGGTCCGGGAGAAGAGCCGCAAGATCGGCTTCATCCAGGCCGCGCTGGCGTCCGCCCAGGGCCGCCCCATCCCCAGCTGGGTGGAAGTGGACAAGGCCAATTTCAGCGCCGTGTACCGCGGAGCCCCTCCTCGCGAGGAGCTGCAGGATCCGGCGGTGCGCGAGCAGTACGTCGTCGAGTATTATTCGCGCTGAGCTGTCATTTGGTGGAGTGCCGTATCGGCGGCATTCCAGCGAAATTCAGTGCTATCTGTTCGAGAATTGGGCCGCCAATACCGCGGGGACGCCCCGCTCCCCGGGTCACTGGCGGCCCGAAGTTTGATGGCGGGCAGGCCGCGGAGCTCGGAAGGGAGCGGGTTCTCCTCCGAGCTCGGGACGGTCGCGCCAAACCCCCTGAAGAAAGAGGAGCTCCATGGTTTCAGCCAAAGTTGCACGCAATTGGATTGATCTGATCCGTCCCCGTTCGATTCAAATCGAGCCGGAGACTGCGACCGACTTCTACGCGAAGTTCACCTGCGAGCCCCTCGAGCGGGGTTACGGCATCACGGTCGGCAACTCGCTGCGCCGGGTGCTGCTGTCGTCGCTCCAAGGTGCGGCCATCACCGCGTTGCGCGTGGACGGCGCCCTGCACGAGTTCACGAGCATCGACGACGTGGTCGAAGATGTGACCGACATCGTGCTGAACCTGAAGGAGGTCGTGCTGCGCGCCGATGCTCCCAAGCAGCACATCCTGCGGCTGGAGAAGGAAGGCCCGGGCCCGGTGCTCGCCGGCGACATCCAGCTCACCGACGGCCTCAAGATCCTGAACCCCGATCATCTGATCGCGACGCTGGACAAGAAGGGCCCGCTGTCCATGGAGCTCACGGTGAACGTGGGCCGTGGCTACGTCCCGGCGGAGCGCAACAAGAACCCGACCATGCCGCTCGGCACGATCGCGATCGACTCGCTGTTCTCGCCCATTCGCAAGGTGAACTACACCGTGCGCAACGCGCGCGTCGGGCAGATCACGGACTACGACAAGCTGATCCTCGAGGTCTGGACCAATGGCGCCGTGGTGCCGGCGGACGCGGTGGCCTTCGCGGCCAAGATCCTGAAGGAACAGCTCTCGATCTGGATCAACTTCGAAGAGACCGAAGAGACCCAGTACCAGGCACCCGGCGCGGAAGAGGAGCCCCTCAACGAGCACCTGTTCCGCTCGGTGGACGAGCTGGAGCTCTCGGTGCGCTCCGCCAACTGCCTGCAGAACGCCAACATTCAGTTGATCGGTGAGCTCGTGCAGCGCACCGAGCAGGACATGCTCAAGACCAAGAACTTTGGTCGCAAGTCCCTGAAAGAGATCAAAGAGATCCTGACCACCATGGGCCTGAGCCTCGGTATGAAGCTCGACAACTGGCCGCAGATGCTGGAGCGCTGGAAGGCGCAGCAGGCGCAGAACTAGGACCGATCATGCGACACAAGAAACTGGGCCGACAATTCAGCCGCGATACGAGCCATCGGCGCGCGATGTTCCGCGCGCTGGCGGCGAACCTCGTGCTGCACGAGCGCATCGAGACCACCGAAGCGAAAGCCAAGGAGCTGCGGCGCGTGGTGGAGCGTCTGATCACGCGGGCCGTGCGGCTCGGCGAGGTGGCGCAGACCCCGAGCGACAAGCTCTCGCCGGCGGACAAGGCCCGGCGCACTGCCACCAAGCGCCACGTCGGCGGCTTCTTGCAGCGCTTCGCGACGAAGACGAACGCGAGCGGTGAGAGCACCAAGGTGGACCTGCTGGAGAAGCTGCTGGTCGACCTGGGCGCTCGCTACAAGAGCCGTCCGGGTGGCTACACTCGCATCATCAAGCTCGGCCGGCGCCGCGGGGACAACGCGCCGATGTCGCTGATCGAGCTGGTGGACTCGCAGGGCTCGGTCGTGGGCGGCGCAAAGAAAGCGGATCAGACAGAGGCAGCATGAGCACCGCTTCCTCGGGCCCCCGCAAGGGCGACAAAGTTCGACGCGTCGGGATCATTTTCTCGGGGGGGCCCGCGCCGGCGGCGAACGCGGTGATCTCCGCGGCAGCCACGTCATTCCTGGAAGACGGCCGAGAGGTGATCGGCTTCTTCCACGGTTACTCCAACCTGCAGGAGTATCATCCTTCGAGCCGGCGTCTGGTGCCGGGCGAGCACTACCGCGTGTTCGGCGAGAAGGACCTGCGCGGTCTGCGCAACGAGCGTGGCATCGTGATCGGCACGGCGCGGGCGAATCCGGGGCAAGGCGTGAAGAAGCCCGAGGATCTGCGGGACCCGGCCAAGACGCAACGCTTGCGCAACGTCTACAACGCGCTGGTCGATCTCGAGTGCGATGCACTGATCTCGATCGGTGGTGACGACACGCTGAAGACCGCGAACTTCATGTACGAGTACCAGCAGACGCTGGCGCCCGACGCGAAGCGCGTGCGCGTGGTGCACCTGCCCAAGACCATCGACAACGACTATCGCGGTATCGACTTCACCTTCGGCTTCTTCACGGCAGTCGACGTGATGGCGAAGGAGCTGATGAATCTGCGCGCCGACGCCATGGCGACCGGCAGCTACTTCATCGTCGAGGCGATGGGCCGCAAGGCGGGCTGGCTCAGCTACGGCGTGGCCATCGCGGGCGAGGCCCACCTGGTGCTGACGGTCGAGGACATCGACGACAGCCTGACCGAGCTCGAAGACGGGCAGCCCAAGCTGTCCCTGGACAAGCTCGCCGACCGCATCATCGACCTGATCCAGACGCGCGAGCAGCGCAAGAAGCACTACGGGACCGTGGTGCTCGCGGAGGGTCTGGCGGAGCACATGGCGGCGAAGCACCTCGAGGGCGTGCCGCGGGACGAGCACGGTCACATCTCGCTCGGCAACATCAGCCTGGGCAAGATGGTCGCCGAGCGCGTCGCCAAGCGCTACGAGCAGAAGCTCGGCCGCAAGAAGAAGCTCACGGGCGTGCAGGTTGGCTACGAGTCCCGCTGCGCCGCGCCCCACGCCTTCGACGTGATGCTCGGCAGCCAGCTCGGCATCGGCGCGTACCGCGCGCTGGTGGAAGAGGGCCTGGACGGGCACATGGTCAGCGTCTCGGGTCAGCTCGACCTGCGCTACGTGCCGTTCAAGGAGCTCGTGAACCCGGAGACGCTGATCACCGAGGTTCGGTTCGTCGAGCCGGGCAGCGATTTCCACCGTCTGGCGCGCTTCCTGGAGACGCGCGTCGACCCGCGCGGCTTCGACATGGGCCGCCGCAACGAGCGCTAGAGCGCCGGCAAACAGCGGGAGCGGCAGCGGCGTCTAGCTTTGCTGGATGCGCTGCCGCACCGCGATCCAGATCACGCCGACCGCTCCGAGCAGCAGGATGACTCCTGCTCCCAGGTAGCGCATCCACGGCCCGACCCGCCAGCGCGAGGTCGGGCCGACTTGCTTCAGCAGCGCGGCCGCGCGTTCGTTGCTGGGATCGAGCGCTCGCGCGCGTTCGAGCAAGCTGCGGTCGATCAGGCCGCGCTGCAGCAACGCCTCCGCCTGCAGCGTCTGGCGCAGGCTCACGGCGCGGTCGTGCAGAGGGTTTTGTGGCTCGAGCCGCTCGGCTCTGGAAGCCGCCAGGAGTGCCCGCTGCGCGTCCGTGTCGGCGCTCGCGCAGCGCAGGTACGTCTCGGCCATGCTCGGCCCGAGCTCGAACAAGGGTTCGCGCGCCAGCACCCGATCGAACGCCGCGCAGGCGGCGAGCACGTCGCCGGCGCGCTCCGCGCTGCGACCCTGCTCGTACAACCCGAACACGTCGCCCCGGCGCTGCTGGTCGAAGCGCGCGAACAGCTCGCGCGCGACGCGCTCCCACGACCAGGCGAGCGGAGCGCGTTCGCCCAGGGTCTTCTCGTAGCCCTCGCGGAGCGCCCACAGCGCCGCCTCGCCGTAGGCGCTCAGCGCCTCGCGCGCTG
>JAICTU010000257.1 GCA_025936205.1 Polyangiaceae bacterium | reverse complement strand
TGCGCTGACCCTGCTCGCGGCGGCGCGCGGCGCGCGCATCAGCCGGCTCGCGCTTTATGAGCTACCGCCCGCGCAGTCGCCGGCTCACGCAGCCGAGCTGGCCTCGCTGATCGCCGCCGAGCGACGCGCTGAGGCGGTCGAATACTTCCAGCGCCAGGTCGTGGGCATCCCCGAGCCGGTCGTCGCCCGGCTCCGCCAGGCACCGTTTCGTCCAGCGCTGGAAGCGATGGCGCACACGCTCGTCTACGACGCTCGCCTGATTGCCAGCGACCGGCTCGGCCCCGCGCTGCTCGCACAAATCCAAACACCCTGCCTCGCGATCGCAGGCAGCGAGAGCCCGCCGGCGCTGCGCGAAGCCGCCACGGCGGCAGCTCGCGCACTGCCGAACGGGCGCGCCCTCACCCTCCCCGGCGCCACCCACGATCTCGATCCAGAGCTGCTCGCGCCGGCCCTGGAAAGCTTCCTCTGACGGTTTTTGGGGGCAAGCGGGCCATCCACGACGCCGAACGGCGCGAAGCCCTCTGACGCCCTCGAACGCCGCTGCCCGGCGCCGGCACTGACGCCGCGGATCGGCACCCTGCGGCTGGCTGCTCGCGGCGTCGTGGGCCCCCTTCACCAAGCTCGCGGGAGGTTTCCATGGAAACCTCCCGCGAGTCGTTCGGAGGGGCCCTTGTTCCCATGGAGACCTCACGAGGCCGCTGATGAGGCCCCTCGGGCGGGATATCGCCCGGCGTGGCCTGGGGTCGTGGAGGGACCAGCTCGCGAGCTGCGGCGATGCCCCCTCAGAACGTCATGATGCGCTGCAGAGCCTGCTTCGATTGATGATGCACGTCGAACAGCAGCGGGAAGTCCTGACGGCCCGACGTGAACTGCGAAAGCCACGTCGCGTCGTCCGCGATGCCCCAGAAGGTGACGCCCGTGATCTTGCCCTGGTACTTGCGGAATAGCTCGAAGAACTGGCCGTAGCGCTCGGCTTGCTTGGCTTCGAGATCGGGGGTGAAGGTCGCCTCCGTGTAGAACTGGCTGGGCTCGTATTTGGCGCCCGGCGTGTACAGCGACATGTCGAGCTCGGTGATCTGCACCTCGAGCCCGAGCGAGGCGAAGAGCTCGATGGTCTTCTCCTCTTCCGCGATGGTCTGGTAGAAACCGTGATTGTCGGGTGAAGACGAGGGCTCGACGCTGAGGTGCGCCTGCAGGCCCACGCCGTGGATCGGCACGCCGTCCGCCAGCAGCTGCTTCAGCATCTCGTAGATGGCCTGGCGCTTGACGGGGATGTAGTTTCGGTAGTCGTTGTAGAAGAGCTTTGCGCCCGGATCGGCGGCGTGGGCGGCGCGGAAGGCCGCGGCGATGTAGCTCGTGCCCAGGATGCCGTACCACTTGCTGCGCTGGTCCGCGTCTTTCTCGTCCGCCGTGCGGTACTTGCCGTCGTCCATGATGGCCTCGTTCACGACGTCCCAGGCGTAGAGGTGGCCACGGAAGTGTTCGACGACGTGTTCGATGTGCTTGTGCAGGCGCGCCAGCAGTACCTCCTTGGAGGCGGCCCCGCCGGCACCGTCACTGAAGACCCAGTCCGGCGTCTGGCGATGCCAGACCAGGTTGTGGCCGCGCACCTTCATGCCATGTGCTCGCGCGAACGACACCATCTCGTCGGCCGCGGCGAAGTCGAAGTGGCCCTCGGTCGGCTCCAGGGACTCGAACTTCATCTCGTTCTCGGCGGTGATGCTGTTGAAGTGCTTGGCCAGCAAGTCCGCGTGGCTGCGCAGCGTGTTGCTGTTCACCGCGGCGCCGATCGGGAAGAAGGCCTCGTATCGTTGCGCGAGGCCCGGGCTGGGCGGGGGCGCCGTCTCGGGCGTGGCCGCCGCGGGGGCTTTGGTGCAACTCAGCGCGCCGCCAGCCAGCGCGGCGCAGACAATCAGGTGGAGGTTCTTCATTGCGGGGCGCGACCATAGGCCATTTTGCGCGCCTGTGCACCAGCCGACGTCGCTCCCGGAACGTCGCCGATCGGCACGCGAATGGGGACAATCCTCAGCAACCTGCGGCTGCGCTGCTCCGACTCGCCTGGAGTCGTCAGCGATGAGCTGACCTTCAACCCAAGGTCCCAGGAGTAAGACATGAACCAAGAGCAGTTTGGAATGAACACGATCGGCAGCGAGCTCTCCGAGAACGAGCTGATGCTGGTGCAGGGCGGCAACATCTTCAGCGACATCGGGCACGCCGTGTCGAACGCGGCCAGCGCGGTGGGTCACGTGATCTCCGATGGCGTCCACGCGGTGGGCAATGCCATCAGTCAGGGCGCGAAGGCGATCGCCGATGGCCTAGCGGCCCGCGCACTCGCCGACGCCCGGCGCATCTTCTCGCGCTTCTTCTGAGCGGAGCGGTCAGCGGCGCAGGAACGCCGCCGACCATCGGTCGGCGGCGATCTCGTGCCAGCCCGGATGGCTTCGGAGCCAGTGCCAGAGCGGGGTATGTTGCTCTCGATCGACCACCACCAGATCGTAACGGGCGAGCCAGCCCTGCGCGTACGCCGTCTCTGGAAAGCCGTAGAGCTGCGTCAGTGACTGGATGAAGTCGGGCGGCAGCAGCTCGAAGCGCACGTCGTGAGAGAGGTGGCCCTTCAACTCCGGGTGGAACCAGAGCAGGCGGTCGGCGTGCTGCTCGTCCGCGAGCACGCGCGCCGCGCCCTCGGCGGCCAGCGCCACGCGATCGCAGAAGGCAGCGGGCAGATCGACGCGCAGCGTGTGGCGCACCAGCAGCGGGATCGCGACGCAACTGCCGAGCAGGGCTGCCGGCAAGAGCGCGCGCGAGCTGCGCTGGAGCGCGCGGTCCGCCTGCAGGCGCAGCCGCTGGCCGAGGGCCGCGTCCGCGATCGCCGGCAAGAACGCCGCGCTCGCGATGGCGAGCGGCGTGGCGTGTCGTGCCGAGCGGAGCGTGAGCAGAGCGAGGCCGAGGCAAACAGCGATCGGGAAGTGGCGGGCCCGTCGGGCGACGAGCAGCGACGAGACCAGCAGCACGGCGATCAGCAGGCTCTTGGCGGGCTCGCTCGCGAGCGCCAGGGGGCCCCATTCGCCGACGTGGACGCGAAACGCGGAGTTGCCGAGGATGCCTCCGTAGTAGCCGAGCAGCTCGAAGCCGTACGGCGAAGCGAGCAGCGCGAGCCCGAGACAGGCCGCCAGCAGCAGGTCCCGTGCCACGAGCCCCCAGCTGCGCGTGTCGAGCGCGCGAGTCAGCGCCAGCAGCGCGCCGAACACGGGCGCGAGCAGTGCTGAGCCGTGTAGGTTGCCCCAGAGCGCGGCGCACGGAACCAGCCACCAGATCCGGGGGCTGGGCTTGCGCGCGTCACTGTCCAGGCGGCACAGCGAGAAGGCCAGCAATGGCAGGGCGAAGGTCTGCGCTCGCACGCCCTGTGGCAACAGCGCGCCCAGCGCGAGCGTACCCGCGAGCAACGTGCGGCCCGGGCTCGCCCCGTTGCGCAGCGCGTGCTCCGCGGCGCCGAGCAGTGAGGCGCTGGTCAAGAGCGAAGCGACCAGCACCAGCCCGGGCAACCCCAGCAGCTGCGCCAGCCAGTAGTGGATGAGGTGTGCCAGCCACTGCTGATCGATCCAGGGCGCGCCGGCGGCTTCGGCGGTGAGCTCGTTCCGGATGACGAGTCCCGATGCCACGATCTCGCGGCCCAGCACCAAGTTGAACCAGGTGTCGGCGTTGATCTGGCGCGGCGCCCCGAGCGCGGCGAGCAAGAGCGTGAGGCTCGCCAGCAGCCGGCCCTGGGCGGTGTCCCGCAAGCGGGGGAGCACGCAGGGCAGCACGCGCTGCAGCCAGCTCTTCAGCATTGCGCGGCCGCAGGGTGGGACGCGGCACGACCGGCTGTCAATCGGCAATTCGGCGGGCCTCGTCCGTGGCCGATTCGTGTACAAGCTGGCGCATGTCGAGCTGTGCTGCGCCGCTCTCGTGGCGTTCGTGTCTGGTGCTGGGCGCTGCCCTTGGCCTCACCGCAGGCTGTTCCGGAGCGCGCCAGGCTGCGGCGGCAGCGCCCCAGGCCGCTGCTCGCGCCGAGCGGGTCCGCGCTGGCGATGTCCCCGCTGGCGAGGGGCCCGCCGTGCCTCCGTCTCCGAGCAGCGGCTGCGGCCGGCCGAGCCCGGGCGCGGGCGAGCTGGTGGCTCGCGCAGGCGAGCTCGAGACGCCGTATTTGCTCACGCTGCCGGATGGCTATGACGGCAGCAAGCCCGTGCCGCTGGTGTTCGCCTTTCACGGCCGAGCACGCAGTCACCAACTGTTGCACGATGTCGATGGTAGTTACCTGCCCGAGCAGCTGGGCTCCAGGTACGCGGTGGCGTACGTGAAGAGCTTGGGTCAGGGTTTCGACCGGCCGCGCGAGCGCAGCGACAACCTGCAGGTCTTCGACGCGCTGTATGCGCACCTGCTCTCCAACTACTGCATCGACAGCGAGCAGGTATTCGCGATCGGGCACAGCTCGGGGGCGCTGTTCTCGGAGATCCTGGCCTGCGAACGCGCGCCGCTGCTGCGTGGCATCGGGGCGGTGGCGGGAGCTCTGGTGCTGCCCGAGTGCCCCGGCCGTAGCGCGGCGTTGATGGTGCATGGTGAGCGCGACGCGGTGGTGTCCGTGTCGCGTGGGCGCTACGCGCTCGACCGCTTCTTGCATGCCAACGGCTGCAGCCAGCAGTCTACTCCCGTGGGACCAGCGGGCTGTGTGCGCTATGCCGGCTGTGAGCCGAGCCTGCCGGTGGAATGGTGCGAGCACGGCGAGCCCACCTATGAAAACACCAATCACGGCTGGCCCTCGTTCGCGAGCGCCGAGATCGCGCGCTTTCTGGGCACCCTCGGGCGGGTGCCGCACGCGGCAGGAGCGCCGCTGATCGTGAACGGCGCCTTCGATGGGGGCAGCGAGCCCTGGCAGGTGTCCTTTGCCGGCAGCGCCAGGGGCACGTGGAGCCTGAAGAACGGTGCGCTGTGCGCGACACTGGAGAGCGAGAGCCAGAACGCCTGGGACGCGCAGATGCAACAGGCGGGCCTGAAGCTGGTGCGCGGCAGCGAAGTCGTGATCGATTTTCGCCTGTGGACGTCGCCGGCGAGCGACGTGAAGGTGAAGCTGGGGCTGGATGCGCCGCCCTCCAGCGAATACTGGGTCAAGCAGATCGCTGCCACACCCGAGCCGCGGCGGGTCATCGACCGCTTCGTGCTGGCCGATCCAGCACCCGGCACGCTGGCGCTGGGCTTCCAGTTTTCCGGGCCCTACGCGCGCAAGCTGCCGGTCACGGTCTGCATCGACGAGGTCAGTGTCACGCAGGGCCGTTGAGCGACCAGTCCTCACGGCGCACAGAATTCGTTCTCCGCCTCGAACGGATCGGCAGGAATCTGCAACTGGCTCGTGCGCAGCGCGAGCGCCAGGTTCTGCAGGAAGCGGCCCACGCTGAGCGGCCCGCGCGTGGCGCGGTTGAGCTGGCCGAGCACACCGCAGCTCAGGGCGTTCGCCGCTGCCAGGGCGCGCGGGTCGTCGGTGCTGTCCGGGGACGCGTAGCGCGCAGCCTGCCATGCGGTATCGAAGGCCTTGTCGTGGCCGGGGCGATACTGATGGACGACCGTCAGGCGGGCCGCGATCGGATCCGCCAGCCCGTAGTAGTCGACCACGTGCACGCGCGTGCCGAGCACCGCCGAGACGATGCCGAGGGGCCGATAAGCGGCGGCGGCCAGAGCGTACTTCGAAACATCGTCGGCGAGCGGCAACTCGGCAGCTCGGCCGTGATCCCGGAGCTTGCCGTCCTCCTTGCGGGTGAACAGCAGCCGCACACACTGGTCCGCGCTGCAGCGGGCCTGGATCCGATCGCGCAGCTCCAGGGCTTCGCGATAGAAGGCGAACTGCGCGTAGTGCTCGATGCGCGTCGGATGTGCGACCTTCGCCATGCGCGCATACCAGCCCCGCTCGTCACCGATGCCGAATTCGTTCTTGGTGGCGACACGCAGCTGCAGCGAGCACACGGCGCACCAGCCGTACAGCACCACGGCCGCGAGCACGACCGCGCCGCGCCTGGAGCCCCGTTCGCCTGGCTCCAGGGCAAGCAGCGGCACGGCCGAGAACAGCACGAACATTCCTGGCAAGAGCAAGCGCGCGTGCATGAAGTCTCCGCCCATGCCGACGATGTACGCGATGTGCAGGAGACCACCCGCGATCAGGCACGAGGGCGTGGAGCGCCAGTCCCGGGCGAACGAGCGCCGCTCCCAGGCGAAGGCCAGCGCGACCACGGCGAGTGGCACCAGCAACCAGTAGACGCCGAGCGTGTTCCACAGATAGTGCCAACCTTGTCGCCCGCTGAGCTCGAAGGCGCGCTTGGCCAGGGCCGTATTGGGGACGGCGCTCGCGAAATAGCCCATGCGAAAGCTGTGATAGGCGAGCGCGCTGCTCACGCCGAGTGCCGCGAGGGCGAAGCGCCGCCAGCCGCGGGCGAGCACACACAGCGAAGCCAATGAGGGAGCGACCAAGAGCACGTAGTCGGGCCGGACCAGCGCCGCGAAGCTCAGCGCGAACGCCGCGGCTGCGGCTTTGCGCGGAGCTGCATGCGGGGCCCGGGCGCGCACGACCAGGCAGGTGCTGGCTCCGAGAAAGGCCAGGCCCAGGCCATTCTCCAGCCCGGAGGTCGCGTAATCCCAGGCGGCGGGCAGCGAGACGTACGCGAGCAGCCCGAACGGCAGAAACCAGCGCTCGCGGCGCTGCTCGGGGCTCAGCGCCAGCAGTGCAACGCTCGCGCTCGCGGCCACGCCGGCCGCGCTGAGCACCAGCCCGAGTACCCAGGCCGCATCCTCCAGACGCGCGCCGAGTGCTCCCGCCAACCAGAGCAGCGCGACCCAGGCCGGACTGGTGACGGCTTCGGACCGGTCGCCGGCGTTGAACACAAAGCCGTTGCCGGCGAGCAACTGGCTGACGACGCGCAGGTTGATGAAGCCGTCGTCGCCGATCCAGCGGCGAGCAGAGCCACCAAGGAGCAACAGCACGACGGGCAGCACCACGGCGAGGCCCAGCGCAGCGCGCCGCCCCAGAGCTCTGGCTCTTCCGCCGTCCATTGCCGTGTCGAGCCCAGCTCGTTGCACGGCGGGCAGGCCAGGGTCAAGTTTCCAAAGACCAGCCGGAAAGGGACGCGGCGTCCAGGCGCGCGCAGGCGACGATGCGGCCCAAGGCCTCCAGGCTTCACCCGAGCTGAGCGCCGCGCGCGCGGGTGCCGCCGACGTCAGTTTGCGGCGCGCGGCATGCCGTCAAACACGTTGCTGACGACTTCGCGCATCTGCTCCTCTCCCATTTGCATGCTGACGCGCGCCTTCGCCACGCGAGTGAGCACGATCTGCTTGGCGTTCATGTCGACGAAGTTCACGGTCAACGTACCCTCGGCATCAAACTTTTGATCGAGCGGGCTATTGGGACGACTCGGCTCGGCGTTGACGACTTTCAGCGCGCCATACAGCCTCGCCTCCGGACTCAAGCCGATCAATAGATCGGCGCCATCTGCTGCCACGGGCTGGTAACCCAGGCCTTGCATGCGCTCGACGGACAGCTCCGCAAGGCGATGCAGGGTTTCCGGCTGCATGTGATTTTCCTTCAGCTCCTCCGGATCCGGCGTCACGACACCGAAGGTCTTGTACTTGCTGATGGTCGCTGGCTGCCCAGCAGTCGTGTAGGCCGTTACCGAGGAGCCACAGCCTGCGCTGACCAGGGCCGCACCGCCCGCAACACCGAGTGATACGCCGGCGACACACACTCGGGCGACACACACTCGGGCGACACACACTGCAATCCTCGAACGAAACTGGCGAAACCCCGCTCGCATATTTTACCCCCGCCAGACACCTAGAACCTTCTGAACGGGACGTCAATCTGGCGGCTGCCTCATCCGCCCCGGACCATTCCACACTTGTGTCCCACCAGGAGCCGCGCAGCAGCCCAGCGTTTCGAGTCCGCGCCGAGGCGCTTGCCTTGTGACGCAACCCGGGTCTAGTCGTTCGCTCAGCCCCCTGCGACATTTTGCGCAACCGCCGGAGAGATCGAGCCGATGCTGGCGTAGTCAGCGTACGATGTTGCAGCGGGGGCACGGAACACTCATGAGCGAACGAATTTCTCCCCTCCTGATCTCGTCTTTTGCCGCATCCTGGGCCGTGGCCGCACTGCTCGGCTGCTCGCTGGACTCGCGCAGCACCAAAGAGGTGATGCCCGAGAATCCAGAGACGGCGGACGGGATGGGTGGGAGCGCTGGTGCCGATCCGGCACAATCGGGCGCGCCTGGCCTGGGTGGCGGGGGCACGAGCGCTGCTTCGGCCGGTGCGGGCAGCGTGGCTCCGGGCGCAGCAGGTAGCTCCGGTGGCGGGGCCACTGCGGTCCGTCCTGCGGACTGCAAAGACGCTCAGCTACTGCCCGATTCCATCACCGAAGATCGCACGATCGGGCCCGGCTGCGTGCGCATCCAGCGCACTTCTGTCTCGTCCGGCGCCACGCTGACGATCCAGCCCGGCACCACCGTGCTGATGGGAGCCGCGGGCCTGTTGAACGTCACGCCGCTCAGCGACGTCGGCTCGCACCTGGTCGCGGTCGGCACGGAGGAGCAGCCCATCGTCTTCACGTCCGCGTCGGACGATCCCCTGCCCGGCGACTGGCAGTGCGTGCGCATCGGCGTCAACGGCAGCAATAGCCAGCTCGAGCATGTGATCTTCGAGTACGGCGGCCAGCCGTGCGCGGCCACGGGCGCCGGCAGCCCGACCACGCTCGAGATCGAGGCGCCGCTGCGCGGCATCCGGAACGTCACCGTGCGCGACAGCCTCAATTACGGGATGATGCTGTTCAGCAGCGCCGCCGTGCGCGCGTTCTCGGACAATCACTTTGCCCGCAACGGTCAGGCCTCGATCCTGATCGATGCGCACCAGATCTTTCAGCTGGGTACCGGCAATGTGTTTGAAGACGCCGATGATCACATCGATGTGATCGAGGGCAGCGGCATCGAGAGCAACGGCACCTGGCTGAAGCAAGGCGCGCCGTTCCGGGTGCAGAACATGGGAGTGACGCCGGGCTACAACGTGACCATCGCGGCCGGCGTACGCTTCGAGATGTCGGGCACGATCGACGCCTTCAACGCCAACTTCAACATCGAAGGCACCGAGGCCGATCCGGTCGTGTTCACGTCCGCTCAAAAGGAGCCGAAGCCGGGCGACTGGGGCTGCCTCTTGTACAGCTACAGCGACGTGACGCCGCGCATCGATCACGCCATCTTCGAGTATGCCGGCAGCGGCAAGGGCTGCCTGGGCAGCAGCACCAAGGCGGCACTGATGGCGCCCAATTCCTCCAACATCACCAACACCATCTTCCGCTACATCGACGGCGTCGCCATCTCCACGCGCGGTGACTGCAACGTGAGCGACTGGTGCGCCAACGAATTCACCGAGGTCGCGAGCGGCCCCTTTGAATGCGAGGGGACCCTGACGCCCTGCCCCGCGCAGTGACCCTGGGAGCGCTCACCTGGGCGCACGCACCTGGGAGCGCACAGCGGATGTAAGAGACTTCCTTGCTCCGTCTGCCGCACCTCGAGGGTGTGGAAACGATTCCCACCCTCCCCAGCGCCCCGAGCAGGCACGCAGAAACCGTCGCACAAGCGCCAACGCGAGCCGGAGCGCGAGCATCCGTAGTACGTTAGCTCGCGATGACTCCGGCTCCCCCGATCTCCAGCGAGGAAAAGCGCCAGGCACTGGCGCGCGTGCTGCAAAGCCGGGCGCTGGGGAGATCAGAGCAGCTGCGCGCGCTCTTGCGCTACGTGTGCGAGGCCGAGATGGACGGTCGCACGCAGGAGGTCAACGAATACGCGCTCGGCGTTTCCGTGCTGCGGCGCCCGCACGGCTATTCCCCCGCCGAGGACTCGAGCGTGCGCAGCCGCGCGTACGAGCTGCGCAACCGGCTGCGCGCGTACTACGAGACGGAGGCCCCGGCCGACCCGATCCGGATCGAGATCGACAAGGGTGCTTATGTCCCGCGCTTCGAGCGCCCGCCGGCGCAAGCTCCACGCTCCCTCTCGCCCGCGGCCCCGCGCCTGACAACACCCGAGCTGCGCGCGCTCTGGGACCCCTTCCTGGGCAGCGAGGCGCCCCTGATCGTGGCCTTCGACGTGCGGCTCTTTTTCTACGCGCCCGCCACCGGCCTGGTGGTGCGCGACTATCAGATCAACGACCCCTCGGAGGTCGAGCGTTCCGAGCCGCTCGCACAATTCCGAAAGCGCATGGGTGAAACGGAGCTGCGCGCGGCGCGTGACTACGCCGACTTCGGCGCCGTGCACGCCGCATTCTCGCTCGGGCGCCTGCTCGCCGGCAGCCGCACCGATGCGGGAATGAAGCACTCGGCCTCGCTGGACTGGCAAGACGTCTGGAACAGCAACGTCGTGTTCATCGGCAAGCCCAACCTCAATCCGATCATCCGCTCGCTGCTGGAAGAGAAGGACTTCTCGATCGACGACCTGGGTGTGATCCGCAACGCGCGGCCCCTGCCGGGCGAGGCCAGCGAATATCGCTGCGCCGACACGCACGGCGTCGGCGAAAAGTACGCGCTGATCACCCGCCTGCGCGGTCCCCAATCGGGCCGCCAGCTGCTGATCCTGAGCGGCGCGGGCGCGGAGCTGATGTGGGCGCTGGCGGAGAGCGTCACGGCTCCCCAGCACGTGGCCGAGGTCTTCTCGCACTTGCAGACGGCGCCCGGCCAGTATGCGGAGGCCTTCCAGGTGGTGATCCGCGCCAGCTTCCAGTCGAATGTGCCGGTCAAGATCGAGTACGTGACGCACCACCTGCTCGGGTGAGATTGGCAACGGTTACGGCGCCCGCCGCAACCGTTCGAGCACTTCTCCGGTACGGCGCGGCGGCTACCGTGAGGGCATGACCGATGCGCGTTGGCTCTTGCTGCCGGCAGTACCCGAGTTCAGGCTCGCCACCTGATCAACGCGGGCTGCCGAGGGCAATGCCTTGGTCAAAGAACCCACGGAACTGACCAAGTTTGCGACGCCCCGGAGAGCGCGGCGAGATCGTGCTGACGGCGCGCGCAGACGGGCTCGGGACGACCAGCATGACCCTGCGCGCCCAGTGATGCCTCAGCCTTCGCCGACCGCCCGCGCGAGCAGGATTGTCATCGCGAGCCCGATCAGCGTCACCGTGATGCCCAGCACGTAGACCAGCGCGGCGTTCGGAGCCCCGACGTCACCGCGCTCGATGCCGCGGCGGATGCCGGCGAAGCGCAACGTCGCCAGCAGGTTCGCGAACATGCCCAGCGCCACCAGCGCGGCCCCGATCCAGGCCGAGCCAAAGCTCGAATGCGGCAGCGGCGGAGAGCGCAGCGCGGCCACCTGCCGCAAGAAGACTGCAAAGCGCGCGATGGCAAAGCCGAACGCCATCAGCGCGATGCCGGTGCGCACCCAGGCGAGCAGTGTGCGCTCGTTTGCCTGATGCAAGCGCAGTGTCTCTTCCGGAGGCCGTTCGGCAGAGGAGCCCATCGGCCCGGAATGATGGCATGGGCAAGCGGGCTTTGCGACGCAAAGTGCGGCACAAAGCCCGCTGCTCCACTCTTTCACTCCTTACGGCTGCGGCGCCGTGGCGCGCGCGCGCTCTACGCTCGCACGACAGCGTCGTGTCCGTGCCGCCACCTCCGATGCACCGATCGGGGAAGAACGTGGCTTGCGAGTAGCGGACGAAGGGCTCGCGATCGATCGCCGGTTGCGCCGGGCCCTCAAAGATCGCCTCTGCGATCGGGAAGGAGGCGTTTGCACCGGCCTCGCAGCGCAACGCCGCGCGATACGCGCCGCGACCAACGAAGCCGTCGAACGGCCCCGTCACGCTGCGCCGCAGTGGATCGTAGCTCAGCGACATGCGCTCTTGCCGAGGCGACGCGCACCCACATCGCCCGGCGCGCGCGCACGCAGCCCGAGTAGCAGCGTGCAACTGACGGATGCGAGGAACCAGCTCAGGCGCTGCGGCGCTCCTTCACAGTCGGCGCGGCCGCGACGGCGCTGGTCCTCAAGCGCGGCAAGGATTCCGGGCATTGCTGCTGGAGGAAGCCGATCAAGCGCTCGCGCACCTCACAGCGCAGCTTCCAGGCCGCGCTGGAGTCGTCCGCGCTCATTTGCGCGCGCAAAACCACGGTGTACTCGGTGGTATCGGTCACCTCCAGCGCCCAGCTGCGCCGGTTCCAGTGCGGGCAATCCTGCAAGATCTGGCCGAGCTCTGCGCGCACGCTGCCCACGGGCACGCTGTAGTCGACGTTGAGCAGAACCACCCCCGTGAGCTCCGTCGAGGAGCGCGACCAGCACTGAAACGGCCGCTCGGTGAAGTAGCTGACTGGCAGCACCATGCGCCGTTGATCCCACAGCCGCACGACGACGAAGGTCAGAGTAATCTCCTCGATGCTGCCGAACTCGCCCTCCACCACCACGATGTCGTTGATGCGGATGGGCTGAGCGATGGCGATCACGAGCCCCGTCAGGATGGTCGCCAAGCTGCGCTGCGCCGCGAAGCCGAACACGATACCGGCGAAGCCGGCGGAAGCCAGCAAGCTGGCACCCAGCTGACGCACGTCACCCACCGACAGCAGCGCCAGCCCGACCGTGATCACTCCGATCACGAAGTCCGCGATGTTGCGCAGGCCACGAATCTGCGTGTATTCCGCGCGCGCCTGCACGCTGGCGGCGTCCAGGCTCAGCCGCCGTGCGATGATCTCCTCCACCACGCGCGCGATGCGCAGGAAGAGCCAGCCGAACACCAGCGTGACCGCCACGGCCAGCACCTGC
>JAICTU010000742.1 GCA_025936205.1 Polyangiaceae bacterium | reverse complement strand
GAGCCGCGCCTCGAGCTCGGAGCGCAACAGGGCCCGCGCACGCAGCCCCGTGGCCCACTCGATGGCGAGATACAGGGCCCGCTCCGCGCCGCTCAGCACGAGGCCCAGCTCGCCACCCGCGAGCGCCTGACGCGCATCGGACAGGGCCCGCTGCGCATGCACGGCCTGCGACTGCTCGCGCTGAGCCCAGCGGCGGCGCAACCGCCGGCGCGCCGCGCCCAGCCCCGCGAGGCAGAGCACCCCTGCGGGAGCCACGGCGAGCGACCACCAGAAACCGCTGCGGTCCATCCAGTGCGACACCGACGGACGCGGCCCGAGCTGCGTGCGAAACTTCACCAAATCCGAGAGCTGCGGCCCGCGCGGTGGCGCCGCGGAGGCCGCCGCCGCCGCCGCCGGCTCGGGATCCACGGTGACCTGGCCCAGCTCCACCGGCAGCACCCGGTAGCGGCGCGTCGTCGGATTGTAGAAAGACAGGGACAGCTTGCCGAGGTCGATCTGGCCCGCGCGCGTCAGCCGGACCACGTAGTTGAACGTGCGCGAACCGCCGACGGTCGTTCCCACCACGGACGGGTCCTCTCGCAGCGTGGGCTCCAGCCACTCGACCCCCGCTTGTTCGGGCAGCTTCAGCGCCCCGGGCAGCCGCCCATTGCCCTGAACACGCGCCGTGACCGCGACCGAGCCCCCCGCCGTGATGTGCCGCGGCTCGACCGTCGCATCCATACGGAACTCCCCCACGTCGCCCGCGTAGCCCGGAGGCTTGCCCTCCGCGGGCGGCTCGGTGACGTCGATGGTGATGGGACGGCTGCTGCGCCGCAGCCCTTCCGCCGTGCGTGCAGCATAGCGGCGCCCGAGGAAGCCGAACTCCAGCGGACCGATCTCCAGCTGCCCGGCACGCAGCGGGAAAAGCGCCGACTCGCGCACCTTCACCGCGATCCAACGCTCGCCGTCGCGCGTGTATTGATACACGGGCTGGTGGCTCGGATCTTCCACCAGGCGCTGCGCCAGGAAATCGGGATGGCTCGGCTCGTGCGAGCCGGCGGCCTCCTGGAACAGCCCTCGGGCCCCGTGGGCATAGATGCTCAGCGTCACCTGCTGCCCTACCACCGCGTGGCGCGTGTCCACCCGTGCCTCCAGGAACGCGACGGGATCGAGCGAGCGCTCCGGGATCAGGTCGGGCGTGGCCTCGGGCAAGCGCTCGAAGCCCGGAGTGCCCCCGCCCCGCAAGCGGTCGAACAGATCGTTGAACGGGTCGTCGTTGCCGAAGGGATCGAACGGATCGAAGGGCGCGCGCCCCCCGCGGCGACTGCGGCGCTGCGGGCGCTGCGCGCGCTGCCCCTCGGGCAACACACGGATCTGGATGGCCTGCGCGCGCTCGCGCCGGCCGCCGATCTCCACGCTCGCCGGACCGATGCTGTACACGCCGGGGCGCGTGGCCGTGAGCACCCAGCTCGCGCTGATGCCGACCTGGCGTTGCATGTGGAAGCCGGAGATGGAGACCTGCTGGCGCGTGCCCACGCTGGGCCCCTGCACCTCGAAGCCGTTCGGGATCGCCAGTTCCGGATGGGTGGGCGCTTCGTCGCTCTCGCTCATCGCGTCGAGCTGCACCTCCAGCGTCTCGCCCACGCTGACCTCGTAGCTGCTCACCTGGAGCTGAAGGTCCGCCTGGCTCAGCGCCAACCCGGGCCACCCCAGGAGTACCGCGACCGCCAGCAGCCAGCCCAGGTAGATGCGCTTCATCTCTCCTCGTTCACTTGTCTTCTACCACTCGCCGCATCCGGCCGCGCTGGGCTCGAGCAGCCTCCTGTTGCACCGTAGGGGCCCGCTCCAGCTGATCCAGGGCCTTGTCATCCTGGCTGAGCGACATGGCATGCTCGGGCGGCGGCGTCTGCTTGGGCTCTTGGCCCTCCGGTGACTGCTGCGGGGAGGGCTGATTCTTGCCTTGCTGGTCCTTCTGATCCTGCTGCTCCTTCTCATTCTGCTGGTCAGGGGACTTCTGATCCGGATCCTGGTCCTTGGGTTGGTCCGGCTGCTGTTGGTCCTGGTCCTGTTTGTTTTGGTCCTGGTCCTTCTGATCGTTGTTCTGATCGCCCTTCGGCGAGCGCTGCCCGGCGTCACCATGCTCGGGGGGCTGGTCCTTCGGGGGCCCGGCATCGCCCTGCTCGGGGCCCGCATCGGGGTGGTGAGGCGGCTTGGGCTTGTCTTCCTCGGCACGCCGCAGCGCGAGAGCGCGATTGTGCGCGGCGTCGCGGCCCACGGCCTGAGCCGACTCCGCGTCGTCGCCCGGGATCAGCTCCAGCGCTCGGTTGTAGTGGCTGACCGCGGCCTTGTACTCGCGGCGCAGGAATTCCAGGTTGCCGAGCAGGTAGTGTGCCTGCGCCGTCAGCTCCAGGGGCAGGTTGCGACGTCCGACGATCTGCTCCAGCACCGACAGCGCACAGGCGACCTCCGCGCTGCGCGCCGCCAAGAGCTGCGGGTTGTCCTCTTCGCGGCCCTGATCCTCGCCGAAACGGCCCCCGAAGCGCTCCGCAATCTCGAACAGCGCCAGGCCGAGATCGAAGCTCGCCTGCGGGCGCTCGGCAAGCGTGGGAGGCGCCCCGATGGCGCCGTCCTTGCAGGGCCCGGTGCCGAGATAGTTGGTGAAGTGGAGCGCCGCGGCGCCGGCATCGCGCGCCTCGAGCGCCTCGATGCCGCGATCCACATCCGGCGCGCGCCGGGTGAACGCGCGGTCCACGGCCGGGCTGTCGCAGCCGGAGCCCAGCGCAGAAAGCCCGCCACAGACCAGCAACACGACGAGCACGCTCGCAGCGGCGCCGGCCGTTTGCTCGGGGCGCCCGGCTGCTGGAGCCGCTTTCGCCGGCGCTGCGCTCGCGGCGGCCTTGCGCGAGCGGCGGCGCCAGACCTCGGGCACGAACGCCTCCGCAAAGATACAGAGCAGCGCCAAGCCCAGCGGATAGGCGTACACGTCGGCGTAAACCGTCTCCACCCGCTCCGAGAGCTCCTCCGTCATCATGGCGCGCAGACGCCGAGCGACTTCCTCGATGCCGGTGCTGCCGGCCTCGCTGCGCACCACGTTGCCGCCGGTGATCTCCGCGATCTGCGTGAGCTGCTTTTCGCCCGCGGCGGAGAGCGACGTGGTCATCACCTGGCCGTTCTCGTTGCGGCGCAGGCCG
>JAICTU010000583.1 GCA_025936205.1 Polyangiaceae bacterium | reverse complement strand
CCGGAACGCCACCTTCCTCGATCTGCATCACATCCGGCCGCGCTCCGAAGGCGGCAGCCACAGCGCGGACAATCTCGTCCGCCGTACGCCGGGGGTCTCCCAGCTGCGCTCCACCGAATTCCTGTTGCGCCCACCTTTGACCATTCTTCATCCCCCGGAACCCGCACTCTCCAGCGGAAATTCCGCTGGAGATCGGATCAATGGTCAGCTGCTCCAGAACCGCGAAGACAAATAGTCAGCGCCGGTCGATGTCGCAGTCGCCGCGTTCGGCCTGCCCGTCGCACTCGGTGCCGCCCTGGCAGGCGTCTTCGCCGTTGCAGTCGAGGTCGCAGGCTCCGTTATCGGCGACACAGCTGACCGTGTCGCAGGCGTTGTCTCCGCTGCAGGTCACGGTGCAGTCCCCCTTGCCGGTGTCGCACTTCACTTCGCGCTGGCAGGAGTCATCACCGTCGCACTGGAGGGCACACGACTGGTCCGCGCTGCAGTCCACGTCGTTGCCGCAGCTGTCGTCGTCGCAGCTGATCGAGCAGTCGCCGCTGCCTCGTTCGCACACGACGTCACCCGCGCAGCTCTCGTTGTCGCAGGCCAGGCTGCACTTCTGGCCCACGCAGCTGGTGTTGCTGCTGCAGGTGCGCTGCCCCAGGCACTTGATGTCGCAGAGGCGGGTCGCGCCCTGCTTTCCACAGCTCACCTCCCGCAGGCAGGAATCCGCGCCGCGGCAGTTGATCTGACAGCCCTCTTCATCGAGCGAACAATCGATCGCGCCCGCGCACGACTGATTGCCATTGCAGTCGACGATCGACAGCCGGCCTTGCGCGCGCACTTCGCTGTCGCAGCTGCGATCACCATCGCAGGCGATGCTGCAGCCCGCGTCGCCGCATTCCACGGCATCGCCGCTGCAGCTGCCTTCTCCACCACAGATCAGGCTGAGCGCGGCCTGAGCGGCGCGGATACCGAAGGCGCCCTCGCAAGTGTCGTCCTCGTCGCAGTTGATGTTGCAGTTGACCGAGCCGCCGCAGTCGATCGGCCCCTGGCAGGAGCCGATCTCCGCGCAATTGATCGTGCAATCGCCGTCATTGGGGCAGACGATCTGGTCGAGGCAGCTTTCTTCGTCGATGCAGTCGACCTGGCAGTTGGCGCCGTCCGGACATTCCAGCGGCTCCTCGTTGCAGGCGATCGAATCCTCATCGCACTCGATGACGCAGGTCTTGTCGTCCTGGCATCGCCCGCCGGCACGGCGGCACTCGCCGTCGTCGCACGACAGTGAATTGTTGTTTCGGGCCGTGCCCGCCGGAGCTCCGGCGTTCAGCCCAGCAGGCCGCCCCGGCAAGGCAGCAGAGCCAGCGGCCGAGACGCTCGCGCTACCCGCGTTGCCCGCTGCGCCGCCTGCGCCCGCGCCGCCAGTGGCCATCGCGGAGCCACCGGCGCCGAGCGCGTACGGCCCCGCCACGCCATCCGAAGCACGGCCGGGCCGCAGCGCCGTCTCCTCCTGTCCCTTGTCCTCTCCCTCGTCGAGGAAGCCGTCGATCAATCCGCAGCTGGTAATGGCCCAGACGGCGCTCAGCGTGAGCACCACCGCCCGAAGCGAGCGCCGTCCGTTGGCCATGTCTTGCTGCGTCCTGGCTCCTCGTTGCTCGTACAGATTCAGCCCGCGGCGCCGGGGCAGTTGTTGCGCTGGTCACGCGCGGTGCAAGCGACCTGCTGGATGCAGGTGGCGTTGTTCGCGCAGTCCACGTCGCACACGTCATCCGCCGTGCAGGCCACGTTCTGACCGGCGTCGCACGCACCGACGCCGTTGCAATCGATCGCGCAGTTCGCGCCCGAGTCACAGGTGACGGCTGCAGTGCAGGAGGCGTCGCCGCCGCAGGCGATGGTGCAGTTCGCGTCCGAGGTGCAGCTGACCGCGCCCTTGCAGCCCTGATCCGCATTGCAGGTCAGGACGCAAGCCTCGTCGGAGTCGCAGGCGACGGCGCCCTGGCAAGAGCCAACGACGTTGTTGCCACAGTTGACGTTGCAGGTTCCATCATCCGAGGTGCAGCTGACGTTGCCGACGCAAGCACCGGCGGCGGCGCAGTTGACCTGGCCGTTGTCCTTCGAGTTGGTGCTGACCGTGCCCTTGCAAGCGTTGGCCGCGTTGCAGTTGACGTTGCAGGTGCCTTCGTCGGAGTCGCAAGCCACGTTGCCGCCGCAGGCGCCCGCTTCATTGCAGGCGATCGTGCAATTGCCGGCGTCGTCCACCGTATTGCACTGCGTGTTGCCGTCGCAGCTGTCGCTGCCGCACGTGACGCTGCAGTCGATGGTGTCGCCGTTGGCTACGCCGCACGCCACATTGGCGCTGCAGCTGTTGTCATCGCACTTCAGGTTGCAGCTCTCGGCGATGCAGTTCACGTCCGCCTTACACGAGTTGGTACCCGTGCAGTTGACAGTGCAGGTCTGAATCAGAGCCTGGACGCCGCAGGTGATGGTCTGGGCGCAGCTGTCCTGGCCCGTGCAGTTGATGTCGCCGATGCCACCGTTGTCGTCGTAGGTGATGGCCTGCGTACACGAGCCGTCACCGCTGCAGTCGAGGTTGGCGCGTTCGCCGCGGAGATCAATCGTACCCGAGCAGGTGTCGTTGCCGGTGCAGTTGACGTCGCAGTTGCCGCCAGCGCCGCACTTGATCAGGCCCGTGCAGGTCCGGCTGCCTTCGCAGCTGACGTCCACGTCCTGATTGGCGCCATCCACCGTGAATTGACCGCTGCAGGAGTCGTCGCCTTCACAGGTGACCTGGCAGCTGTCGGTGCCTGCGCAGTCGATCGCCGCTGTGCAGGTGTCGTTCTCCTGGCACTGCACGTCCAGAGTGGCGTTGTTCGGGCCGATGATCTCGGCGGTGCACACGTCGTCGTCGATACACTCGACGCGACAGTCGACGTTGTCGGGGCATTCGACTTCGCGATCGTTGCACTCGCGCGCGTCCTCGTCGCACACGAACACGCAGGTGTTGCCCTGGCATTCGCCACCGACGCCTTCACACTCGGTGTCCTCGCAGCGATCCCGGCGGGCAGCCGCCGCGCCGCCGCCACCACCGCCGCCCCGCCGGGGAGCAGCAGCCAGGTCGTTGTCGTCGGGGTCGCGTTCCGGTAGGCCCGAGCCGCCTGCAGCGCCCGCGATGGCGCCGGTCGCGTCATCGTCGTTGTTGTCCGGACGAGCCGCGGGAGCAGCCGCGCTCGTGCCGGTGCCATACGGGCCACGCGCCGAGCTGCCATTGCTATTGGCCGCGCCGTTGGCGGCGAGATCGGTCTCGGTCGATTTGCCACCGTCAGCGCCACCGCCACAGCCGAGCGCGAGCGCGCCGGCAAAAGCGGCCGTGAACAAGGTCAGCGTCGATCTAGATCTGAGCGTCGAGCGCACGTCAGTCATATTCATGGTTCTGCTCCACTTGAGTCGTCGAGAGGTCGTCGAGAGAGGTTCGGTTCGGGTCGTCAGAGAGTGATCGCCGCAGGGTTGAGCTCGGTGGCGGTCTGGTCCCGCAAACAGTCCGCATGGCCGTGAGCGCTAGATGCTGCGAGTGTCTAGAGGTCCATTTGCGATTGTCATTCGTCCCCGTCCCGAATTTGGGGCACGCGTCCACAGCACGTATATTATTTCTGCTGCGAGCACCAGCCGCGTAGCTCGGTCTTTCCGACCACTTTCGTCTTCCGGTGAGTGTTGCGCCAGCGTGGGAAAAGCATCGCCCGCGCCGGCAGGCGGGTGCTGGGAAACAATATACCAGTGGAGCCCGCGCCAGTGCCATCCAGCGTCCGACCAGCGGCGTGTTTTCCCGCGCTGCTCGCTTTTTCCGCGGCTTTTCCCCAGGCTCTTTCGGGAGCAGGCCACGCTCGTAGCGTGACTTTGCACCAAGGCTACTCGGCTTGCTCTATTGCGGTGCGATCTCGCCGTGCAGGTTAATTCGTCGTCCGCGGGGCGCGCGCGTGGAGCGTTGCACGGTGCGTCGGCATTTGCTCGAAGTTGAGCAAAGCCCGCTCGTGTGAAAAATTCCACTGACTGTGCGGGTGGGTGCCCCCGCTGTGAGCAAGCCCGGGTTCCGCGGCTGCGCGCCTCAGCGCTAATGGGCTTCGTCCCAGGCGCGGCCATGGCCGACGTCCACCACCAGCGGTACGTCGAGCGGGTAGATCGACTCCATGCGCTGCCGGATGGCCCTGGCGGCCTGTTCGACCTCGGCCTCCGGCACTTCAAACACGAGCTCGTCGTGCACGGTCAAGGTCATGCGACAACCCGGCGTGACGGGCTGGCGCAGGGCCAGCATCGCCAGTTTGAGCAAGTCTGCCGCGCTGCCCTGGATCGGCGTGTTCATCACCACCCGCTCGGCGGCGGCGCGCCGGCCCTGATGGCCGCTGCGCAGCTCGGGCACGCGGCGCAGGCGCCCCAGCAGCGTGCGCACCGTTCCGCTCTGCCGTGCGTCCTGCAGGGTGGTTTCCATGAAGTCGCGCACACCCTGATAGCGACGGAAGTACGCGGCGATGAACTGGCCCGCCTCCGCGCGCGTGATGCCCAGGCTCTTGGCCAGGCCTTGCTCGCCCTGGCCATAGATCACGCCGAAATTGACGGCCTTGGCCCGGCGGCGGTGCTCCGCCGTGACATCCTCCCGGGCCACCCCGAAGATTTCCATCGCGGTGCGCGTGTGCACGTCTTCTGCTTCGCGGAAGCCGCTCGTCAGCACGGGGTCCTTCGAGAGGTGCGCCAGCACACGTAGCTCGATCTGCGAGTAGTCAGCGCTGACCAGGCGGTGGCCGGGGGGCGCAACGAAGGCGTGGCGAATGGCCTTGCCCAGATCACTGCGGATCGGGATGTTCTGCAGGTTGGGGTCGCTGGAGGAGAGCCGCCCCGTGGCGGCCGTGGCTTGCCCCCAGCGAGTATGGATGCGACCTGTCGCCGGATTCACGAGGCCTGGAAGGGCCTCGATGTAGGTGCTCTTCAGTTTGGCCAGCTTGCGGATTTCCAGCACGATCGCCGGCAGAGGATGCTCGTCGCTGAGCGCCTCGAGCGTCGCCGCATCGGTGGAACGCGAGGTCTTGGTGCGGCGCACTGGCTTTAGCCCAATCTCGTCGAAAAGCAGTGTCTCGAGCTGCCGCGGTGAGTTCACGTTGAAGGGTTTGCCGGCGATGGTGTGCGCTTCCGCTTCGAGTCGTTGGATCT
>JAICTU010000153.1 GCA_025936205.1 Polyangiaceae bacterium | reverse complement strand
GCCCTGCGCTGATCGGTATCGACTCGCTGGTCTTGGTGAGCGCGCTGCGCGCGTGGGCTGGCATGTCGTCGGGGCCCTCGTCGTCGTGCTCCCAGTTGCGCTGCTCGGGCGCGAGCTCGGACATCCAGCGTTCGAGATCGCGCAGCACGGCGGGATCTGCATTCTCCTGGATGACCAGGCTCGCGGAGGTGTGCCGGATGAACACCACGCAGAGGCCCAGCTCAACTCGTGATCGCTGCACGACTTCTGCGACGCGAGCCGTGATGTCCGTGAACCCCTTGCCCGGCGTCTGCACGGCGAGCTGCTCTTGAAACCAGAGCGTTTCCGTCATTGTGCGCAGACTACTCCCCCGAGCAGACTGGGCGACCCCCGCTGACTCGGAAATGCTGCAGCGTCGGCCATTTGTCCGAGGTCGGCGCCCGATCTGCGCTTTTTCCGCGCAACTGGCGCTGTGCGCGGTCCGACTTCTTCGTGCATGCGCGCCGGACGGCTCCGTACCACTTCCCGCTTCGAGAGAGAGCAGCGACGACGCTGCGTCGCGGCAGGGGAACGTCGCTTGCGCCTCGCCGCCGACCTCGGTAGCGTGCGAGTCATGTCTGCCGGCGCGCGGGCCGAAGCTCGGGGTGCGAGCGGGGGAGCTTCGTTGCTCCGCCGTCTGTCGTCCGCTGTTTCCCCAGCTGCTGTTTCCCCGGCGGCTGTTTCCCCGGCGGCTGTTTCCCCGGCGGCTGTTTCCCCGGCGGCTGTTTCCCCGGCGGATCTGTCCTCCGACGCCAGGGGGGTGGTGATCGTCGAGTACGTGGTGGTGTTGCTGCTCGTCTCGATGTTTGCCTGCGGCGCCATCCTGCTGCTCGGCATGGCGATCTCGAAGTTCTACTTCTCGCAGGAAGCCTGGATCGGGATCCCGCTGCCCTGACGCATGCCGCCGCGCGGCGTCGCGCGCAGCAGGGGGGACAGCGCACCGAAAATCAGTTGCCCGTGTCTTTTTTCGACAACTGTCGCTCGAATCATACCGAAAGACTCACAACAAACAGCGAGCCGCTCGGCGGCTATCGCCCAGAAAGGAAAAAAACCAATGTCCTATCTCGCTAAGGCCCGCGCTCGGCTCCAGAACTCCCAGCTCGTTCGCGACGAGGCCGGGCTTTCCACGGTGGAATACGTGATCATCCTCGTGCTGGTCGCGGCCATTGCCATCGGCACCTGGCAGACCTTCGGCAAGACCGTCACCAGCGGTCTGAGCAACGCCACCAACAAGTTCAACGCGGACGTCACCAACGCCGACATGAGCCAGACCGGCGCCACCAAGGGTCCGTGAGGTCGGTCCGGGAACGGACTCGTTCCTGGAACGGCTCCGATCAGGGTCGCAACCGCTGGCGAGCCAAAGCCAGCATGCGGTCGGCCCTGATCGGGGATGAAGAGCGCGGGTGAACTCTAGGGGCGCGTGAGCACATGAACCTGATTTCGGAGCTTCCACTGGTGCTGGGCTGCGCAGCGACGCTGGCCGCCGCCTGGACGGACGCGAGAACGGGGCGAATCCCCAACTGGTTGACGTTACCGCTGCTGCCGGCGGGGCTCGCCCTGGGGTTTCTCGATGGCGGGCTGCTCGGTCTGGGGTCGGCAGCGCTCGGCTGCGCGGTGTGCTTCGCGGTTCCGTTCGGGCTGCTGTACTTCTCGCGCGGCAAGGCGATCGGCGGCGGCGACGTCAAGCTGTTCGCGGGCTTGGGCGCGTTGCTGGGGCCCCGGGCTGGGTTGCAGGTCGAGCTGGGCTCGCTGGTGTTGCTCGCTCTTTTTGCGCTGCTGGCACTCACGTGGCGCGGGCAGCTTTGGGCCTTGCTGAAGCGAACAGGCTGGCTCGCCGTCAACTGGCTGCTCCCGGCAGCGCGGCGCCGCGCCGTGCAACCCGAGCTGATGATGACCATGCGCATGGGCCCGGCGATCTGCGCGGCGACCTGGGCCTTCGCCACGCTCGATCACGTGACCGGGCTGTTTCTCTAGATCAACTCTCTAGATCACTGTGCGACCTGGTCCGGCGAATCGCCGAGATCATCTCGAGCGGACGGTGATTCCATCGCGGCCCTGAAATGCTACAAGCTCCCCGCCTCTCCGTTCCCCAGGAGGAGAGAGCCGCCGTGAGGTCCGCGTGAACAAGAAAGCGTTGCTCGTCGCCGTCGTCATCGCCATCATCGGCGCTGGCCTCGGCCATTTGTATTTGACGAGGCTCGAGGCCGAAGCCACCGGAGGAAGGCGAGTTCCGGTCTTGATCGCCGCCAAAGATCTCAAGCCCGGCATGATCTTGACCGAGGGTGTGCTCGGCATCCGGCCCATTCCGCAGGCCTACGTGGGCCGCCGGAACATCAACGCTCAGGATGCGAAGAAGGTCGTTGGTATCCGCATCAGCACGCAGATCGACGCGAATGAGCCCGTGCTCTGGAGCGACATCGCCACCCTCGCGCAACCCGGGCGCGATCTGTCGACGGCCGTGCAAGACGGCAAGCGCGCGCTCTCGCTCGGGCAGACCAGCACCTTCGACGGTCTGCTGCGGCCTGGCGACAGGGTCGACATCCTGTTCACGCCCAACAGCGGAGAAGAGACGTCGATGCTGCTGCAGAACATCCTCGTGCTGTCGGTGGGTGGGCAGCTGAGTCAGGACGAGGCCGTGCGCCCCGGCAGCCGTTCCGTATCGATCAGCGTATCGGTGGAAGAGGGCCAGCTCGTCACCCAGGCGGAGCGCCAGGGCAACCTCCGGCTGGTGCTGCGAAACCCGGAAGACATCGAGCTCCTGGAGGGGGTGGCCAAGGCGCAGCGCGGCGACATCATCCAACAAGCGGCGGCAGTGCAGCGTCGAGCAGTCGCGCCGGCGAAGCCCGCGTCAAAGGAAATCGATCATGTCCGATAGACTCGATCAACCGCGAGCGCGGCGCGCTCGCCGCTGGCTTCAGCTCGGCATCTTGGCGGGTGCCGCGCTGGGGCTGCTCACGCCCGCGGCAGAGGCCCAAGGTCGCGGGGAAGGCAAGAAGGACGCGGCGTCCTCTGCCTCGGTGCCCAGTGACAACAACCTGCGCCTGGAGATCGGCACGCAGCAAGTATTGCCTGCTGACAACGTCCGCTCCTACTCCGAGGGTGTGCAGGGCGTGATCGACGTGCGGCTCACCGGCGACGCGAAGAGCTTCGTGATCGTCGCGCTGCGGCCCGGCAATACCACGCTGCTCTTCATCATGATGGATGGCAGTGAGCGCCTCTACAAGATCAACGTCTTCGACCCGAACGCCGCCAAGCCCGTCGAGAAGAAGCTGGGGCCGCCGCGCGAGCAGGTGCTGACGCGCGACAACATCCGTCTCGATTTCTACTTCGTGCAGTTCGACAAGTCGTATCACCACCAGATCGGCGTCGACTGGGCGTCGCGCTACGGCGGCGGCTCGCTGAGCGTGTTCTACGATCTACAAACCGGCAACTTCGAGAACGCCACTGCCACGATCCAGGATCAGGCGCTGCCCGCGCTCGATCTCGCTCAGGCCACCGGCTGGGCAAAGCTACAGCGGCACGCGACCTTGATCACCGCCAACGGCACCAAGGCTACCTTCATGGGCGGCGGCGAGATCAACATCCCGGTACAGGGCTCGCTCAGCACCGGCATCCACAAGATCGAGTTCGGCAGCACGATCGGTGTTCAGCCGCGCTACGATAGCGAGAGCGGGCGCCTGGAGCTGGAGATCCACGCGGACGTCTCCGATCTTGCGGACGACCGCGGCACGGGCACGCCCGGCCGCCTCACCTCGACGCTCGACACCCTGGTCAACCTGGAGCTGGGGCAATCGCTGATGCTCGCCGGGCTCACAGCCAGCAGCCAGAGCCGTGGCCACAGCGGCCTGCCGGTGTTGAGCCAGATCCCGATCATCGGCGCGCTCTTCGGCACGCACACCGAGGCTCAGCAGGAGACGGAAGACGTCGTCTTCATCGTGCCCAGCGTGCTCGACTCGGTGAGCATGGACAGCCGCACGCGGATCCGCGACGCGCTGGACGCTTACGAGGACTACACCGGCGACCTGGACAAGCACCATCTGCACGCGCGCGAAGAGATCCCGACCCCGAAGAAGCCGGCGGGCGGAGCCAGCAGCGGCAGCTCGGTGGTGCTGGAGCCCGAAGGAAAGTAGCCATGCGGCCGCTCGTCCTCCATATCGACGACGGCAAGGGCGAACAGCGCCGGGTGGAGATCGAAGCCGGCGAGCAACCGATCTGGCTCGGCCGGGACGCGAGCTGCGAGGTGGTGCTGGCCGCTCCGCAGGTGTCGCGCAAGCACATCTCGTTGCGCCTGAATGGCCGCTATCTGCTGGTCGAGGATCACTCGGCGAACGGCACGCGCGTGGACGACAGCGTGCTGCGTGGCGAGTCGCGCCGGCTGCATGCCGGGCGCTGCACCATGCGCCTGGGGCCGTTCATCGTCTCATTGGACGTGCCCGAAAGCAGCGGCCACTCGGGCAGCCCTGCAGCAGGGCCTTCGGGTGGCTCGCGCGAGAGCGGCAAGCCAGCGCGGCGAGAGAGCGCACCGGCGCTGCGCGAGCACGGCGGCTCCGCGCCGGCCCCTCAGCGCTCGCGGCCACGCGAGTCGTCGGCCCCGGAGGCGTCACCCGGGCAGCGGCGCGAAATCCACAAGCAACTGCTCGACTACCTCGAACTGCCACGCCTCGATCGCAAGCAGATCGAAGACGAGAGCATGCGCAGGCGGGTGATCGAAGCGCTGCGGCGCATCATTGCCGAAGCCGGCGATCGCCTGCCGCGTGGCGTCGATACCGAGCGGCTGACGCAGGAGCTGACCGATGAAGCGCTCGGGCTGGGCCCCCTGGAAAGCTTGCTCGCGGACCAGACGATCAGCGAAATCATGGTCGTCGACCCGCAGACGATCTACGCGGAGACCAAGGGCAAGCTGGAGCTGACGCCGGCGCGCTTCACCGACAACGAGGCCGTGCGCGCGGCGATCGAGCGCATCGTGACGCCGCTCGGACGGCGCATCGACGAGTCGACTCCGCTGGTCGACGCCCGTCTCAAGGATGGCTCGCGCGTGAACGCGATCATTCCGCCGCTCGCGCTCAAGGGGCCGTGCATCACGATCCGCAAGTTTTCGAAGAAGCCGCTGCAGATCCCCGACCTGATCCGCTTTGGCTCCTTGAACGAGCGCATGGCGCGCTTCCTCACCCGCGCCGTGAAGATCCGCAAGAACATCGTGATCTCGGGCGGTACCGGCAGCGGCAAGACCACGCTGCTGAACGTGCTCTCCGGCGCGATCCCGGACGACGAGCGCGTGGTCACGATCGAAGACGCCGCCGAGCTGCAGCTGGCGCAGGCGCACGTCGTGTCCCTGGAGTCGCGTCCGCCGAACCTGGAGGGCAAAGGCGCTTACACCATCCGGGATCTGGTCAAGAACGCGCTGCGCATGCGCCCCGACCGCATCGTGGTCGGCGAGTGTCGTGGCAGCGAAGCCATCGACATGCTGCAGGCGATGAACACCGGCCACGAAGGTTCGATGACGACCACGCACGCCAACAGCCCGCGCGAAGCCGTCGCGCGCATCGAGACCCTGTGCCTGATGGCGGGCGTGGATCTGCCGGTGCGCGCCATCCGCTCGCAGATCGCCAGCAGCGTGCACCTGATCGTGCAGCAGAGCCGGCTCGCGGATGGCTCGCGACGCGTGACGGCCATCTCCGAGGTCACCGGCATCGACGATGACGGCGAGGTCGAGCTGAACGAGATCTACTCGTTCGTGCGGCTCGGCACCGATAGCGACGGCAAGATTCAGGGTGAGTTCCGCGCCAGCGGCTACCTGCCGTCTTTCGTCGATCAGTTGATCACCAGCAATGTGGCCCCCGACGGAGATTTCGTATGAGCCTGAGCATGACCACGTTCATGGTCGGACGCGCAGCGTGGCTGCTGTTCGTCCTGTTGATCGCCGCCGTCGTGGGCGTGGAGGTGGCATCCGAGCGAGCGCCCCTGCGCAGCCGCTGGGTACGCTACCAGGCGTTCTGGCATCAGGAGCTCACCAAGCTGCATGCGCCCTGGTCGGCGACCAAGGTACTGAGCGTGCACGTGGTGGCCGCGCTCGCCTGCCTGGCCATGGTGTTGCTGGGCTCGTGGGGCGCTGCGCTCGCCTGCCTGGTGCTGGTGTTCTCGCCCAACATCTGGCTCTGGCGCGCCCGCTTCAAGCGGACGGAGCGGCTGGAGGAACAGCTCGATGCCTGGCTGACGGCGCTGACCAACTCGTTGCAGGCGAATCCTTCGCTCGGTGACGCGATCGCCTCGACGATCCCGCTGATGGATCCGCCGATGCGCGACGAGGTCGAGCTGGTGATCAAAGAGAATGCGCTGGGCATGCCGCTCGATGACGCGCTCGAGCGCGCCGCCGTGCGCAGCGGCAGCCGCGTGTTCCGGGCCGCGATCACGACCTTGAAGATCGCGCGCAACACCGGCGGCAACCTGCCGCAGACGCTGAAGACCGCTTCCGAAACCCTGCGCGAAATGGCGCGGCTCGAAGGCGTCGTCCGTACCAAGACCGCCGATGGCCGAGCGCAGGCGGTCGCCATCTCCATCCTGCCGGCACCGGTCTACTTCGGCATCGAATGGATGATGCCCGGCTACTACGACCCCATGCGCAACTCGCTGACGGGCCACATCATCTTCGCCGCCGTGGGGCTGCTCTGGGCCGGGGCGGCGTTGTTGTCCCACAAGATCCTGGCCGTGGACATCTGAAGGGAGCCTGGAGCTACCATCATGACTTTCCTGCTCGAGCTCGGCACCGCGGCGATGATCGGACTGTGTCTGGGCATCCTCACGTACCAGCTGGCGGCCGTTCCGATGCACCCTTCCCCGCGTCTGGGTCAGGTCGGTATCCAGCGGCGGCGTGCGCTCGAACAATATCCGTCGCTGCGCACCTTCGAGCCGATGATCCGTCAGATTGCGGCCTGGGTGGGTGAGGTCCGGCGCCTGAACTTGCTCGGGCTCGGCGCGCCGATGCGGCGGCTGCGCGATCGCCAGACCGAGCACTTGACGCAGGCAGGCCACTACCTCGGCTTCACGCCGGACGACTACATGGCGCTGTGCTTCCTGTGCGGCATCGGCGGCATCGCGCTCACGCTGGGCCTGGCCGCGGTGGACTTCTCGGGTCCCATGATCACCATCCTGCTGCCGGCCTTCTCCTTCGGCTTACCGCACGCCATGGTCAACGAGGCGCGCGGCGAACGGCAGAAGGCGGTGCGACGCGGGCTGCCCGGCGCGATCGACCTGGCGGCAATGTGCATGGTGGGCGGTCTCGATTTTCCAGGCGCGCTCGGCATGATCGTGAAGAACAGCACCGATGACGACATCGTCGCGCAGGAGCTGCGGCAGATGCTGACCAGTCTGGATCTGGGTCACACGCGGCGTCAGGCGCTGCAGGACCTGGAGCGCCGCGTGCCGATCGAGACCGTGCGCACCTTCGCCCGCGCGGTGATCCAAGCCGAGGAGAAGGGCAATCCGCTGGTCGAGGTGCTGCAAGTGCAGGCCAAGATCAGCCGCATGCAGCGCAGCATCCTGGCGGAAGAGGCCGCGTCGCGCGCCGGCATCCTGCTGATCGTCCCGATGGTGATGCTGCTCGGTTGCGTGATCTTGCTGTTGATGGGGCCGTTCCTTTCGGGCGGTTTCTCTTTCTGAGCGGCGCTCGAGCAGCCCCCGCGGAACCCCAGCCATGAAGACCAAACTCGAAGTTTCAGTGCCCGGCGAAGCGGATCGCCACTTTCCCGTCGACACGCGCGCCGTGATCGGCAAGGGGCCGACCGCCGACATCTCCCTGGACGTAGCGGGCGTGATCGCCCAGCACTTCCGCGTGAAGCTGGGCACGAACGACGTCGACGTGCGGCTGGCGCCCGGTGCCCGCCCGCTCACTTACGAAGGCCGCCCCTTCTCGGGGGGCGCCATCCCGTATGGGGCCGACTTCTATCTGGAGCGGGTTCGCTTCTGCTGCGTCAAGCCGAAGCAGGAGACGAACAGCAAGGTGCTGCCGCTGCTGCTCGCCTGCGTGGTCGTGGTGGGCGGCGTGGTCGCGATGATGCTCGCGAACCAGAACGATCTGGAAAGCGCTGCCGAAGCCAATGAGCAGGACATCGTGCTCTTTCCCGAGAGCCCTGCTTGTGCGCAGGCGGACGCCGCAGGGGCGGCGCGGCGGGCTTTCGCGCTGGAGAAGGCTGCGGAGGCCAAGCGCGAGCGCTACCGCTATTCTGCCCACGACGGGCTCGATGCGGGGCGACTGTATGCGCAAGCCGCGAAGTGCTACCTCACGGCGGGGGACCAGGCCGGCAAGCAGCGCGTCGATCAGGTCGGCGACGCCTGGCGTCAGCAGATCACGGAAGAGTTCCGTGCAGCGCGGCTCAGGCTGCGCACCACCCTGCAAGACAGGGATCTGAACGGTGCACTCAATGCGATCAGCTCCATGCAGCGCATGCTGCATGGAGAGACCATGCCCTACGCGACCTATCTCGCGACGACGGAACGACAGATCCAGCTCGAGCTGTATCGCATCCGCAAGGGCGCCGAGAAGCTCTTCTGAGCGGGCTTATTCTGGCGCCGGGCAGAGCCGCCCGAAACCGAGCCCCCGGCGAATTGCTACGCCAGTGTCGGCGCCGCGCCGAGCATGGCGCGCAGCATCGCGTAGCCGCGGTGTACGCGCAGCTTGATCGCGCTCTGCGTGGTGCTGAGCAGGCGCGCTGCCTCCTCGCCGGAGAAGCCCACCAGCTTGGTGAGCCAGATCGCCGAGCGATAGTTGTCCGGCAGGCGGGCGAGCGCGCGGTGAATGTCCGCGACGTGGTCGGGGTTGGGCGTGTCCGCACGGCGTTCGGGCAGCACCCCGTCGTCGTCCAGCAGCTCGCGTTGCGCAGCGAGACCGCGCCGTTCGTCGAGCAGCGTGCGGCGCGCGATCACCATCGCCCAGGGCAGCACCTTGGCTCCCGGCAGGTAGCTGGACCGGGCCCGATGCAGCTTGGCAAACGTCGCCTGGACGACGTCTTCAGCCAGCGCCGGATCCCGGCACAGCCGCACGATATACGCATTCAGCTTGGGAGCCAGGCGCCGGTGCAACTCGGTGAACGCCTCTGCATGGCCATCGACATAGGCCGCCATCAGGGCCTCGAGCGAACGCGCCGGAGCGCCCCGCATGCGCCCGAAAGAGTCCGCCGCCACCGGGAAACCAACGGGCTCGACCAAGGCCAGGGTGTGGGTCATGGTCAACCAGTCTGCAGATTTCGTACCAGCCCGGCGAAGCAGCCAAGGACGCAAAACCTGCGCTCCTGCGACCCGGCCCCGTGATTGCCGATGGGGGGTGCAACCGGGGTGCAACGGTGGCACCTGCCACGCTGCTACGGGCAGAGCGTTTCGGCGAGCTCCCCTCCGGGGCGCTCCGGGCAATGTACCGGGATCGCCGCGGATCCGCTGGGTAAAGGGGCGACCGATTCGGTGAACAGCTCCACCGGGTCTCCGCCGGGATAGGTGTTGTGGCGCAAGTCACCGCGCACCTCGACCTTGCCTCGCAGGTCGGTACCGAGCGCCCCTTGCCCCACCGCAAAGCAGGCGAGCCCATGCCTTCCGAGATCGAGCCTCAATTTGAGGTGCCCGTTCTTCACCTCGCGCGCTTCGCGCACCTCGCCCACCGCACGCAGCTTGGGGCGGGGGTTACCAAAGCCACACGGCTCCAAGCGGTCGAGATCATTCAATACAGAGAGCGGAGAATCCCCCGGCTCCAGGAGCACCCACTCGGAGCTGGCGTCGGCCTGGGGAGCGGGAGGTTGGTTCTGGATCGCGTCCACGAAACGCGCCCTCAGCTCTCCCATGCGGTGCTCCAGCACCTCGAGCCCGGCCGCCTGCTGGTGGCCACCGAATCGCACCAGCGCGTCCTGGGCGAAGCACAGGGCGTCGTGCAGGCGGCTGCCCGCCGGGCCACGCACCGAACCGCGCCCCGTTTCGCCTTCGAAGCCGATCACGATCACGGGCCGAGCGAAGCGATCCGCCAGACGCCCAGCGACGATCCCGACGACTCCGGGGTTCCAGCCGCGACGCCCCAGCACCAGGGCGGCATCTCCCTCGAAGCCTTGCCTGGCGATGTCTTCCAGCGCTTGCTCGAGGATCAGGTCGGACTGGGCGCGGCGCTCGGCCGAGAGCTGGTCGAGCCGCGCGGCCAGCCCGCGTGCGCTCGCCAGGTCGGTGGCCAGGAGCAGCTCCAACGCGAGATCGGCAGAGCCCAGCCGCCCCGGCGCGTTGAGTTGCGGGGCGATCCGAAACGCCACGTCGCGCCCCGTGATGGGTGTCTCACGCGAGATCTTGGCGACCTCCAGCAGCGCCTGCATGCCCGGGCGCTGGGCTTCGAGGATCGCCGCCAGGCCGGCGCGCACCAGCGCTCGATTGTCGCCGTCGAGCGGGGCGACGTCAGCGACCGTGCCCACGGCCACCAGATCGAGCCAGTAGCGCAGATCGAGCTGCACGCCGAGCTCCTTGCGCAGCGCCGCGGCCACCGACAGCGCGAGCCCGCACGAGGCCATGCCCTTGTAGGGGAAGCCGCACTCGGGGCGGTGCGGATTCAGGAAGCCGAGCGCCGGCAGGACGCGCTCGGGCACCAGGTGATGATCGATCACGATCACGTCGAGCCCGCTGCGGCCGATCTGCTCCAGCGAGGCGTGATCGGAAGAGCCGCAATCGCAGGTGACGAGCAGCCGCGCGCCGCTCTCGATGATGCGGCGCACCGCCGTAGCCGAGACGCCGTAGCCCCCGTCGAAGCGGCTCGCGATCAGCGGCACCGCGTCGCCGCCGAGCCGCCGCAGCACCTCGGTCAGGATCGCGGCCGAGGTGATGCCATCGCAGTCGTAGTCGCCGAACACCGCAATGCGCTCGCGGTTGCGCACCGCCCGCGCGAGCCGCTGCGCGACGGCGCTGCGGTCCACCATGGCCTCGGGCGAGCTGAGATCCGCAAGCCGCGGCTGCAGGAAGCGCCGAGCGCCCTCCACCTCCACATGGCCTCGACGGACCAGCCAACCCGCGACCGTCCTCGTCAAGCCGAGCTGCCGGCACAGGAGCTCCGCCGACGGAGGAAGCGGGGCAGACACCGGCGCCACGATACTCGCTGATTCTGAATTGTACAGCCGAGTCCCTACGCGAGTGACGCCAGGTGTGGGTGAGAGGCCGCCGTCAACCCTGAGGCTTTTTGTTCAATCGGTCCGGTGAGACGTCGTTCTCCATGTTCGAACATGAACATTTTGCTCGTTGACGACAGCAAGGCGATGCGAGCGATGGTCCGCAGAACGCTGCTCCAGACGGGCATGCGCGACCTGCGTGTCGAGGAAGCCGAGAACGGCAGCGACGCTCTGGCGAAGCTGGCCTCCGGCCTGCCCGACCTGATCCTGTCCGATTGGAGCATGCCGGAGATGACGGGCATCGAGCTCTTGCGCGAGCTGCGAGCGCGCGGCTGCGCCGTGAGATTTGGTTTCGTCACGTGTGAGGCAGCCAGCGCGCAGATGCGCGAGACCGCGTTCCAGGCGGGAGCACAGTTCATGCTCGCCAAGCCCTTTGACGCGCGGCACTTCCGCGACCTGCTGCGCAGCTGACACCGCACTGCGTTCCGTTCCCGTGCGGGGGCGTGAAGCGCGGGCGCGCAACGAAACTGGGCGTCCCCAATGGGCCCGCGCGGCCCGTTGTTCCGGCGCGGTGCAAAGGCCGCTCGCCGACAGCAGCTGGTCCTTGAAGCGGCGCTCGCGACCGGCTAAGCAGCCCTAGGGCCGATCCAAGTTCGATCGCGCACTTCCATCGGCCCGGCCGATCGACGGTGAGACCTCGGCACAAGCTGGGGTTCGCGTCCTTTGGCGTGGTCCGCTGCCCGAGACGCCCCCTCTCCCATGTTACGAACGAGCGTAGTGCTGCTGAGCTTGTGCCTGACGGCGTGCAGCGCTGCCCCCGCCGCCGCCCCGGCCACGCCGGAGGCCGATGATCATGCCGCAGCCGCCCAGGCCTTGTTCGAACGCGGCATGCAGTTCGAGAAGGAGGGCGATTCCGTGCGCGCCGAGCAGTATCTCGCCGGAGCGCTGCGCGAAGGGTACGACTGGGAGCAGGCTCTACCTCCGCTGCTGCGCGTGTGCTTGACCGGCTCTCGCCTGCGCGCGGCATTGAACTACGCGACGCCCTATCTCAAGACACACCCAGACGCGGTCTGGCTACGCTATCTGATCTCCACCGTGTATTTGGGTCTGGGTCAGCCCGTCAAAGCGCGCGAGCACCTGCTCGCGATCGAAGGCAAGCCGCCGTATCAGGCGCGCACGCAATATCTGCTCGGGCAGACCGAGTGGGAGGGCTTCGGAAACGAGGCCGCCGCGGCGGAGCACTATCGCGAGTACCTGCGCATCGAGCCGAGCGGCCTCAACTCCCGCGAGCTGAGGGAGTGGCTGACACAACACAGCCGAGCCGCAGCGCTGCAGGGCGGCGCAGCGCCGCAGGATGGCGCTGCTGAAGCTCCGCCGGGCGCCCCGCCGGGCGAAGCGTCCGCGGGCGCCCTTCCGTCGGCGGCTGCACCGGAGGCGAGCCCGTGATCCCCTCACACGTCTACGAGAAGAGCCTGCGCTCGTTCCTGGAGCCGATCCTGAGCTACCTGGATGACCCGAGCGTGAGCGAAGTGATGATCAACGGCCCCGACGTGATCTACGTGGAGCGTCGCGGGCAGCTCAGCCGGGTCGACGCGCGCTTTTCTTCGCAGGAGGCGTTGCTCTCGGCGCTGCGCAACATCGCTCAGTTCGTGGGCAGGCCACTCGACAGCTATCATCCGATCCTGGAGGGCCGCTTGCCCGACGGCTCGCGCATCGAGGCGCTGTTGCCGCCGATCTCGCCCGACGGGCCCTCGGTGGCGATCCGGCGCTTTTCCAAGGACACGCTGACGATAGACAAGCTGCTCTCGTTCGGCTCACTCACGCCGGACTCGGCGCAAATGCTCGCGGCCCTGGTGGCGGCGAAGCAGAACATCATCGTCTCCGGCGGGACCGGCTCGGGCAAGACCAGTTTGCTCAACTGCCTCTCGTCCTTCATCCCGGAAGGCGATCGCGTGGTGGTGATCGAGGATGCGCGCGAGCTGCAGTTGCAGCAGGCGCACGTGGTGCAGCTCGAGGGGCGCCCGGCAGACGCGCGCGGTAAGGGGCAGATCACCATCCGCGATCTGTTCAAGGCCACGCTGCGCATGCGGCCGGATCGCATCGTGGTGGGCGAGATCCGCGGCGGAGAAGCGCTGGAGCTGATCCAGGCCATGACCTCGGGCCACGGCGGCTGCATGTCCACGGTGCACGCCAGCTATCCCAAGGATTCGCTCTCGCGCCTGGAGACGATGGCGCTGATGAGCAGCGTGGAGCTGCCCCTCTCGGCGCTGCGCAGCCAGATCAGCTCGGCGATCGACGTCATCGTGCAGGTCGGCCGCGTGCGCGACGGCAGCCGGCGCGTCACCCACATCACCGAAGTGCTCGGCTGCGACGAGCATAACCAGTATCAATTACAGGATCTGTTCGTGCTCGAGCACGGCGAGAACGCCAACAAGCCGGAGTTCGTTCCGACGGGCGTATTGCCCGCGTGTCTCGAAGCGATCCGCATCCATGGCCACGATTTGCCCGCCGCCGTCTACGCGGCAGCCAAGAGGAGACAGCGATGAGCACTCCGCCGAAGGATCCCAAGCCGGGCGCGGGCAACGCGCTGGAGAGCACATTTCTGGGTGTCGCGCCCGTTGCACCCGTCGCGCCGGAGGCTCCCGTGACGCCTCCCTCTTCCAGCCCTGCGCCCGCCGCCGGCGGCGGGTCGGCGATCATTGCCGCGCCGATGATCTCCGTGTCTGGAGATCGTAAGCCACGTCCCCCGGCTGCCGCTGTCGCACCGGCTCAGCCCACCGCGCCGGCGCGACCGACGGCGCTGCAGGGCGGTTGGCAGAGCGCGGGTGTGGCGCGGCCGCAGAGCCCCGATCAGACGGCGCTGCACGGCACCCCCGGCGCGTGGCCCATGCCCCCCGTTCGCGCTGATGGCGCGGGTGTGCAGACCCAGGTCGGCCGCGCCGCGCCGCCTCGAGAGCAGAGCGTTCCGCAACCCTCGCCCTATCCGGCACCGCCTCAGCCCGCGCAAGCCCATCCGGCGCAGCCCTACCCTGCCCAGCCCTACCCTGCCCAGCCCGCGCCGCCGTACCCGGCCGCCGCGGGAGGTGGACTACATCAGACCGCGCTCGCATCCGACTACTTGCGCGCGGCGCGAGAAGCCGCATTGGGCGGCGCCGTGGCGCCCGTGGCCCCGCGCGCGATGACCCCGCTGGCGCCCGCCGTCGAGCACCCGGCCGCGCGGGCTCCGCAGTTTCCACCGCCGCAATTTCCAGCTCAGGCGCTGCCAGCTCAGGCGCTGCCAGCTCGGGCTGTGCCGCCGCAGCCCCCTGCGTATGCCGCCCACGAGCTGGCGGGGCCGCCCACGCAGATGCCCGTGAGCGATCCGGCGCCGACCGTTCCGCCAGCACATCCGGTGTCCGCGTATCCGACGCCACCTTCTCCAGTGGCAGCGCCCGCCTCTGCGCCTCCAGCAACCGCTGTGCCTCCCGCCACGGCTCCGCTGTCCGAGCCCGGGCCGCTCCCGTTGCCACAGCCCACCTACCAGGGGGCGTCCTACGGGCACGAGCCGGAGCTGCTGCATGGTCCGCGCAGCATCGGGACGCAGGCATCGATCGCGCCGCCGCTGCACGGCGCGACGCCCGCGGCGCCGCAGGTCGGGCCCGCCCCGGTGGTGCCCACCGCACTATCTCCGGTGGCTCACGCCGCTCCGGTGGCTCACGCCGCTCCGGTGGCTCACGCCGCTCATGCCGCGCCGGCAGCTCATGCCGCGCAGCAGCTCTCGCCGGCTCACGCCGGCATGGCGCCGGCGGCAAACCCGGTGCGAGCCGCGGCGCCGCCTCCCATGGCGGGCACGATGCTCGATCGCACGCCCAGCATCCCGGGCAGCGCGCTGGGCTCACCGCCCACGGCGCCCGCGGCTTCTTCCGTCGCCCACTCGGCCACCGCCGCATTTGCCACACGCTTCGAACAGGTGCCTTCGGCGCGCGGCTCGCTCGCTCAGCAACAGACGGGCTTCGGGCTGCACATCCCGATCGATCAGAGCGCGGCCGACTGGGGACGAGCGAACCTGGACCAAACCGGCAGCGCCAGGCCAAAAGACAAGCCTGCCTCCCAAGCCAGATTGATCGTGCTGGCGGCGCTCGCCGTAGCGGCGATCGGCTTTGCTGCTGTCGGAAAGCAGCTGGTCGGCGGCGTGGCACCGAGCCCGACGGACGGCATCGAGCAGCGCGCAGCGCAGGACGAAACCGAGAGCCCGAAGCAGGCAACCCTTACCAACCTGCCGGGCAGCGCCCAGCCGGCGGCAGCGCCCGCCGCGGCGGCGCCCGCGGCAGCAGCACCCATCGCAGCCCCCGCGGCCGTCCCCGCCGCCGCTCCTGCGGTGCTGCCCAGTGTAGCGGTCAGCGAGGAGAAGGCCGAGGCGGTCCCCCCCGCCGATGCCAAGGCCGCGGAAGCGGCTCGCAAGGAGGCGGAGGCAGCGGCGTCCCCGGAATCCAAGCTGGCAGCGGAAGCGGCGCGGCACGTACTGGTGGCTCGCTACTCCGACGCGCTGCCGCTGTATCGTCAGCTCCAACAGAGCTATCCCCAGAATACGGCCTATGCAGCCATGGTGCGCGTGCTGGAACAGAAGACGGCGCCCACCGCCAAGGGAGCGCAGCCATGATGCGCGGGATCCTCGGACTGGGCTTGCTGGCGCTCGGGGCTTGCGCCGATCCCGAGCCGTTGCCGTTCGTGGCGCACTTCAGCGTGACGGCGGACGAAAAGACCGCGGTCGGCGGCGCGCAAATCGCCGCGCGCGGCAAGGTGATCGGGACGACCAACGCAACGGGTGAGTTGCAGGCACGCTTGCACGGCTTCGAGGGGGACCGCGTACCGATCACGCTGACCTGCCCGAGCGGCTACGCGCCGAGCGCCGCGGAGAGCGTGATCATCCTGCGCAGCGTGCAAGGTCTGGGCGGTGAAGAGCGCAAGCCCATCGACCACGCGCTCGGTTGCCAGCCCACCAAGCGCGATGCCGTCGTGCTGGTCCATGTGAGCGGCGCCGCCGCGAGCCTGCCCGTCAAGATCGACGGAGCAGCGGTGGGGCAAACCGATGGCCTGGGGTTCGCGCACTTCTATCTGCGTCCCGACCCGGGCGCGCGCTTCGAGGTGGCGATCGACACCTCCTCGAACGAAAAGCTGATGCCCCAGAACCCGCAGCAGGTGTTTCAGGTCGACACACACGATGACGTGTTCGTGTTCGATCGCGAGTTCAAGCTGCCACCGAAGCCGAAGGCCGTGCGCAAGCGCGCCAAGGCAAAGCCCCAGGTTCACATTCCGATCCGCCTCAACTAGAAGCAGCTTCCGGAAGCTCTCGTTTGCGACTCTCGATGTGATCTGACGAGGCAACGCCCCTCGCCGGTGGAAGCTCAGTAGGGATTTTCGCGATCCACTGGCGGCGGTGACGGCTCGCTGCCGTCGCCGGCGGCGGGCGGCTCTGCCGGGGTCGGTGCGGGCGGCGTCGGTGGGTTCGCTGCGCCCGGCTCGGGCGCAGCCGCTGCCGCCGGGGCAACAGGCTTGCCCGGCGCCGATCCCGCTGCCTCGCGGGTCTCCGGTGCAGGCGCGGCAGGGGCAGCCGCAGCAGGCGCCGGGGGAGCCGCAGTGGGAGCCGGAGCGGCAGGTGCAGCAGCGGACGTTCCCGCGGGTTCTGCCTTATCTTGGCTGGGCTCAGGCGCTGGCGCCTCGCCCGACGGCGCCGCGGGCGCCGCCGCCCCTGCGACGGCAACCGACTCCTTGTGCACCGGTCGCGGCACGCGCGCGCGGGCGGCCTTGCGTGCTTCGCGCTGCGGAGGCGTCAGCAACGCGTCGTCTTCCGCGGCAGTGTCTGGATCGTAAGTGGTACCGATCGGTGGCTCCAGGTTGCCCGTCTTCGGAGGTGGAGGGGGCACGGGCTCGCGCTTGGGCGGCAAGGCCGCTTCTGGCGCAGCGTTCGCCGTCGGCGCCGGCGCCGTGCTGCTCTGGCGCGCGCTGAAGGCGACATAGCCGCCCGCACACAAGCTGGCTGCCGCCAGCAGCCACACCAGGTTCAGTCGACGCTTGGGGGACTGGGGCTCCTGGATCACCAGCTCCAGTGGAGTTCCTACGCTGGGTTCCGGATCCTTGGGCTGTGCGTCGCGATAGGCATCCGCGGGCAGCGGCGCCGTCGCCGGGCGCATCAGCGTGTGTTCGTCTTCGCTGTCCGGCGCGGTGTCGAGAGCGCGCGGCGCCGCGGGAGCCTGCTCCATCACCGGCGCGCGCGGTGTCGCGGGCGGAGGGTCGCTGTCGGCAGCGCGCGGCGAGGGCGGCGCTCCCGCGCTCGCGGCCGGGATGGACTCCGACTCGGCAGCGCGCGGGCTGGCTTCGTTGGCCGGCTCGGGCGAAAATACGGGCAGCGGAGGCGGTACCGGGCGCCCACCGCTCGACGCGACAGCGCTCGACGGCACCGGCGACTCGCGCGGAGCCGGGGGCACGGGGGTCGGCTGGTTGGCGCTGGCG